>NZ_CAMLFY010000008.1 GCF_946479415.1 uncultured Shinella sp. | reverse complement strand
GTAGATGCGGCGGGAGATCTGCCAGAGCGTATCGCCGCGGCGGATGATGACCGAGGTCTTGCTCGCCTTGAGCGGTGCCTGCTCGACGGTCTCCGGCTCCTCGGCGGCAACTTCGCCACCGTTGGACACCTTCACTTCGCCACTCTCGGCCTTGCCGCCCGCCGTATCCGTACCGGCAACCGTCTGGCCTTCACTCGCCGGAGCACCGCCACCGGTGTCCGTGCCGGCAACGGCCTGGCCGTTATCGGCCGTACCGGTCTGCGTGGTGCCGGACGCCGTCTCCGCGGTCGCGGGCGCCTGCAACGAGGGCATGCCTTCCAGCGACGCGAGCGCCTGCTGGTAGGCCTCCTTGCCGGCACCGGCCGGAACGGCGGCGAAGCGCTCGAGCGCGGTTGTCGCCCAGCCCTTCAGCTTGTCGATCGCGGCCTGCACATCGGAGCTTGCGCCAGCGGGTGCGGTGAAGCCGGTAATGGCCTTCAGCGCGCCTTCCAGCCCCGTGCGGGCCGTCTGGATTTCCGCCGTGGTCGCATTGCGGCCATCGGAGAACAGCGCGACGAACTGCTGCTGCAAGGCGGTCGCCTGGCCGGCAAGCGCCTCGATGGAGCTGTCGGCGGCCGCCGTCGCGGTTTCGACGACAGCGGTTGCCTTCTCGATGGCCGGCGCCAGGGCATCGGCCACCGCCGTTTCAACGGCGCCGAGGGCCGCGCCGACAGCGGTTGCATCCGAGGGCAGCGCCTGAAGGGTCGCGAGCGCGCTGGCCGCGGCCTTGGAGGCCTTCTCCGCCATTTCGCGGGCCGCCTCGCCCTCTTCCGCACCGGGCTTGAACTCGGCAAGCGACTTCAGCGCGATTTCCGTCGCCGAACGGGCCGCAGCGAGTTCCTCGGCAGAGGGCACGCGGCCGTTCGCATAGAGCCCCTTGAGAAGGGCGATTGCCTTGTCGGCTTCGCCGCGCAGCTTGTCGAAAGTGCCGCCACCAATAAGGCCCAGCGCCGGACCGGCACCGCCGGCACCGGTCTCCTGCGCCACGACGGCGATCTGCTCGCCCTCGGGCCGATCGAACGGCACGGAAGCGCGGAACTCGACCTTGCTGCCGTCAGCGCTCATCACGTCGGCGCGGATCGTATGGCGACCGACCGTCAGGTCCATCTTGCCATCGGCCACGTAGCGGCCCTGCTCGTCGGCCTTCGCCTCGCCGACCAGCTTGTCGTCAGCATAGAGCCGGACCAGCGCGCCGGGCTTCGCCGTACCGGCGACGAACATGTGGTCGCCTTCCAGCTCGACGGCCGAAACGCGGGCCTCGGCCTTGGCTTCGCTGGCAACGGCGGCGACGGTCTGCGTCACCGCAGCTTCCGTCGTCGTGGCGACCTCGCCGGATGCCGCGGCCCCCTCGGCGGTTGCCTGAGCCGTCTCGGTCGCGGCAGGCTGTTCGCCCGTCGTCGCCGTGCCGGTGTCGGCCGTCTTGGCGGTTTCAGCCGTCTTGGCCGTTTCGGTTGTCGTCGCGGTTTCGGCAGACGGCTGCTCGATCGTCTTCTCCGCCTTAGCGGTTGCGTCACCGGCCGCGCGCTCGGCGGTTTCCGGAACCGTGATCAGGCGGCTTGCCTCGCCGGGCTTGGAGACCATGGCGAGCAGTTCGCCACCGGCATCCTTCGGGACGGAAACGGTCGCAACCTCTTCGGAAACCTTCGTGTCGCCCTTGTCGTCCTTGGTGTTGAGGGTGAGCTGGTAATCGCCGGCCGCGAGCGGCTGGTCGAAAACGGCAGCGAAATCGCCTGTGGGGCCGATATCGGCCGTCGCGACGACGGTCTCGCCGTTCTTGATTTCCAGCTTGGTGTTCGGCTGGCCGCGGCCGGCGATCACGGTGGAGCCATCGGGCTCGACACGCAGGAGATCGAAGGCCGGCGTCACCCAACCGGCCGTCGGATCGGCGGGCGTCGTTTCGGCGGAGGCGGTTTCCTGCGTCGCGGTCGCTTCGGCGGTCGTCGTGCCCGCGGCGGGCTGTTCACCCGTGGCGGCCGCCTTGTCGCCGGTTGCGGCTTCACCGGTCGTCGCCGTGCCGGTCTCGGCCGTCGTGCGCGGCTGCTTGCCCTCGGCCGTCGTCGTCTCGCCGCCTTCGGCAGGCGTATCGGCCAGCTTGGCGACCGGCGTTTCGGCCGGCTTGTCCTTGTTCATATTGGGCAGCACGAAGAAAACCATGAGCAGTGTCGCCACCGCCAGCACGATCAAGGCTACCAGGCCGGTCCTGTTCTTCATCATCAAATCTCTCTCTGTCCCGGTTTCCCGGGAGTCCCCTATGGAAATTGCTATCGATTCCCAATGCCTTGCACAAGCTTTCGGGGGCATTCCGGGGCATCAGGCCCTCTCTTTTTCCGTCATTATCCTTGACGGGCATCCGGCCGGGTGGCTGAATCGGACCATGAGCGAACAAAACCTTCCGATTCGATCCGTCTGCGTCTATTGCGGCTCCCAGCCCGGCCGTGATTCTTCCTACATCAATGCCGGGCGGCTTCTCGGCAAGGCAATGGCGGAAAATCACCTGCGCCTCGTCTATGGCGGCGGCACCAAGGGCATCATGGGCGCGGTTGCCAGCGGCGTGCTCTCGCATGGCGGCCGCGTCACCGGCATCATACCGCAATTCCTCGTGGATATGGAGGCCACCCGTCATTCCCTGGGCCAGCTCAGCGAGCTGATCATCACGCCCGACATGCATGAGCGCAAACACAAGATGTTCGACCGCGCCGACGCCTTCGTGGCGCTGCCGGGCGGCATCGGCACGCTGGAAGAGATCGTCGAGGTGATGACCTGGGCGCAGCTCGGCCGGCATCGCAAGCCGATGGTCTTCGCCAATATCGGCGGCTTCTGGGATCCGATGCTGAAGCTCATCCGCCACATGGCCGATGAAGGCTTCATCCACACCGCCCATCTCGTCCAGCCGCTCGTGATCGACGATCCGGAAGAGATCGTCGCGGCACTTGTGAACCATTGGGCCAGCGACGTGGACCGTGACGGCGAATCGGAAATCATCGCCCGTCTCTAGGATCTTGGCTGGAACGCATGAAAACCGGAGGTCGGCGACCTCCGGTTTTTTTATGCCTATTCGGCAGGTTTCAGTTCGGCGGCAGCCACGCGGCGCGCGCGAGCACTGCGCAGCATCGAGCCGGAATAGATGAAGAGGGCGGCCCAGATGAAGACGAAGGCAATGAGCTTGGTCGTGCCGAAAGGCTCGCCGAAGGCGAAGACGGCGATGATGAAGATCATCGTCGGCGCGATATACTGCATGATGCCGATGGTGGAGAGCCTGAGGAGCTTGGCACCGTTGGCATAGACCATCAGCGGGACCGCGGTAACGAAACCGCAGGACAGAAGCAACAGCACGTCCGTCATGCCCGTATCGCCGAAATGGCCCTGCCCCGTCGATTCCAGCCAGATGATGTAGCCGATCGCGGGCACGCTGAGGATCAGCACCTCCAGGAAGAAGCCCTGGTTTGGACCGATCGGCAGCGTCTTGCGGCAGAAGGCGTAAAAACCCCAGGAAATGCAAAGGCTCAGCGACACCCACGGCAGGCCACCCGCATCGAAGGCGAGAATGGCAACGGCGACGGCGGCCAAGGCGATTGCCGCGATCTGCGCCCGGTCCAGCTTTTCCTTCAGGAGAACGGCGCCGAGGAAAATCGAGAACAGCGGGTTGATATAGTAGCCGAGCGCCGTCTCGATGGCGCGGCCTGCGCCGATCGCCCAGACATAGATGCCCCAGTTGATGGTGATGAGCACCGCCGTCAGCGTCGCCATGGCGATCATGCGCGGTGAGCGCAGCGCCGCCTTGATTTCCGACGTGCGGCCGAGCCAGACCAGCACGAGACCAGCCAGCGGCACCGACCAGATGATGCGGTGCGCCACCACTTCGGGTGCCGGGATATGTGCGACGGCCTTCATGAAGAACGGCAGGAAGCCCCAGAGCACGTAAGCCGTCAGCGCGAAGGCGAAACCGCGCGGCGAATCGCCCGTCTGGGGCGCGCTTGTGGAATTTGCGTCGGCCATGGTGTCATTTCCCGTCGATTTATGAATTTTTCGACGGGATACTCCAATGGCCGTGAATATACCAATTCATTCGGGTGAAGGGACGGATGAGCGATGCTGAACCTTCCGCTTCACTCTGCCGTCTCCCTGCCCGCCTCGCCGCGGTTCTTCAAGAGCTTGTAGATGATGGAATCCATCAGCGCCTGGAAGGAGGCGTCGATGATGTTGTCGGAGACGCCGACCGTCCACCAGCGCGCGCCGGAGGCGTCGGTCGATTCGATCAGCACGCGGGTTATGGCTTCCGTGCCGCCATTGAGGATACGCACCTTGTAATCCGCCAGCTCCAGATCGGCGATCTCGGCCTGATATTTGCCGAGGTCCTTTCTGAGCGCCAGGTCGAGCGCGTTGACCGGGCCGTGCCCCTCGGCGACGGACATCATGGTCTCACCATCGACGATGACCCGCACCACCGCTTCCGAGACGGTTTTCAGCTGGCCGTTGGCATCATAGCGGCGCTCGACCATCACACGGAAGCTTTCGACATGGAAGAATTCCGGCACCGTACCGAGCGTGCGATAGGCGAGCAGCGCAAAGCTCGCATCCGCGCCCTCATAGGCATAGCCGGTCGCCTCGCGCTCCTTGACGATCTGGATGAGCTGGTCGAGCTTCGGATCGTCCTTGCGCACGGTAATGCCACGCAGCTTCAGCGCGTTGATAAAATTGGCCTTTCCGCCCTGGTCCGACACCATGACCTTGCGCAGATTGCCGACGCTCTCGGGCGTGACATGTTCGTAGGTGCGCGGGTCCTTGAGCAACGCCGACGCGTGGATACCGGCCTTGGTGGCGAAGGCGGAGGCGCCGACATAGGGTGCCTGGTGATCCGGCGAGCGATTGAGCAGCTCGTCGAAGGTATGGGCGAGCTTGGTGAGGCCGGCGAGCTTTTCCGTGTCGATGCCGATCTCGAAGCGCTCGTTATAGGCTTCCTTCAGGGCCAGCGTCGGGATCAGCGTCACGAGGTTGGCGTTGCCGCAGCGTTCGCCGATGCCGTTCAGCGTGCCCTGGATCTGGCGCACGCCGGCTTCCATCGCCGCGAGCGAATTGGCGATCGCCTGTCCGGTATCGTTGTGGGCATGGATGCCGAGATTGTCGCCCGGCACGCCGGCGGCGATCACCGCCCTGACGATGTCCTGCACTTCCGACGGCTGCGTGCCGCCATTGGTGTCGCAAAGCACCACCCAGCGGGCGCCGGCGGCGAAGGCCGTGGTGGCGCAGGCGAGTGCATAGTCGGGATTGGCCTTGTAGCCATCGAAGAAGTGCTCGCAATCGACCAGGGATTCGCGGCCCGAGGCGACCACGGCCTTGACGGATTCCGCGATGTTTTCGAGGTTCTCCTCGTTGGAACAGCCGAGTGCCACGCGCACATGGTAGTCCCAGCTTTTCGCCACGAGACAGATCGCGTCGCTGCGCGAATCGAGCAGAGCCGCGAGGCCCGGATCGTTGGACGCAGAGACGCCGGCGCGCTTCGTCATGCCGAAGGCGACGAATTTCGCTCGGCCGGTACGTTTCTTGGAGAAGAAAGCCGTATCCGTCGGATTGGCGCCGGGATAGCCGCCCTCGACATAGTCGAGGCCGAACTCGTCCAGCATGCCGGCAATGGCGATCTTATCCTCCAGGGAAAAATCGATGCCGGGCGTCTGCTGGCCATCCCGGAGCGTGGTGTCGAAAAGGTGGATACGGTCTTTTTTCATGTGTTCCCTCCCTGGGGAGAATCCTTGTTCGTGGAGGGCGGGATACCCCCCTCTGGCCTGCCGGCCATCTCCCCCACATGGGGGGAGATTAGATGGTGAGCCGTTTTCGCCCATCTCAAACGCTGCCGATCGAGCGCGGATCTTGCCACCTGCCGATCTCCCCCCTTGTGGGGGAGATGGCCGGCAGGCCAGAGGGGGGTGAAGACGGCAGGCACGGCCTTCAAGCCTTGCCCGCAAACTTGTCGGTCGCATAAATCAGCCGGTCGAGAATGCCCGGCTCCGAATAGGCGTGGCCCGCCCCTTCGATGATATAGAACTCCGCCTCGGGCCAGGCCTTGTGCAGCTGCCAGGCCTGTTTCGCCGGGCATGGCATGTCGTAGCGGCCGTGCACGATGACGCCGGGAATGCCGGTCAGCTTGTGGGCATCACGCAGGAGCTGTCCCTCGTCCATCCAGCCGGCATTGACGAAGAAATGGTTTTCGATGCGGGCGAAGGCATGCGCGAATTCGTCCTCGCGGAACTTTTTGCTCGTCGAGGGCTCCGGCAGGAGCGTGATCGTCTCGCCTTCCCAAAGGCTCCAGGCCTTGGCGGCCGCAAGGCGCGTCGCCTTGTCGTCGCTGGTCAGGCGGCGATGATAGGCGTGCATCATTTCGTGGCGCTCTTCTTCCGGGATGGGCGCGATGAAGCGCTCCCACTTGTCCGGGAACATTTCCGAGACGCCGAACTGGTAGTACCAGTCGAGTTCGCCCTTCGTCAGCATGTAGATGCCGCGCACGACGAGTTCGGAAACGCGCTCCGGATATTTTTCCGCATAGGCGAGCGCCAGCGTCGAGCCCCAGGAGCCGCCGAAGACCAGCCACTTTTCGGCACCGGCCATTTCGCGCAGGCGCTCGATATCGGCGACGAGATCCCAGGTCGTGTTGGCTTCGAGTTCCGCGTGCGGCGTGGACTGGCCGCAGCCGCGCTGGTCGAACAGCGTCACGTCGTAAAGTGCGGGATCGAACAGCCGGCGGTGCGCCGGCGAGAAGCCGCCGCCGGGGCCGCCATGCAGGAAGACCGCCGGCTTTGCGCCTGGCGTTCCCGAACGCTCCCAATAGATGACATGGCCGTCGCCGACATCGAGATGGCCGGAGGCATAGGGTTCGATTTCGGGATAGAGCATACGCAAGGCTTCGGTCATAATTTCATTCCGTGGGCAGGCCAGTTTTCGGTTTCGTGATCGGGATGCTGGAAGGAGATGATGCTCTCCTGCTGGCTGTAGTAATCCGGGTCGTCATGAACGGGGGCGGAAAAGATCTGCTCGACCCAGGGCAGACGCGAGCCGTAGTTCACCTGGATCTGCGGCGCGAGATCGGAGCGATCGTCAAAGGCGCCGATGGCGATCTCCAGACCGCCGGGATGCTTGTAGGTCAGGGGCGTGCCGCACTGCTTGCAGAAGCCGCGCGCGATGTTGATGGAGGACTGGAAATAGGCCGGTTCGTCACGCAGCCACTCCACCTCGCCCTTGGCCGTAACCAGCGGGCCGAAGAAGCCGCCGAACTGTTTCTGGCACATGCGGCAATGGCAGATCGACGGGCGGCCGAGCTGGCCCTTGATGCGGAAACGCACGGCGCCGCACTGGCAACCTCCGGTTCGAACGGTGTCTGTCATCTTCACTCCCCCGTTTCTCAATCTTCTGGCGGCCAATGGTCGGTGTCGTAGTCGGGATGCTGGCGGTTCGAGGCGCGGATGGTCACATGCCGCTCCTCCCCGCCCTCGCCTTCATTGCTCTCGCTCTCCGGCAGCTTCGGCAGGTGCTGGAAAAAGACGACGCGCGCTTCGACGCCGGACTGAGCGATGGGGCGCACGTCGTCGGGATCGTCGAGCGAGCCGAGCGTCACATTGATATGGCCGGCACCGGACGCATCGTAGAACAGCGGCGTGCCGCAGGCCGCACAGAAACCGCGCCGCACGATTTCCGACGACTGGAACCAGCCCGGCTCGCCGCGCGTGACCGAGAATTTTTCGCGCGGCGCATTGGCGAGCGGCAGGAAATAGTTGCCGGCCGCCTTCTGGCACATGCGGCAATGGCACAGATGCGGATCGCCGAGCGTGCCCTCGACGCGGTAACGCACCGCACCACACTGGCAGCCGCCCGTATAGATGCGCGAAATGCTCATCGCTTGCGCTCCGGCGGCCAGACGTCGGTGTCGTGATCGGGGTGCTGGTAGGAGATGAGATCGGCGAGGAACGAGGATGCGTCCTGATCGGCCATCGTGTCCTCGCCCGGCAGGCCGGGGATTGCGTCCACATAGGGCAGCTTCGCCTCGATGCCCCACTGGATGCGCGGCGCAATCTCGGCCGGATCGTCGAAGGCGGCAATCGTCAGTGCCACGCCATCCGGTGCCTCATAGGTCAGCGGCGTGCCGCAATCCGCACAGAAGCCGCGAAAACCGTGGTTCGACGACTGGAACCGCTTCGGCCCGCCCCGCGTCCAGGTGAGCTTCGCGTCGCGCACGGAGACGAGCGGCAGATAGAAATTACCGCTCGCCTTCTGGCACATGCGGCAATGACAGACCGACGCATCGCCAAGCGCACCCTCGACATGAAAGCGCACGGTACCGCACTGGCATCCGCCGGTGTAGAAGGGCGTGGTCATGGGCGGGGCTCCAGCCAGTTTTCGACCCTCAACCCTTCGACGCGGGAGAATTCCCTGACATTGGCGGTGATGAGCGTTAAGTCGAGAGAGAGGGCATGGGCGGCGATGAAGAGGTCGGTATAGCCGATTGGCCGTCCCTTACGCTCGAGCGCATCGCGCGTTTGCGCATAGGCGAAGGAGACCGGCGGATCGTAGGGAAGGATCGTGATCTCCTCCAGAACGGCCTCGACACGACGAGCCAGAGAAACGGCGCCTTTTTTCCTTAAGCCATAACGCAATTCCGAAACAACGATGGCGCTTGTACAGAGCTCGTCCGTCGGCACCGCGGTCGCCCGACCGGCGGCCGCACCCTCGGGATTGCGAACCATGTCCGAGATGACGTTTGTGTCGAGCATGTAGCGGAAGGCGGTCACAGCTCGACGTCCTCAGGGGGCGGCGTCGTTTCGTCGAGTTCCGGAAAGTCGCCTTGCCAGGGTTCGAAGGTCGCAAGCAGGGCGGCCAGCCCCATTTTTCTGGGCTTCGGCTCAAGAATGAGGCGGTCGCCTTCCTTGCGCATGACGGCTTCGTTTCCCGGGAGTTCGAACTCGACGGGAATGCGAACGGCCTGATTGCGGCCGTTGCGGAAAAGCTTCACCTCCCGCTCCTGCGCTGCTTCAGGCATTTCCTGCGGTCTTGCACTCATAGCGACCTCCATCGCTCACGGCATATGCCAAAGCATAGGCCTTCACCAAGCTCCAGACAACCTCACCGCTTCACCTCCCACGTCGTCACCCGCTCGCCCGTCGCCGGGTCCTTGCCGTCCTTGAGCTGGATGCCCTTGGCGGCGAGGTCGTCGCGGAGTTTGTCGGCTTCGGCGAAGTTTTTCGCCTTCAGCATTTCCAGGCGCAGTTGGATGAGGCTTTCGATGCTGTCCTCCAAAGCCTTGGAAACCTCGGCCTTTTTCGGCAGGACGCCGAGAAGCTCGGCGCTGGCGGCGAAGACGGGCAGCATCAGCGGGTCGTTGTTGGCGCATTGGGCGAGCGCGTGCAGCGCCTGCACGGCGCCGACGGTGTTGAGGTCGTCGTAGAGCGGCGTCAGCACGGTCGCGTCCACGCGGCCTTCGGCCTGGTTGCCGCCGGCCGGCCACTTGGCGATGAGGCGTTCGGCCTCTTCCAGGCGCTTGACGGAGAAGTCGATGGGCTCGCGGTAATGCGTCATCAGCATGGCGAGGCGCAGCACCTCGCCCGGCCATTTGCGGCCGCCGAACTTCTCCTCGTGCAGCAGTTCGGCGATCGTGAAGAAATTGCCTTCCGACTTCGACATCTTGCGGCCTTCGACCTGCAGGAAGCCGTTGTGCATCCAGACATTCGACATGACCTTGGTGCCGTGCGCGCAGCGCGACTGGGCGATCTCGTTCTCGTGATGGGGAAAGATCAGGTCGAGCCCGCCGCCGTGGATATCGAAGGTCTCGCCCAGATAGGCGGCCGACATGGCGGAGCACTCGATATGCCAACCCGGACGGCCGCGGCCCCAGGGGCTGTCCCAGCCCGGCTCTTCCGGCGACGACAGCTTCCAGAGCACGAAATCGCCGGGGTTCTTCTTGTGCGCATCGACGGCGATGCGGGCACCGGCCTGCTGCTCGTCGAGGGGACGCTTGGAAAGGTCGCCATAGTCGGCCATCGACTGGGTATCGAACAACACCTCGCCGCCGGCCTGATAGGCATGGCCGCGTTCGATCAGGCGCCCGATCAGCGTGATCATGTCGACCTTGCCGTCGTCGCGCGGCTGCACGAATTCGGTGGCGCGCGGCTCATGCGTCGGCTGCATGGCGCCGAGTGCAACGATATCGGCATGGAACTGGTTCGCCGTCTTCTCCGTCACGCGGCGGATCGCCTCGTTGAGCGAGAGCGTGCCGTTTGCGATCTCGGTGCCGAAATCACGCAGCGCCCGCGCGTTGATCTTGTCGTCGACGTCAGTGATGTTGCGGGCATAGGTGACGTGGTTTTCGCCATAGACGTGGCGCAGCAGGCGGAACAGCACGTCGAAGACGATGACCGGGCGTGCATTGCCGATATGGGCGAAGTCATAGACCGTCGGGCCGCAGACATACATGCGCACATTGTCGGGATCGATGGGCGCAAAAGCCCCCTTCGAGCGCGTGAGCGTGTTGTACAGCGACAGGACCGGCTTTTCGGCCATGGAAGTCTCCCAAAATGCAAAACCCGGCTGGCCGGGTCGTTTGTCATCCAGGGATTTTGGGGGACGAAAACGGCCGGGCCAGCGCGTGCGCTAGCGAATAATGCTCCGGCGAATGCAGAGTACCGTTTTCATGGCACGCTTTATCGCGCTCCGCGCTCGTCCGGTCAAGCGGGCGAAGGTCTTTCCCGGTGAAAATCCTTGGCCTCTCACCTTGTTACCGCGGTGACAGGGCCGCGCCGTGCGCCGTGAGAAAAAGAGGCATCGAAGCGGTCGAACCGCCGGAAAATCAGGGGAACACGATGCGAAACACCAGACGCGAGAACCATGCAGACCATGAGAGCCGCCGGCGACCCGACGGCGCCGGTTGCGACAACCCGTTCGGCCTCGGGGCCATCATTGCCGCCTTCCTGCGCAGCAGGGTGCGGCAGACACCGCCTGAATGAATATTACAGCGGTCACAATTCTTGACCGAGAAAAACCCGCCAATTTGGCGTTCTGCCGCGAAGCGATCAAAGTTTGAGCAGAATTTAGCCGAAAGGGCTCCTTAAATGCATAGCTCATTGGGGTAGCAACCGGGGGACGGGGCTGCCTGATGAGCCAGACTTCAGGAGAATGAGAATGTCGACTGCCAAGAAACACCCGACGCAAAAGCCCGCCGCTGCCGCAAACGAGAACCTGCAGGCGCGCTACAAGCCGATCGGCCTGCGGGCCGTGGTCGCGGCTACCCAGTGCAAGCCGGAAGCAAAAGCCGAAAAGCCGCGCCGCGAGCGCGATATTCCGGCCGTGCTCCAGCCGCTCTATGATTAAGCGTGGCCTTTAGAACAGCGAAAGCTGGTCGGAAGATGGGGGCGCGTCGGCGCCCTTCTTCTTTTCCGGCGCCGGTTCGGGCCGTTCCGCGACGGGTTCGAGGATATCAGGCCCCATATTGGCGACCTTGTTGACCTTGTCCGACACCGGGATGGCCTCGAAGAAACCCGCGTCGATCGGTTTCATCAGATCGGCGATATCGCGCGGCTCCTGCGTCTTGCAGTCCAGCCAGCGCGAGAAATCCTCCTGACGGATGACGACGGGCATGCGGTCATGAATGCGCGCAATGTCGGTATTCGCCTTGGTCGTGAGGATCGCGCCGGTATCGA
Organism: uncultured Shinella sp.; assembly: GCF_946479415.1. The sequence continues at coordinate 66,876 of NZ_CAMLFY010000008.1, read as the reverse complement.
CCTCCGACCCATCCGCCGAGGACCACGTCTCCATAAGGCCGGCGAAGGCGACGATCTCGCCCTTCTTCGGGCGGATGAAATAGGCCTGCGCCTTCTCGCTCTTGTCCTCCGGCCGGCGCCATTCGAAGAAGCCGGAGGCCGGCACGAGGATGCGGCGGTGGCGCATGGCGGCGCGAAACGACGCCTTCTCGACGGCCGTCTCCGAGCGTGCATTGATCAATAGCGGAAAATCGCGGGGGTCCTTCACCCACCCTGGCATGAAGCCCCAGCGCACCAGCATGGCCCTGCGCTCCGGCAGGTTGCTGCCGGGTTCCTGCTTTTCACCGGCGACGACGACGAGGATCGGCTGCGTCGGCGCGATATTGTAGCGCGCCGGCGCGTCCTCGATGTCAAGGACATCGAGAAACGCCTTCATCAGGTCCGTTCTGGCCAGCAATGCATAGCGTCCACACATGGCGCCGTCATCGCACTTTGCCTATAAGGGGTCAATGAAGCGCGAGAACATCTGACACGATGAAGAAGTCGAAGAAGCCCCAACCCGCCTCCTCCGCCATCATCGAGCGCGACGGGCGTTACCTGCTCGTGCTGCGCTCCAAGCCGCCGTCGGACGCCATGTATGCCTTTCCGGGCGGACGCGGCGAGGACGGCGAAACCCCGGCCGAGACGGCGCTGCGTGAACTCTTCGAGGAAACCGGCATCCGGGCCGAAAAGCCAATGCTTTTCGCGACCTACGCTCTTTCCGGCCGCGAGGACGGCCCGGGCAGCCCCTCCTTCTTCCTGTCGGTCTTCAAGGTGAAGGCGGACGCCTCTGCGGTTGCCGTCGCGGCCGACGATGCCGCAAGCGTCGGCTGGTATACGGCAGAAGAGATCGCAAAAATGCCGGCACCGGACAGCGTGCGCGAATGCATTGCGAGGCTGGAAGCCGAGCGGGCGAGGCTTTCGGCATGAGGGTGATTCGCGCCGCACTCCTCATCAGCCTCGTTCTTGCCGGTCCCTCTTTCGGCCAGAAGGCGACCGGCGACAAGGCGAAGGAAACGCCGCCAGCCGCCACGATCGAGGAAAAGCCGGCGCCCTATGACGAGCGGCTTGAGCGGCTTTCGGAAATACTGGGGGCGGTGCATTACCTGCGCAATCTCTGCACCGAGAAGGCGGAAGACAATTGGCGCGCCTCGATGCAGCGCCTGATCGACCTGGAAGCCGGCAAGGAACCCAAGCGGCAGGAGAAGCTGACGGCTGCGTTCAACCGGGGATATCGCTCCTTTGCGGCCATCTATACCGCTTGCACCGACTCGGCTGTTGTCGCAGAAGAGAGATACCGTAACGAAGGTGCAACACTTGCCACGGAAATTACCGCAAGGTTTGGAAATTAGCAGTTAATTAACCTCTTTTCTCATGACCCAGTGCCGTTTTGGGAAAAGGCTGCTAAGGTCGTTAACAGTGCAGTAAGAACTGAATGCCGCATATGGACCGCTCAATGGAACCTACTCTCAACGATATCGACGAGATGATCGTACACGAGAAGATGCAGGCCGCTCTGGAATACCAGAACGAAGCCTGGGCTGACGGCATGGCTGACGGTATCGAACCGGAAATCATTGCCGATGCCGCAATCGCGCTCGCTCTGCGCGAAACGATTCGCGTCCATGGCGAAAAAGGTGCGGAAGCGATGCTTGATTCGCTGCGCGAGCGGCTGCTGGCTGGAGAATTCTCCCCCGAGCGCATCCTGCAATAAAGCAATTCCGCCACAGTGCGCAGCCATGCTGCGTGCGGAATTGCGTTCAAATGCTTCAGGCTGGAAAGACATAGGTCATGCAGACGTCCGCTGACGGCAAAAAGCTGTTTCGCAGCAGCCTCATCGTATTGTCGGTGCTTGCAGGGACGACGGCGCTTGTCGCGCCCGTGCGCCCCGCTTTCGCGCTGAGCGAATTGAAGCACCAGCCGGGCGAGACGCCGCAGAAGCCTGAGGAAGAGGCCGACAAGGCAGCCCCCGTCGAGAAAGAGCAGCAGCAGGAGGAGGACGCCTCCCCGCTCGAACTGCCGATGCCCGATCCGCTGATTCGCAAGGGCGAGACCGTGACCGAGCCGGCCGGCGAAGAGCCCGCCGTCACCGACGACAAGCCGGAGGAGCCGCAGACGCCCGTCGAGGTGCTCTACGACATCGACAAGGCGCCGGAAGCCGTGCGCCGCATGCGCCAGCTCATCGTCGAGGCCGCCGCTTCCGGCGATATCGAGCGTCTGCGTCCGCTGCTCGGCAAGGGCGTCACGGAAACTCAGGTCTCCATCGTCGAGACCGAAGAAGGCCCGGTCGAGACGCTGAAGGGCCAGTCGGGCGACAGCGACGGCATCGAGGTGCTGGCGATCCTGCTCGACGTGCTGGCGACCGGTTTCGTGCATGTCGGCCAGGGCACGCCCGACGAGATGTATGTCTGGCCCTATTTCGCCGAAAAACCGCTGGCCGGCCTGACGCCGCCGGAAAAGGTCGAGCTGCTGCGCATCGTGACGGCCGGCGATTTCTCCGACATGCAGGAATTCGGCAGCTACAATTTCTACCGCGTCGGCATCACGCCCGATGGCCAGTGGAAATTCTTCGTCACCGGCGACTGAGCCTATAGATCCCGCAGCCAGCCATGGCCCGGATGCGTTTCGGCGATTCGGGCCTTGAGCCAATGCCTTTGCCGCGCATCCAGCTTCGGCAGCGCCTGCGTGAAATCAGCCTCATCCTTGTCGCGCCGGTATTTGGCCTTGAAGAGCAGGATTGCTTCCGGGACAAGATAGGGAATGCCCTCCGCGGTCATCCGCACCATCTCCCCGCGTGGCCGGCGCACCGCGGGATCGCGCTTGTAGACCCAGGTCTTCGGCGTGCCGTCCTCCAGCATCATATCGACCCGCCAGCAGCGCGCCGCGATGTCCTCGCACCAGACCTGCGCAATCTCGCCGGGCGGGATTTCCCGCTCGCCCAGAGCCTCGACCTGCCCGTCGCCGACCGCATGGAACCGCATCCCCGGCAGCGCTGCACGGAAGTGGTCGAAATCGGCGCGCAGGATGGTGAATTCCAGATCGTCGTGTACCCGCGTCTCGACGCCGTGCCACAGATCGAGCGCCCAGCCCCCGACGACACACCAGGGCCTCTCGATGCCGGAAAGCCTGCGGGCGAGTTCTTGCGGGTGCCAGGCACACCAGGCATCGTGGGAAAGGGGCGTCGTATCCATGGAAGGCCTTGTCGTTCGGCGTCCTTCTTATCGATACCGGCGCATGAGACAAGCCGTCCCGACCTTGCGAAAGCGCGTCCGGCATTCTACCTCTGTTTCACGGGCGTGCTGATGCGCCAAAGCGTCGACGGACATCGTCGGCCCACAGGAATCTGGATCGAAACATGCCTTCCGTCACGCTTTCCGGCCGCGCCTTTCTCCGCCTTTCCGGCAAGGATGCCGAGCCCTTCCTGCAATCGCTGATCACCACCGACCTGCCCTCGCTGCCCGAGGGCGAGATCCGGCCGGGCGCGCTTTTGACACCGCAGGGCAAGATCTTCTTCGACTTCCTGATCCGCCGCGATGGTGCGGATGGCTTCTTCATCGAAACGACAGAGGACCAGCGCGACGCGCTCCTCAAGCGGCTGACCATGTACAAGCTGCGCGCCGCCGTCGATCTCGCCGTGGTCGAAGGCAATGAAGCGACCGTCTCCTGGGACGATGCGGAAGCTGAAGCGGCCCGCGACGCCCGCTTTGCCAAGGCCGGGCTCGGTGTCTCGCGCCGCCCGGGTGGCGGCGGCAACGACGATCCCGCACTCTACGACGCGTTGCGCATCTCAGCCGGCCTGCCGGAATCCGGGCGCGACTATCCGCTGTCCGATGCCTTCCCGCATGATGTGTTGCTGGACCTGAGTGGCGGACTTTCCTTCCGCAAGGGATGTTATGTCGGCCAGGAGGTCGTCTCCCGCATGCAGCACCGCGGCACCGCCCGGCGCCGCCCGGTCATCGTCACCGCCGAAAGCGCCCTGCCCGCCGGCGGCACGGAACTGATGGCCGGCGGCAAGCCGGTCGGCACGCTCGGCAGCGTTTCGGGCACCAATGGCCTCGCTATCGTGCGCATCGACCGCGCGGCCGACGCGATGCATGCCGGCATGCCGATCACGGCCGACGGCATCGCCGTGACCGTCGCCCTGCCCGGTTGGACCGGCCTTGCCTTCCCCGAAGAGGCCTCCGAGGTGCCGGCGCAATGAATTCTGTGCGGCATGCCCAAGCCTACCCCCCTCTGCCCTGCCGGGCATCTCCCCCACAAGGGGGGAGATTGGATGAAGCACTGTTTTGCCCATCTCCGGCGTTGCTGATCGGGCAAAGGTCCCGCCCCCTGCCGATCTCCCCCCTTGCGGGGGAGATGCCCGGCAGGGCAGAGGGGGGTTCCCGCACAAACGGAGGGATCGTTTCCGACGATCGCTTTCTCCAATGAGCGGCGCAAAGGCTGAACCCCGCGCCTGGCAGCGCATGCTGTCCGGCCGCCGCCTCGATCTGCTCAATCCTTCGCCGCTCGATATCGAACTCTCCGACATCGCCCATGGCCTTGCCCGCGTCGCGCGCTGGAATGGCCAGACGCATGGCGAACATGCCTTTTCGGTGGCGCAGCACTCCCTCATGGTCGAGGCGATCTTCCGCCGGCAGAACCGCTGCGATGCCGATGAATGCCTGATCGCCCTGCTGCATGATGCGCCGGAATATGTGATCGGCGACATGATCTCGCCCTTCAAGGCGGTGGTCGGCGGCGGCTACAAGACGGTGGAGAAACGGCTGGAGACCGCCGTGCACCTGCGCTTCGGCCTGCCGCCATCGATGCCTGCGACGCTGAAGGCGAAGATCAAGAAGGCCGACCAGGTCGCCGCCTTCTTCGAGGCAACGGAGCTCGCCGGCTTCTCGCATGCCGAGGCCGTCAAGTTCTTCGGCGCGCCACGCGGCATCACGCTCGAGATGATCGACATCGACCCCGTGCCCACGGCTGAAGCACAGCGCCGTTTCGCCGAGCGCTTCGAAACGCTGGAGCGCGAGCGCGCCAGCCTCAAGACGGCGGTGTAACATGGGCACGATCGTCGTCGCACCGCTGGGAAAGATCGCGGAACTCGCCATCCGGCACCGCTGTCGCGAGATGCTGAGCCTCGTCGCGCCCAAGCAGAATTTCCATCGGCCCGCCGTCATCGACGTCGCGCGCCACCTGATCGTCGGCGTCAACGACATCGCCTTTGCCGGCACGGGCAATCTCGTCGCCCCCGGAGAGGAGCATGTCGCCGCCATCGTCAATTTCGCGCGCGGCTGGGACCGGCAGGCACCGCTCCTCGTGCATTGCATGATGGGTGTCTCCCGCTCGCCCGCCGCCGCCCTCATCTCGGCCCTTGCGGTGGAGCCCGATCAGGACGAACACGATCTGGCGCAGCGCCTGCGAAAAGCCTCGGTGCAGGCGACGCCGAATGCGCGGCTGATCGAGATCGGCGATCATGTGCTCGGCCGTGGCGGCCGGCTTGTCGCCGCTGTGAAAGCCATCGGCCGAGGGGCGGACTATGTCGGCGACAGCCCCTTCCTCTTTTCCGCCGGCCCGGTGCAACAATGACGGAACAGCGCGCCCGCCCTCCGGTCGAAATCGGCCTCAATGCGGCGGTGGTCGCGATCTCGGGCCGCAGCCCCTGCATTCTGGCGATCGGCGGCCCGGCCGGCGAGCGCGACGCCCTGCCCTTCGGCCCTTTCGATCCACAGCAGCACCGCACCTTCGAAACCAGCCTGCGCGCCAGCGTGGAGGCGCAGACGGCGCTGAAGCTCGGCTATATCGAGCAGCTCTACACATTCGGCGACCGCGGCCGGCAGAAGCTGCCGGACGAGGCCGGCACGCATATGGTGTCCGTCGGCTATCTCGCGCTGACCCGCACCGATGCCGAGGCCAATGAGCGGCTGGCGCAGGCCGGCGCGGCCTGGCGCGACTGGTACGCCTACCTGCCCTGGGAGGACTGGCGGCAGGGCCGGCCGCCTGTCATCGACCAGCTGATCATTCCTGCCCTGAAGACCTGGGCCGGCGATGTGATGCGCGAAGAGCGTTTCAACACCACACCGATGCCGCTGACCCGCATCCGCCTCGCCTTCGGCCTTGATGATTTTCCCTGGGACGAGGAGCGCGTTCTGGAGCGCTACGAGCTGCTCTATGAAGCCGGCCTTGCCGAAGAAGCGGTGACGGACGGACGCACCCGCCCCTGCACCTCCTCCCCCGGCATCGCCATGCGGCACGATCACCGCCGCATCGTCGCGACCGCCATGGCGCGCCTGCGCGGCAAGATCAAATACCGCCCGGTCATCTTCGAGCTGATGGCGCCGGAATTCACGCTCACCGAATTGCAGGCGACCGTCGAGGCGATCTCGGGCCGGCACCTGCACAAGCAGAATTTTCGCCGGCTGGTCGAGGGCGCCGAACTCGTCGAGCCGACCGGCGGCTCCACCGCCGCCACCGGCGGGCGCCCCGCCGCGCTGTTTCGCTTTCGCCGCCGCATTCTGGAAGAACGGCCGGCCCCCGGCCTCAAGGTCGGGACGCGATAGGCGGAACTTCTCCGCCGCACTGCCATTCCCCATCGACGTCAACAGATGGGGAAAGCATCCATGGAACAACAAGCCACCGACATCATCGTCGCCTCGCGCGCGGCGCTCACGCAGGCGAGTGCGCTCGCGGTGCAATATTCCTTCTCCATTCTCGGCGCGCTCGTGCTGCTCGTGCTCGGCTGGTTTCTGTCCCGGCTGCTGCACCGCTGGGCCTTGTCCGGCCTGTCGCATGTGCGCGGCATCGACATGACGCTCGCGCATTTCTTCGCTAATATCCTGCGCTACGCCATGCTCATCCTCGTCTTCGTGACGGTGCTCGGCCAGTTCGGCGTGCAGACCGCCTCGATCATCGCCGCCCTCGGCGCCGCCGGCCTGGCCATTGGTCTCGCCCTTCAGGGTACGCTTCAGAACATCGCCGCCGGCATCATGTTGCTTGTGCTACGGCCGTTCCGCGTCGGCGAATATATCGAGACGAAGGATGTGACCGGCACGATCACCGAGGTCGGCCTGTTTGCCACCGAACTCAGGACAAGCGACGGCCTCTATCGCCTTGCACCGAACTCCACGCTCTGGAACACGCCGGTTACCAATTACAGCCGCGAGCGCACCCGCAAGCACGACCTTCAGGTCACGGTGCCGGATAGTCGGGATATCGATGACGAGATCGACCGTCTTATGGACATTGCGCGCGAGGATCCGACCATCGAATCCGTGCCGGCGCCGCAGGTCTTCGTCGATAGTCTTGGCGACAGTTCGGCCACGCTCACACTGCGCTACTGGGTCTCCACGACGCAGTGGTTCAAGACGACGCGTGAGATGAACCGGCGCGTGCGCATCGCCTTCGGCCAGAACCTGGCCGGGCCGGAGCCGGAGGCGGCTCCGGCCGAATAGGGCTTATTCGATCACGGCGCAGGCGATGCGATCGCCCGCGCCGCCGGCCGGGTCGGTACGATAGTCGTCCGAGCCGGCATGCACGATCAACGCACGCCCGCGAATGCCGCGCTCGGGATCGTCGAGCCGCACCATCGTCGAATAGATCTGCGCCCGCATCACGCCATCATCAGCCACATACTGGTTCGGCAGATCGCCGGCATGCGGGCCATCGGCCGCGATGAAGCCGTGCTCCTTCTTGCCCGGATTGAAATGGCCGCCGGCCGCCTTGTTGCCATGCTCATGATCGCACTTGCCCGTCTCGTGAATGTGCAGCGCCACCCACTTGCGCGGCTCGAGGCCTGATATCTCGACCTCGAAGAGCACACCGTCATTGCCCGCCGTCAGATGCGCCCGGCCGGTCTCCTTGCCCTTGAGATCGACGAAATTCGCCTCGGCCGTATTCTTCGCCTGCTGGGCAAGCGCGGGCGTCGCGAATGCGGCGAGCGTGCCGGCCATCGTCGCGAGCGTTACAATCTTCCACATGATGCGTCCTTTCCATGATTGGCCATGGAACCGGAACGCATCGTTCTTCGGGGTGTTCCCCTCAGCGCACCACGATATCGAGGCCGATGTCGAGCGTCGGTGCCGCCATGGTGATCTTGGAGGTCGAGATATAGTCGACGCCGGTCTCGGCAATCGCCCGGACCGTCAGAAGATTGACATTGCCGGAAGCCTCGAGCTTCACCCGACGCGCATCCGCGGCATAGGCCTCGTCCGTCAGGCCGGCGCAATCGCGGTTGATCTCGACGGCCCGGCGCAGGAGTTCCGGCCCCATATTGTCGAGCAGGATCACGTCCGGCTGCGCCTCAAGCGCCTCCTCCAGCTCTTCCAGCGTCGTCACCTCGACCTCGACCTTCACGAGATGGCCGGCAAAGGCGCGCGCCGAGCGGATCGCGCCTTCGACGCCGGCCGCCACCGCGATGTGGTTGTCCTTGATGAGGATGGCGTCGTCGAGCCCGTAACGGTGCGACGAGCCGCCGCCCATACGCACGGCATATTTCTCCAGCGCCCTCAGCCCCGGAATGGTTTTCCGCGTGCAGCAGACCTTTGCCGGCGTGTGCGCGATCTCCTCGGCAAAACGCGCCGTGTGGGTCGCGACGCCGCAGAGATGCATGAGGAAGTTCAGCGCCACCCGCTCGGCCGACAGCACCGCCCGCGCCGGTCCCGAGACTTTCGCGATAACCGTGCCGGGCGTGAGCTTGTCGCCATCCTTCACGAAGGCCTCGAAACGGATTGTGGGATCCATCAGCCGGAACGCCTCGCGCGCCAGATCGAGCCCGGCCATGACGCCATGCTCGCGCGCGTTCAGCTCGGCCGTCGCCTTCATGTCCGGCCCGATCGTCGCCTGACTGGTGATATCGCCGGCCCGGCCCAGATCCTCGGCAAGCGCCGCGCGCACCTGGTCTTCCACCATCAGGGGAGAAAGGACGGGGAGATAGGAGGTGGTCATGGCTGCTGATCCTTTTCGGGGCTGTTGGCATCGACAAGCCGCTTCAGCGGCTCCATGCGCTCGTGCAACACACGCAGGATGACGACATCCTGCGCTCCGTCCGCGCGCGCGGCAATGTGATAGTAGAGAATATGCGACGCCGCATGACGACGGGCAGCAGCGCGGGACAGATGAAGAGAGCGCACGCCCGGCCGCAATTCGTCGCGGCTGCGCGAAGCGGGGCGTTGTGGATCCTCCGCCAAAAGGACAAGCCCTTGTTCGATCAGGGCAGCATAGCGCATGGCCTGTTCCGCCCCGAAGGTCTCGACCGTGTAGCGCGCGATCTCGGCGAGATCTTGCCCGGCCTCCCGCGTCAGGCGAACGATCATGCCTGACGAACGGCCGCGGCAAAGATATCGTTGACGGAACGCTCGGAAAACTCACCCTGCTCCGACTGCACCAGACCGGCATCGACGGCTTTGCGCAAGAGAGCAAGCTTCGCCGCCTCGCTCTCTTGGTCCTGTCGCATCAGGCGCAGCGCATCGCGTACGACTTCGCTCGCCGAAACATAGGAGCCGCTTGCAACGGCATCCTCGACGAAATCGGCAAATTCCGATGTCAGGCTCACATTCAGTGTCGGCATGGCTTGATCCTTTGCCGTGATTCTAGCGCTGAACGGTGGATTGTCAATTTTTGCCAATCCTCATGCCGCCGCCGTTTCCGAGAGTTCCGCCACAACCTTGTCAGCTTCAGCGAGCGTGATGAAGGTGCGGTGTTTCCAGTTGGCCTTCTGCTCGGGAAAATCGGAGCGATAGTGGCCGCCGCGGCTTTCTTCGCGCAGGTAGGCGCCCGTCGCGATGAGCTTGGCGGTCGTGACGATGTTGTGGAAGCGCATGCGGCTGTTTTCACGCTCCAGCGTGGCGATCTCGCGGATTGCCACCTTCAAGCCTTCACGGGTCCTGACGACGCCGACGTGGTCGCTCATGATGCGGCGCAGGCGCTTCAGCGCAGCGCTGTCCTCGATGGTCACCAGGTCGTCGCTCTCGCCGGCATTCTTGCCCCAGTCGTTGATCTTCGGCTCCGGCAGGATGCCCTTGATGTTTTCGGCGATACGGGCGGCGAAGACGACGGCTTCGAGCAGCGAATTGGAGGCAAGGCGATTGGCGCCGTGCACGCCGGTGGAGGTGACTTCGCCGGCAGCCCAGAGACCGTCGATCGAGGTGCGCCCCTCGGCATCCGTCAGCACGCCGCCCATGTGGTAATGCACGGCGGGCACGACGGGGATCGGTTGCGTAATCGGATCGATGCCGGCGGCTTTGCAGGAGGCGTAGACCGTCGGGAACATGTCCGGGAAATGCGCGCCGACGGCCTTGGTGCAATCGAGAAAGGCGCCGCGGCCGGCCTGCACTTCGGCGAAGACGCCGCGGGAGACGATGTCGCGCGGGGCGAGTTCGGCATCCTCGTGGATATCGAGCATGAAGCGGTGGCCGGCGGAATTCACGAGATGGGCGCCATCGCCGCGCAGTGCCTCGGTGGCGAGCGGTGCGGGGTCGCGACCGATATTGATGGCGGTCGGGTGGAACTGCACGAATTCCGGATCGGCGATAATGGCACCCGCGCGCGCGGCCATACCGACGCCCTGCCCGCAGGCCTGCCACGGATTGGTGGTGACCGCGAAAAGGTGACCGACGCCGCCCGAGCAGAGCACCACGGCGCGCGCCGGGAAATGCACGCGGCCCTTCGCCTGGCCGGCATCCGGCCTTGCAACGACGCCGGAAATGAAGCGGCCTTCGCGCACGAGTTCCTCGACGACATAGCCTTCGAGAATGCGGATCGACGGCGTGTTGCGCACGGTAGCGATGAGCGCTTCCATGATGGCCTTGCCGGCCATGTCGCCCTTGACGCGCACGATGCGGCGCTCCGAATGGGCGGCTTCGCGCGAAAGCATCAGCTTGCCTTCGAGATCGCGGTCGAAGGGCACACCGTAATCGAGCAGGTCGTGAATGCGCGACGGCCCCTCGGAGACCATGAAGCGCGCCATCTTCTCATCGACGATGCCGGCACCGGCTTCCAGCGTGTCGGCGACGTGCTTGTCGAACGTATCTCCGGGGCTCATGGCCGCCGCGATACCGCCCTGCGCCCAGGCGGACGACGCGCCCTGCCCGATGGGGGCGGCAGCGAGGATCGTGACGGGACGCGGCGCGAGTTTGAGCGCGCAGAACAGGCCGGCGAGGCCGCCGCCGACGATGACGATATCGTCGATGCCGTTCCAGGATTGCGGGCGGAAACTGTCAATGGGCATGCTTTTCTCCTCCAGCGCTTCGGTCCCGCCAGTTTGCCCCTCACCTGCCTGCCGGCATCCTCTGCCCGCGAGCGGGGCAAGGAACGATGGGCTCACCGTTCTGCCCCTTCTCCCCGCCTGCGGGGAGAAGGTCCCGGCAGGGGGATGTGGGGCGACGCGTGCGCTTCCCTACTGCTTCAAATTCACCATCCGCTCGACGGCGAGGCGGGCGCGGTCGGCGATTGCCGGATCGACCAGAACCTCCTCCGTCATGTTCACCAGGCTGTCGAGGATCTTCGGCAGCGTGATGCGCTTCATGTGCGGACAGAGATTGCAGGGCTTGATGAAATCGACGCCGGGCAGTTCCGCCTGGATGTTGGACGCCATCGAGCATTCGGTGACGAGCAGCACGCGCGAGGGCCTGTTGTCCTTCACATAGTTGATCATGCCCGATGTCGAGCCGGCGAAATCGCAGACGGCGATGACATCAGGGTGGCATTCCGGATGGCCGATGATCTCGATGCCGGGATGGGCTTCCTTGTATGACAAGAGTTCGGCCGCCGTGAAGCGCTCATGCACCTCGCAATGGCCTTTCCAGGTCAGGATCTTCTTGTTGGTCTGCTTGGCCACGTTCATCGCCAGATATTCGTCCGGGATGCAAAGAACGGTGTCGCTCTCCAGGCTTTCCACGATGGCGAGCACGTTGGACGAGGTGCAGCAGATATCCGTCTCCGCCTTCACATCCGCCGAGGTGTTGACATAGGTGACGACGGGCACGCCGGGGTAACGCTGCTTCAGCAGGCGCACATCCTCGCCGGTGATCGATTCCGACAGCGAGCAGCCGGCGCGCGAATCCGGGATCAGCACGGTCTTTTCGGGGTTCAGCAGCTTCGAGGTCTCGGCCATGAAATGCACGCCGCACTGGATGATGATCTCGGCATCGACCTTGCCGGCATCGCGGGCAAGCTGCAGCGAATCGCCTACGATATCGGCAACGCAGTGGAAGATTTCCGGCGTCTGGTAATTGTGCGCCAGAATGACGGCGCCGCGCTCGCGCTTCAGCCGGTTGATGGCGGCGACATAGGGCGCGTAGACAGGCCATTCGAAGGCGGGGATGAACTGCTTCACTTTCTCATAAAGGTGCTCCGTCTCGCGAGCGATTTCGGGCGTGAAGGTGAGATCGGGCTTTTCCAGGACACCGAAACGCTCGGCGGCAGTCAGCGTACGCGCGGCGGCGGCTTCTGCCGCATGCGAAACCAGATCGGTCATGGAACCCTCCCTCTCCTCCGCCGCTTCCGGCGGGGCGGTTATTTTGCTCACTATGAGCATAATAGCCTTAAAACAAAACCGGCATTGCCGGTGCCTTTGATTTAGAAACTTTTGTGACGGTTTGCAAGAAGTGCTGCCCGGAAATACTTGCCGGGCAGCGCCATTTCCTTGACTTCAGGCGACAGCGGGACGCGGCACGCCCTTTTCCTGGATCGGCCAATGCACCGCGGCCGCGAAGATGCCGAGCGCGACGCCGAGCCACCACACCGGATCATAGGTGCCGAACTGGTCGTAGAGATAGCCGCCCATCCACACGCCGAGGAACGAGCCGATCTGGTGCGACAGGAAGACGATACCGCCCAGCAGGCCGAGATGCTTCGTGCCGAACATGATGGCGACGAGGCCGTTGGTCGGCGGCACCGTGGAGAGCCAAAGCAGGCCCATGACGATGGCGAAGATGATGACGGAGGCCGGCGATTTCGGCAGCAGGATGAAGGCCGAGACGGCCACCGAGCGGGCAAGATAGATATAGGCGAGGAAATAGGGCTTCGAATAGCGCTGGCCGATGACGCCGGCGGCGAGCGAGCCGATGATGTTGAAGAAACCGATCAGCGCCAGCGCGATCACCGCATAGCGCGCATCGATGCCGAGGTCACCGAGATAGGCCGGGAAATGCGCGGTGATGAAGGCGACCTGATAACCGCAGACGAAGAAGCCGGAGACGAGCAAAAGATAGCTGCGATGGCCGAGCGCTTCCTTGAGCGCCTCGCCGATCGTCTGCTTGTATTCATTGGCGGACGTGATGCCGGATGAGGAATTGCCACGCAGCGGAATGGCGATGAGCGGCACGAGCAGCATCAGCATGCCGAGATAGACGAGGCTGTCCGACCAGCCATAGGCGCTGATCAGACCCTGCGACAGCGGCGCAAACAGGAACATGCCGGCAGACCCCGCCGCCGTGCAGATGCCGAAAGCCATGGAGCGCTGCTCGGGCGTGACATTGCGCGCGAAGGACGACAGCAGGATGCCGAAGGAGCCGGAGCCGACGCCGAGGCCGACCAGCACGCCGCCGCCGATATGCAGCCAGAGCGGCGAGGTTCCAAGCGACATGAGGAACAGGCCGAGCGCATAGACGAGGCCCGAGATCAGCAGCACGCGCCAGGTGCCGAACTTGTCGGCAATGGCACCGAAGAACGGCTGGCTGACGCCCCAGGCTAGGTTCTGGAAGGCCATGGCGAGGCCGAAGGTCGTGCGGTCCCAACCGGTATCCTGCAGCATGGGCAGCTGGAAGAAGCCCATCGCCGAGCGCGGGCCGAAGGTCAGCACGGCAATCAGCGAGCCGGCGATGATGATGAGCCAGGGCATCGGCCGGCTCGCGGCAGGCGCCGCAACGGTAGAGGGGGCGGACATGAGCGTCTCCAAATCAAGTGCCCGAAACCTACGTCGCACCATCAATTAACAAAAGCGAATTTAATTGACCGAGCGATCAGCCCCGTTGATGAGATATTTCGATTCAAGCGGCCCGCGGATGTGCTTGACGCGGAACGATTTTGGGCGCATCCCACCCTCAGGTGTCACAGGACGCCAATTGAACCCGGATAAGATCAATGGACCCCGACAGTCGACTATCGAGAGCGATCGAGCGACCCGTCCGGTAGCAGCGTTTCGGCTTGCTCCGGATGGCGAGAGCGCCCTCCAAGGAGCAAAGCATGCTGCAGATCTATGCCCGCAAGGCTGACCGTTTTTGCCTGCGCGAAATTTCCAATCCCGCAATCGAACAGGCCATCGCGCCTGCCCTCTGGTACGACCTTCTCAACCCGTCCACGGAAGAGGTGAAGACCGTCGAGGCTGCCCTTCATATTGCCATGCCGACGCGCGAGGAGATGGAGGACATCGAGCTTTCCGCCCGCCTCTATCAGGAGGACGGGGCCGCCTTCATGACCATGACGGCGCTGACCAATCTCGACAGCGACGAGCCGGCCAAGACGCCGATCACCTTCATCCTGCGCGGCCCGACGCTCGTGACGGTCCGCCATGCCGATGCAAAGCCCTTCGCCACTTTCTGCGCACGGGCGTTGCGCGGCAACGGTCACAGCTATGAGAACGGCGAGGATGTCATGCTCGGCGTCATCGAGGCCGTGATCGACCGCATGGCGGATGTGCTGGAGCGGCTGGGCAACGAGATCGACGGCATCTCGCGTGAAGTCTTCCGCAGCAAGAAGGCCTCCTCCACCAAGAAGACGCGCGACCTCGAGGCGCTGATCGAACAGCTCGGCCGCAAGGGCGACTTCTTGAGCGGCGTGCGCGAAAGCCTCGTCAGCATTTCCCGCCTCGTCGCCTATCACGCGGCGCTGGAAACGCCGACGCGCAAGCCCTCGAAGGAAATCCGCCAGCTGGTGAAGCTCGTGCAGCGCGACGCCGCTTCGCTCGGCGACCACGCCGCGTTCCTGTCGGGCAAGATCAACTTCCTGCTGGATGCGACGCTCGGCCTGATCAATCTCGAGCAGAACCAGATCATCAAGATCTTCACCGTCGCCTCGGTGGTCTTCCTGCCGCCGACGCTGGTCGCGTCGGCCTATGGCATGAACTTCGAGCTGATGCCCGAGCTGCAATGGCACTTCGGCTATCCCTACGCCGTCGGCCTGATGATCATCTCGGCGCTGATGCCCTATCTCTACTTCAAGCGGCGCGGCTGGGTTTGACGGTGCGAAGGGCCGATTACAGCCAGTTTTCGGCCCTCAGCCCCGGCATGCGGGCAAATTCCCTGAGATTGTTGGTGACGACGATCAGCCCCTCGCTGCGGGCATGGGCGCCGATCTGCATGTCGTGCGGACCACAGGGCGTGCCCGCCCGCTCCAGTTCGGCGCGGACTTGCCCGTAGTGCGCTGCGGCCTTGTCGCCGAAGGGCAGGACCTCCAGCCGCGCCACGAAATGCGCGATCGCGGTCAAATTTTCAGCACGACGGGCTGATTTTTCCGCGCCATAGTGAAGTTCTCCAAGGGTGATGCTCGATATGCAAAGCTGTTCGGCCAGCGCATTGAACTTTTCGCGCACGGCTGGCGGATAGGTCTTCATCACGTAGATGCAGATATTTGTATCGAGCATATAGGCCAGCATCAGAACGTCTCGCGCTCTTCCGCCGCCGGCTGCGCCCGCTCGCTCAGGAAATCATCGCTAACACGCGGTCCGTTGAGAAACAGATCATCCCACCGCTGGCCCTGCGGGACAATGACACGGCTGCGACCGATCTTGAGTATATCGACCTGATGCACATCCTCAGGAAAGGCGACCGCTTTCGGAAGGCGCACGGCCTGGCTGCGGTTGCTGGTGAAAACGGTCGAATTGGCCATGCACCGCTCCTATGTGATATCCCTATGGGATATACATAAGGTAAAGGCGCAGAAACCGCAAGATTTCACCGCTAAGCGCGCACCTTCATCGGCCAGCGTTCGGTGCGCGTCTTCGTCACGCGCACCGTGTCACCGAGGCGTATTTCGCCTTCGCCGCGCGGCACGGCGTTCCAGCCGAAGAGCACGCCGGGCACACGGCGGTCGGCGGACATGCGCTTTTCGGCGAGGCCCTGGATGGGATTGCCGCCGATGCGCTCGCCGGTCATCTGGTCCTGCGTGGTCATGATGCAGCGCGCACAGGGTTTGACGAAATCGAAGAGGATGCCATTGATCTCGATCGCTTCCCAAAAATCCTCGTCCCAGGGATCGTCGCAGGAGACGAGGATATTGGTGCGGAAGCGGTCCATGCCGACCGGCTCCTGGCCCTTGGCGACCAGCGTCCGGTTGAGATCGGCAAGCGAGCCGGTCGTGGTGACGAGGATGGGGAAACCATCGGCGAAGCCGACGGGGACCGGCGTTTCGGCCCAGTCCTCGCCCTCGGTGCGGTGCGCCAGCGCGTCCATATGGACGAGCTTGACCGGACGCTCGAGCCAGTCGGACAGCACGTCGTTGACCGCCTCGTCGGCGACGGCGGCGTTGACGGGGCTATCCCAGACGGTGACGTCGAGACGGTCTTCCGGCTCGAAGCTCGCGAAGAGCTGGCGGCCTTCCATTTCGAGATGCAGGCTTTCGCCCACCGCCGTCGCCTCGACGCGGGCGAGCGCCTGCAATTCGCGCTGGGTGATGAAGTGACCGTCGGGCTCGACGATCATGAAGCGGCGGTCGCCGGCGAGACCGTCGAGACGCACCGTCGCGCTTTCGACGGGAATGGCCCGGCCGCTCTTCAGCGGGTGAATGTTGAGGCCCTCGATCTTCATCGCACGTCCCTTCCTTCAAATCTTGATTCAACGCTCTGCCGGAGCGATTCAATCCGGCGGCATAAAAGCATGTTTTCGTTCAGATTTCATCCAGAAACATGTCGCGGATCGCGCGCAGGCGCTCGGTGCGCTCCAGCGCCATGCGAGCGCCTGCCGCCGTCTGGAAGCCATCCGCCAGCTTGAACAGCTTCACCTCGAAATGATCGATGGCGAAGGCCTTGTCGTCGAGCGGGCGGTTTTCGGCGAGCGGATCCATGGGATCGTAGAGGCCGCTGCCCATGCGGCCGGCAATGTAGAAGCAGCGTGCCGCGCCCACCATGCCGATGGCATCGAGCCGGTCGGCATCCTGCACGATCTTCGCCTCCAGCGTCTCGGGCGCGATATTGGCGGAGAAGCTGTGGGTGAGGATGGCGTGGCTGACGGCGGCCACATCCGCATCGCTCCAGCCTTCGGCGGCAAGCAGCGTCGCGGCCTTTTCGGCGGCAAGGCGCGAGGCCTCGGCACGCAGCGGCGAGTTCTTCTCCACCGCCACGCAATCATGCAGCAGCACGGCGGCGGCGAGCAGACGCGGATCGCCGCCCTCCTCCGCCTGAATGCGGCGGGCGCTCTTCCACACGCGGATGAGATGGGCGGCATCGTGCGAGCCGTCATCGGCCGCGAAGGCCTGCGGCAGCAGGCGCTCGGCGAGCCGTCCCAGGGGCGTGAAAGCGGCGGCAAGGCAGGTGAAGGACATGGGCAATCCGTTTCGATTGCCGCAGACCTACCCCGTCACGCCCCGACGTTCAATTCCGGCTTTTCACCCGCCCCGGACTTTCCAGAGAGGATTTTCTGATAGAACAGGCCGATGCCGATCAGCACCGCGCCGAGCCCGATGAAGGACAGCGCGCGCAGAATGCCTTCGAGATTGGCCATGTCGATCAGGAACACCTTCACCACCGCGATCAGAACGAGACCGGCGGAAGCAAGGCGGATGCTCTTGGAATCGAATTTCGAGCCGACCGCCAGAAGCAGCACGCCGAGCAGCAGCCAGACCACAGAATAGGTGTAGGTCTCCGACTGGAGGAAGCCCTTCCAGTCCGCGATGCCTTCGCCGTGCCAGTAGCGGCGCACCGACAGCGTAACCCAGGCGAAGACCAGCGCGACGCTGGAGAGCGCGAGCAGGATGACATAGGGCATCGGTCGGCGGCCGCGCGCATACCAGGCCAGGCCGCCATAGGCGATGCCGGGCAGCAGGTAGCCGACGAGCAGGAGATCGAGCACCGGCCATTTGCCGAGCAGTTCGCCGGTGAAATACGGGTTGAGGCCGATGAAATGCGCGCTCAGCACCGACAGGACCGAGAGCCCGCCGACGACCATCGAGCCGTAGCGGAAGACCGGACTCGGTGATTTCAGGTCGAGCGACATCATGATGGCCGAGGCGCCGATCACGAGCAGCGTATAGGTCGCCTGTTCGCCGAGCGTCGGCACGGAGCTGTCGAGCACGCCGCCATTCATGCCGTGGCGCACGAGGATCGCGGCCGTCAGAAGCAGGAAGAGGCTGGCGAGTGCCTGGAGAAGATTGCGGATGCGCTCGCCCGGCCAGCGGCGCAGCTCGAACGCCGAGACCGCCAGAAGGGCGGCGGGAATGCCGTAGCCGGCGAGAAGCTGATTGAAGACGGGCGTCTTCGAGAGGTTCGCGGCGCCGACGATGGTGGGCTCCCAGGCGATGCGGCCAGCAACGACGGCGGCGGCACCGGCCATCAGCCAGGGCAGAACCGGCCAGCGGCGCAGGCGGGTGGCGAAGACGGCGATGGTGCCGAGCAGGATGATGCCGAGCGTGGTGACGAGACCATCTGTCAGGGCATGCAGCGCCAGAATGAGGAAGGCGAAGCCACCGGCGGAAAGCGTCCACTGCGGCAGGAAGAGGCCTTCCTCCTCCGCTCTCTCGCGCGAAAAGGCTTCCGCGGCGGCGAAGAAGACGAGGCCGAGGACAAGGGCGAGAAGCCCGTGTTTGGCGTCGAAGGAAAGGTTGCCGAAGGTGAAGAAGCTGATGCTGAGAACCGCAAAGGGCACGGCCGGGGCCAGCACGCTCCAGACAGAGGCGAAGCCGGGCAAGGTGCTGCGCAGGCGCACACCGGCAAGGCCGATGGCGGCATAGAGCACGGCAAGCACGAGCAGCAGATTGACCGGCAGCGGGCCGGCGACGACGGCGACCGGCGTCGTTCCCTCCAGCGTCGGCGGCGCCAGCGTGCCGATGCCATCGACGAAGATGCCACCCGGCACGGCCGCGATGCTGGCGGTGCCGAGCAACACGGCGATGCCGGAGAGGATCGCCGCATAGATCGCCCAGCCGCGCAACGCGCCGAGCACGGCGAGCGCAAGGGTGATGATGACGAAGGCATAGTCTGCATGGGCGAGCGTCGGCACGGCGCTTGCCAGCACCAGCGCCGGGAAGGTCATGGCGAGTGCGCCGGTGAGCGATACCGCCACCGCGGGCGGCGCGAGCAAACGGTCGAGCGCATCAGGCGATTTGGCGCCGACGGGCTGCGGCAGGTCTTCGGCCGTCACATTGCCCGGCCAGATCAGGCCATGGCCGAGGGCAAGCACCAGCAGGGCGACGAGGGCCGGCACCACATCGACCGTGCTGGCCTGCGAGAGATAGAGCACGGCCCAAAGCGCCATGCCGGCATTGGCAAGTGCGGGCACGACCTGCCAGCGGCGGATGCGCGAGGCGGCGAAGGTGGCAAGCCAGGCGACGATGAGGAAGCCGAACAGGCCCCAGGCGCTCGGCTCTTCCGTCGCGACCAGCGCCGGTGTCAGCATGGAGGCCAAGAGGCCGAGGCCGGCGAGCGCCTGCCCGTGCAGCAGCGAGAGACCGATCGTCGCGAAGGAGACGGCGGCGAGCAGCACGAAGGCCGTGACCGGGCCGAAGTAACTGTAGAACTCGTAGGAGACATAGGTGACGGCGAAGAGCGTGATGGCGCCGGCGGCCGTCAGCACGCCGGGAATCATGGCGTTCTGGAAGGCATTGGCGATCAGCGGCTGGGTGCGGCGGCGCACGAATTCGCCGGCCGCCATCAGAACCAGGCCGAAAGCAGCGGCCAGCGACAGGCGCACGGCGGGGCTGAGCAGGCCGGCCTCGATGGAATATTTCACCATGAAGATACCGCCGAGCGCCAGCGCAATGCCGCCCACCCAGACGGCCCAGCGCGCACCGATGCGGCTTTCGAAGCTTTCCTTCGGCTTGGCCGGCGTGACGGCGGGCGCGGCCACCACCTCTTCCGCCGTTTCGCTGGCGGCAACGGCTCCGGCCGGCACGGTGGAGGTTTCACCACCGAAGATCGCGCGACCTGCATCCGCCTCGCCGCTTTTCGCCGTCCAGGGGCTCGCGAAATCGGCCGTTACAGGCTCGTCCGTCGCCTCTTCCCGCGCGGTTTCCAGCGTTTCGGCAACCGGTTCGGCTTCAGTGGCGGGCAGCGTAACGCCGCTCGCCTTCAGCGCCTCGATCTCGCCCTTCAGCCGCATCACCTCGGCGCCGATTTTCTGCGCGCTGTTGCGCGAGGCGTTGAGCGTATAGAGCGCGAGGCCAATCGCGACCAGGGAAAGGATTTCGAGCATTGCGTCTCCAGCACGGCACAGTCCGGGTGGCGAGACTACCCGGTTTTATCCAAACGCCAAACGGGGTTACGTTTCAGCGCAGTAATCTCTTCGGAGTTATCGCATGAGATTTTCGATGGGGAAGATGGCACAGGTTTCCGTGCCGTGGGCCAGAAGCTTGCCGTTCTTGTCGCGCAGCCAGGCTTCCGACGTGGCGATGGTGCGGCCGCGATGGACGATCTTTCCCTCGCAGAACACCTCGCCCATGCCGGGCAATACGGGGCGCACGAGGTTCAATTTGAATTCGATGGTCGTATAGGCCTCGCCCGGCTTGATGACGGAGAACACCGCGCAGCCGAGTGCGGAATCCATCACCGTCGCCGTCCAGCCGCCATGCACGGTGCCGAGCGGATTGAGGTGATCGGCCGAGGGCATGCCGGAGAAGACAACGCGGCCGTCTTCCACCTCCCGCATCGAGAAGGCGAGTGTGCGGCACATGGGCGGCGCGGGCAGATCGCCCGACAGCATCGTCTGCAGGACCTTCAGGCCGCCGTCACGCTGCACCACGTCGAGCGGCAGCGTGCCGATGCCGCCGACCGTCAGCCCCGGATAGATTTCCACCGTCATGCATGCGCCTCTTCGGGTTGATCGTTTTTCGATCCGCCGAGGGCCTTCAGTGCCGCCTGCACGAAGCCCTCGCGGGCATTGGCCAGCTCCAGCCCGCGCGGTTCGCAAACATGGCGGTTGAGGAAAAAGGCCGTGAGGCGAAAACCATCGGCAAGGGCGGCGGTATCGGCCGCGTGCCGGCTTTCATCGCCGAGGAAGGCGGGAAGCGCCAGCATCTTGTCCGCCCAGGGGGCGCCCGCTGCGCGTGACACGGCGCGGCCGGATTTCGGCGAGACGTAGCAAAGGTCGTCCTTCACACCTGTCGCGACGCATTCGATCAGATCGAGCCCGAAGCCGAGATCGTTCAGCACGGCAAGCTCGAAACGGATGAACAGTTCGCCGGCATCGGCGGGTTCATGCAGGTGGCCGAGGATAACGGAAAGTGCTTCGTAGAGATGCGGATGCGGATCGCGCTCCGGCAGGAAGCGCAAGAGCGCCGCCATGGCCTGCACGCCGTAAACGGCGGTCGCCGTCTCCATCAGCCGGCCGGCGCGCAGTTCGAGCGGTTCGACACGGAACTCGCCGAGATGCTCGTCGAGCCGTGCCCGCCAAGTGATATCAACCGAATTGCCGGGCTGGAGCACTGGCTGCATGGTCCGCGAACGGCCGCCGCGCACCATGCCGAGATGGCGCCCGCGCTCGCGCGTCATCACCTCGACGATCACGGATGTCTCGCCGTGGCGCCGCACGCCCAGAACGATGGCCTCGTCACTCCATTGCATGGGTGAAGCCTTACGCCGTTGGCGGGACGGGAGCAAGCCGGGCGGGAAAGCCCTCCCCACAAGGGGGAGGGACTTACAATGCCGATCCGTTTCATCCCGTCATCAACGCGGCTGCTAGCAGATCCGGCAAAGAAACGCGAAACGGAGCGGCAGTTTAGCCCCTCCCCCTTGTGGGGAGGGGTTGGGGAGGGGCCTTCCACCTCCATCATCGCGTGACCGATTAGCCACACCTAAGCCCTTGCCATAGTTTCGCTTTTTTCTCGCCCTGCCCGCGCCGGCTTTGCCCCTGAAGAACCGGCCAAAGGCCGCAAAGGCCAGATTTGACATTCGAAATGACAGGTGCCGTCTTGATGTGTGTGTTCCGCCCGCTTGCCCTTCTTGCCCTTGCCGCCACGTTGGCCGGCTGCGCCACCACCACGATGGAGGTGAAGAGGAAGGGGCCGGATCCCATGCATGTCGCCATGTACGGGCCGCATCCCGACGAGCGCTTCCCGCTGCCGGCGATGGATATCAGCCGGGTCAATCCGAAATACTTCCGCCAGCAGGTCGCCTACCAGACCATGGAGCCGGCCGGCACCATCGTCATCGATACGCAGAACCGCTTCCTCTATCTCGTGCAGAGTGAAGGCATGGCGATGCGCTATGGCATCGGCGTCGGCAAGGCAGGGCTGGAATTCGAGGGCGCGGCGCGCATCGGCCGCAAGGCGGAATGGCCGCGCTGGACGCCGACGCAGAACATGATCGCCCGCGAACCGGAGCGGAACCTGAAATGGGCCGGCGGCATGGAGCCGGGCCTGACCAACCCGCTCGGCCCCCGCGCGCTCTATCTGCACAAGGATGGCAAGGACACGCTGTTCCGCATCCACGGCACATCCGAGCCGTGGTCGATCGGCAAGGCCGTCTCAAGCGGCTGCGTGCGGCTGTTCAACCAGGATATCATCGATCTCTACAGCCGCGTGCCGACGGGCAGCCGCGTCGTCGTGCTGCAGCATCAGGCGCCGGCCAGCGAGGCGACGCCGATGGCTGCCGCCGACGGCCTCGTGCCGCCGGCCGCGATCTGACGCGTCACGTAAAATCCTGCTGCTCGGAGGCAACGACGCCCTTGAGTTCGCTCGGGTAATAGCCCTCGCGCAGGTTGATGCCATATTCGACATAGGCCTTCATGCAGGCCAGCATCTGCGACCAGCCCTCGCAGTTCATGTAGGAGGATTTCTGGCCGCGATCGTTGTCGCGCCAGCCGGTCTCGGCGATGGTCACCATGGTGCCGCCATCGTCCAGTGGCTTGAAGTGCATCTCGACGCGCGTCTTGTAGGCCGCCTCGCCTTCATCGACCATCGCATCCCAGCGAAAGACGATCAGCGCGTTTTCCTCGACCTTGTCCACGATGACGGGCGCCATGCCCCACCAGGTGACCGTGGTGCCTTCGACTAGCGGCGCGCTCGCGCCGCCGATCGTGGTGAAATAGCCGCTCAGCTTCTTCGGATTGACCACCGCGTCGAAGACGTCGGCGACGGGCTTGCCGATCCGCCCGTTCACACGAAATTCCAGCGTCATGCCGTCCTCCTTGGGGCGCTCGGCCCTCCTCTGCCTTGTACCCGGACAAAATATGTTATAAAAACATAACATGTCAAGCGAATCGACAGAGGACGCCGTTTTCAAGGCGCTCGCCAATGGAAAGCGGCGGCAGATGCTGGATGCGATCAAGCACGCACCGTTGACCACGGGCGCATTGTGCGAAAAATTTCCGGAGATGGATCGCTGCACGGTGATGCAGCATCTGAAGGTGCTGGAAGAGGCAGACCTGATCATTCCCCGCAAGGAGGGTCGCGAGCGCTGGAACCACCTCAACGCCCTGCCCATCCAAGCCATTCATGACCGCTGGATCAGTCAATATGCCGGGCACGCGATGGGCGTGCTTTCGGCACTGAAGGGTGAATTGGAAGGCTGAGGCGCCGCCCTTTCGGCAGCGCCCCGCAAAATCAGACGGCGGCGGCGATGCGGCCGATTTCAGCAATGAGGGCATTGCGCTCGTCGCCGGAAATACCGGGCATTTCCACGAAGGCCGAAACGACGATGGCGCCGCGGTTCGGCGACCAGGCGACCGCCACGTCATTGGCATTGCCGGCCTTGTCGCCGTTCGTGCCGGTCTTGTCGCCGGTCATCCAGTCGGCCGGGAAGCCGGCGCGCAACCGCGTATCGCCCGTCTTGTTCATGACGAGCCAGGCGGCAAGCTGGGCCTTGGAGCGCGGGGACAGCACATCCGTGAAGATCAGCTTGCGCAGCGTCTCGGTCATCGCGACCGGGGTGGTCGTGTCGCGCTCGTCATCAGGCGCTTCGTGATAGTTGAGCGTCGGCTCGGTGCGGTCGAGGCGAGTGGTCTCGTCGCCGAGACCACGCAGGAACGCAGTGAGCGCCTTGGGGCCGCCCGAGGCGCCGAGCAGCAGATTGGCGGCGGCATTGTCGCTGAGCGTGATCGTCGCCTCGCAGAGTTCGGCAATCGTGATGCCCTTACCGCCGACGCGCGTTTCGACGACCGGTGCCCAGTCGACAAGGTCGGATTTCTTGACGACGATGCGGCGGTCCAGCGCCTCCTCCTTGCGATCGACACGGGCGAGGATGTGCCCGGCCAGCAGGGCCTTGAAGGTGCTGCACATCAGGAAACGCTCGTCGGCGCTATGGCCGAGCCGGGCGTTCGTTGCGAGATTATGTATGGCAACCCCGATGCGGCCCTCGTGGCGCGCTTCCAGTTCGGCAAGCTGCTCCTGTGGCGTGCCGCCGGAGGCTGCCCCCGCCATGCCGGCCATGGCCGAAACAGCGGGTATTGCAAGGAGAGCGCCGGCAATCGCCTGCCGGCGTGAAATCGTCATTGTCATCGTCAATTTCCTGTCTTTCAGGCGGCCGAGCGCCATACGCCCAGCCCGTGTGAGCCCGCCCATGTCGCGACTATGCGCAAAGGGGCGGGTCAAAACAAAGGACGATTTCTGCCGGCAGCCATTAGGAAAACTAGGGCTTATTTCTTCTTCAGCGCCTCGGCAAAGGCCGCACCGAAGGCCCCCTGCGACGGGGCCTGCTGCTTGGGAGCCGCCTGGCTGAATTTCGGCTTCATCGGGGCGTTCTTGTCATTGCGCGGGCCGTTGTCGCGTGCGGCGGGCGCGCCGCCGTCCTTGCGCATGGTGAGGCCGATGCGCTTGCGCGGCACGTCCACTTCCGTCACGCGCACCTTCACCACATCGCCGGCCTTCACCACCTCATGCGGGTCCTTGATGAAACGATCGGCCAGCTGCGAGACGTGCACAAGGCCATCCTGGTGCACGCCGATATCGACGAAGGCGCCGAAGGCGGCGACGTTCGTGACGGTGCCTTCCAGGAGCATGCCGGGCTTGAGGTCCTTGATGTCATCGATACCGTCGGCGAAGGTCGCGGTCTTGAATTCCGGGCGCGGGTCGCGGCCGGGTTTTTCGAGTTCGGCGAGGATATCCTTGACCGTCGGCAGGCCGAAGCGCTCGTCGACGAAAACCTTCGGATCGAGCTGTTTCAGCGCGGCGCTGTCGCCCATCAGGGTGCGCACGTCACGGCCGCAGGCGGCGACGATCTTTTTCGCCACGCCATAGGCTTCCGGATGCACCGAGGAAGCATCGAGCGGCTCCTTGCCGTTGGGAATGCGCAGGAAACCGGCGGCCTGCTCGAAGGTGCGCGCGCCGAGGCGGGGGACCTTCATCAGCTCCTTGCGGCTTTCGAACGGACCATTGGCGTCACGATGCGCCACGATCGCTTCGGCGGAGGATTTCCCAAGCCCGGAGACGCGGGCGAGCAGCGGCGCGGACGCCGTGTTGAGATCGACGCCGACGGCGTTCACCGCGTCTTCCACGACGGCATCGAGCGAGCGGGAGAGTTTGCCCTGGTCAACATCGTGCTGGTACTGGCCGACGCCGATCGACTTCGGCTCGATCTTCACCAACTCAGCCAGCGGATCCTGCAAGCGGCGCGCAATCGAGACGGCGCCGCGCAAGGAAACGTCGAGGTTCGGGAATTCCGCCGCCGCCGTTTCCGAGGCCGAATAGACCGAGGCGCCGGCTTCCGAGACGATGACTTTGGTGGGCTTGGTGCCCGGAAGCTGGGCCAGCATGTCGGCAACCAATTTCTCGGTCTCGCGGCTGCCCGTGCCGTTGCCGATGGAGATCAGCTCGACCTTGTGCTTGCGGATGAGGCTCGCAAGCTCGGCCTGCGTGCCGCGCACGTCGTTTTTCGGCGGGAACGGATAGACCGTCGTCGTCTCGACCACCTTGCCCGTGTTATCGACGACCGCGACCTTGACGCCGGTGCGGATGCCCGGGTCGAGGCCCATCGTGGCGCGCGTTCCGGCCGGCGCGGCGAGCAGCAGGTCCTTCAGATTACGCGCGAAAACGCGGATTGCCTCTTCTTCGGAGCGTTCGCGCATCTCGCGCATCAGGTCGAGCGACAGCGACATGGAGAGCTTGACGCGCCAGGTCCAGCCGATGACCTCGGCCAGCCACTTATCGCCCGGCTTCACGCCGACCGCATAGAAAGAAGCGATGATGCGTTCGACGGGTTTGACCGGCTCGGTGCTGTCCTGATCGACGACGATATCGACCGACAGGAACTCCTCGTTCCAGCCGCGCAGCATGGCGAGCGCCCGGTGGCCGGGCACGCCGGACCAGCGTTCGGTATGGTCGAAATAATCGGAAAACTTCGCGCCGGCCTCCTGCTTGCCCTCGACCACGCGCGAGCGCAGGAAGGAATTGCTTTTCATGTATTCGCGCAGGCGCTTCAGGAGATCGGCGTTTTCGGTCAGCTGCTCGGCGACGATATCGCGCGCGCCTTCCAGCGCCGTCTTCACATCCGGCACCTCGGCCGACAGGAATTTTTCGGCGATATCCGCCGGCACCAGCGCGCGGTCGGCAAGGATCTGCTCGGCAAGCGAGCCAAGGCCCCGCTCGCGGGCGATCTCGGCCTTGGTGCGGCGCTTCGGCTTATAGGGCAGATAGATGTCCTCGAGCTCGGCCTTGGTCATCACGGAGGCGAGCTTGCCGGCAAGTTCGTCCGTCAGCTTGCCCTGCCCTGCAATGGATTCGAGAATGGAGGTGCGGCGGGCTTCCAGTTCCCGCAGATAGGTCAGGCGCTCGGAGAGCGTGCGCAGCTGCGTATCGTCGAGGCCGCCGGTCACTTCCTTGCGGTAGCGCGCGATGAAGGGCACCGTCGCCCCCTCGTCCAAGAGCCCGACGGCGGCGGAAACCTGCGCGGCGCTCGCCTTGATCTCGGATGCGATCAGGTTTGCGATCTTCTGCGGTGTCGGGGCCATGTCGAACTCCTCTGGCTGGCATGCTGGCAAGCGGGCGGCGACCATAGTGCGCGGCCGCAAACAGGCCAATCGCACGCGGGACAGGCCGTCGCCACGTCCACAACATATATCATGGGCTTACCGGCGGCGCAGAAGCGCATCAGGGTTGAATGGACAATAACAGGAGCTTACCGGTTGTAACGCTTCATAAAGCCTTGCCGCATATCTTGTCCCCGTAGGGGAAACGGGGCTTTCGGCATGCGCGGCGCATTCTTTGCAGCAGTCACAGTGACGGCCGTTGCCACGGCTTCTCCCGCAAGCGCGACCACGCTCAACCTGCTCATCTGGGAATCCTATATCGACGAGCAGATCCTGAAGGATTTCTCGGCCGAAAACGGCGTCGAAGTCCGCCAGACCTTCTACGACAGCGGTGACGTGCGCGACGAGATCCTGGCCGACCCCAACAGCAATGTCGATGTCGTCGTGACCAACGAAAACGGCGCCCGGCTCTATGGCAACCGCGGCGTCATCCTGGCGCTGGACGCGAAGAACGTGCCGTCGCTGAAAGACTATGCCGACAGCTGGACCAAGCGCTGCGGCGGTTTCGGCGCGCCCTATCTCTGGGGCACGATGGGCATTCTCTACCGCTCCGACAAGATCACCACGCCGCCGACCTCCTGGGCGGACATGATGAAACCGGCCGAAAGCCTGCGCGGCCACATCGCCATGTATGACGACCATGCCGAAGCCTTCGTCGCGCCCCTCGTCCTGCTCGGAAAGTCCGTCAATGCCAATGACAACGAGACGCTGAAGGCCGCTTACGATCTGATGAAGGCGCAGGTGCCCTATGTGCTCACCTACGACTACGTCATCACCTCCATACAGAACGCCGACAAGGGACCGAACATCTTCATGGCGCTCGGCTACAGCGGTGACCAATACACGCTGAACGACAAGGTCTCCGCGCCCGGTCTCTGGCGCTATGTCGTGCCGAAGGAAGGCACGCTTTCCTGGCTCGACTGCGTCTCGGTCAGCGCGCGCTCGCAGAACAAGGATCTCGCCCTCAAGCTGGTCGACTATATCAGCAACGCCAAGAACGGCGCCCGCAACGCCGTCAAACTCAACATGCCGACTGCCAGCACCGCCGCTTTGGCGCTGCTGCCGGAAGACATGCGCTCCAATCCCGAAATCTATGCCGCACCGGAAATCCTGGCCAAAAGCCAGTTTCAGGAGGAACTGACCGTACAATCGGTGCAGGCCCGCCGCCGCATCATCAGCAGTCTGGCCAAGATCAGTGACGCTCGGTAAACGCGCCCTCTCCCTTATTTTCCCCGTCATTCTCGCAGGCTACGTGCTCGCCGCGTCGCTGATCTACTACGTGCAGAGTTCTTCGGTCATCGGGCTGGAACGCGCGCGCCTCTGGCAGCAGATGGGTCTCCTGACCGCCGTGTTCCAGAATGAGGTGACGCAGAACCGCAGCCTCATCTATTCGCTCGTCGAGGGCGGTGCCGTGCGCCTCTTCGTCAACGAGCCGGACGCCGCCTATCGCAGCAATGCGCTTGGCGTGCGCCTGCAGCAGAGCATCACCTCGCTCTCGGAAGATCGCAAGAAATTCATCTCGGTCGCCATCATCCGCCCGCCGCTCACGGTCGATTATTATTATGAGAACAGCGACGACCCCTTTGCCGAAATCACGCGCCAGCAGATCGAACATGCCCGCCAGGTGATCGCAAGCCCGCGGCTCTCCTCCTGGAGCTACCTCAACGTCGCGGGTATCGAGCCGCTGATCGTGCATTCGGAATTCATCGATCCGCTGACCTTCAACCGCCCTGTCGCCAGCGCCAAGGGTGGCGCCATCCTGGTGCAGACGGCCGTGCGGCCAAGACTGTTTCTCGACATGAAAAAGGCGCTGGAGAAGGAATACGGCGCCGAGATCGAGATCGGCCAGCACCAGTTCCTCGCTCAGGGCGCGCTTTCGGCAACGGCTACACTCAGCCCCTCGCTCTTCGCGCGCCTGACGCCCGACCCCGAATTCCTCGATGAACGGCTCTGGACGCTGAAATCGCTGCTGGCGCTTGGCGCCATCGCGCTCAGCCTTTGCACCATCGTGCTCGTGCTTGGCCTCGTGCGCCGCTACATCACCAATCCCATCGCCCGTCTCGACCGGCAGCTCACCGATGTGATGACCGGCAGCCGCAGCGCCTTGCCCGAGATGAACGAGGCCGGCGAAATCGGCCGCCTGTCGGCCAACGTCAAGCGCCTGCACGACCACTCCATGCAGTCCTTCGATCTCGTGCAGAACGCGTCCTGGACGGATACGCTGACGGGCATCTCCAACCGCGAATATTTCAACATCCGCTCGACGCAGATCCTCGAAGAGGCCGAAGCCGAGGATATCGGCTGTACCCTGCTCTTCATCGACGTGGACAATTTCAAGTTCGTCAACGACAAGCACGGCCACAAGATCGGCGACGAGCTCCTCAAGGCACTCGCCGCCCGCATTTCCACCATCGTCTCGCGCGCCGTCGTGGAGCGCGGCCTGCCGGAGGGACTGTTCGCGCGGCTTTCCGGCGACGAATTCGCCATCATGCTGCGTTGCCAGCCCGGCAGCGGCACGATTACGGAAACATCGAACGAAATTCTCGCGCTGTTCGGCGAAGGTTTCGAGGTGCTGGACAAGGCCTATCCGGTCACCGCCAGCATCGGCATCGCCGTCTATCCCGAGGATGCCCGCACCCTGCCGGAACTCATCGCCAATGCGGATGCCGCGATGTATCAGGCGAAATCCCAGGGCAAGAACGGGTCGGCCCGCTATTCGCGCTCGCTGCACGAGAAGCGCAACCGCCAGCGCCGTATCGAGGAAGAGCTGCGCGTGCTCGATCCCGACAGCGAATTCCACCTCGTCTACATGCCGATCGTCGATGGCCACGGCAAGGTGACGGGCTGCGAGGCGCTGCTGCGCTGGAATTCCCCCGTTCTCGGCCGTGTGACGCCGGACGAATTCATTCCTATCGCCGAGACGACCGGGCTCTTCAGCAAGATCGACTGGTGGGTGATCGACCGGGCGATGGCCGAATACGGCCAGATCAAGAAGCTGTTCGGCGCCGAGACGATCCTCTGCATCAACATCTCCTCGGCCGAACTCTACACCAAGTCGATCAGCGATCATTTCTGCGACTGCGCCGACCGGCACGGCGTCGATGCGCGCGTCATCGAGATCGAGCTGACGGAAACCTTCGCCGTCAAGCTCGGCGAGCAATCGCGGCGCAACATCGAGATCCTGCGCAGCCGCGGCTTCCGCATCTCGATCGACGATTTCGGCGCCGGCTATACCTCGGTGCAGCAGATCATCGAATACCCGGCGGAGACCATCAAGCTCGACCGCGAACTGGTCGAAAGCCTTACCCGCTCGGCCGCCCTGCCGACGCTGCGCGCACTCGTGGCGCTCTGCCATGCGCAGGACATGTCGGTGATTGCCGAAGGTGTCGATACGACGGAGAAGATGGGCCTGCTCGCCGCCGCCGGCTGCGACCTGTACCAGGGCTACCTCATCTGCCGGCCGCAGCCGCTCGAGGAGCTCGGCATCTGGGCGATGCAGCGGCTGGTGGAAAAGGCGCGCGATGCCGCGCAAAGCCCGGAGCGGCGGGCGCGGGCGTAATACCACTGGGTGTGGCTACCCCCCTCTGCCCTGCCGGGCATCTCCCCCACAAGGGGGGAGATCGGCAAGAGGTAAAAAACTTTGCTCAATCAGCAACGTCGAAGATAACCGAAACGGTGCTCCATCCAATCTCCCCCCTTGTGGGGGAGATGTCCGGCAGGACAGAGGGGGTGCATGCACCCAGCCCACTCACGACGTCGGGAAATCCAGGCCCATTTCGCGGAATCGGGCCGGGTCGTCGCCCCAGTTCTCACGCACCTTCACGAAGAGGAAGAGGTGCACGGTCTGCTCGAGAATCTCGGACAGCTCCTTTCGGGACGCAGTGGAGATCGCCTTGATCGCGTCGCCGTTCTTGCCGAGCGCGATCTTCTTCTGGCTGTCGCGCTCGACATAGATGACCTGTTCGATGCGCACCGAGCCGTCCTTGCGCTCTTCCCACTTCTCCGTCTCGACATGCGAGGAATAGGGAAGCTCCTGATGCAGGCGCAGGAACAGCTTTTCGCGGGTGATTTCGGCCGCGAGCTGGCGCATCGGCAGGTCGGAAATCTGGTCTTCCGGATAGTACCAGGGTCCCTCGGGCAGTGCGCCCGCGAGATAATCCATCACGTCTTCGCAGCCCGAACCGTTCAGCGCCGAGATCATGAAGGTGCGCTCGAACTTGACGACCTCATTGACGGCGGCCGTCAGTTTCAGGAGGTCTTCCGGCTTGACGCGGTCGACCTTGTTCAAGACGAGGATCTTCGGCTGGTGGACTTCCTTCAGGCCTTCCAGGATCGTCTCGGCGTCGCCCTTCAGGCCGCGCTCGCTGTCGATCAGGAACATGATGAAGTCGGCATCCTTGGCGCCGCCCCAGGCGGTGGTGACCATGGCGCGGTCAAGCCGGCGGCGCGGCTTGAAGATGCCGGGCGTGTCCATGAAGACGATCTGGGCGTTGTTGTGGATGGCGATGCCGCGCACGATGGCGCGCGTCGTCTGTACCTTGTGGCTGACGATCGACACCTTGGCGCCGACGAGGCGGTTGACCAGCGTCGACTTGCCGGCATTGGTCGCGCCGATCAGCGCCACGAAGCCCGAATGGGTCGGGCCCGCGCCAGTATCGCCATTCTCGGCGGGGATGTTCGTTTCTTCGGTCATGATGTCCGTTTAATCTTTGTTTGTTCGCAATTCCAAACGCAAAACCGCTCAAGCACTTTTGCTGGAATTGCTTCAGCCGCTGCCCTTGGGCCAGACGCCTTCACGTTCCAGAATCTTCGTTGCGGCCGCCTGTTCCGCGGCCCGTTTCGAGCGGTCGATGCCGGTTTCCGGCTTCACGCCCTTGATCTCCACCGTCACGGTGAAGCGCGGGTCGTGATCCGGGCCGGAGCGTTCGTCCACCTTGTAGTTCGGCGTCAGGCCGAAGCGGGCATGCGCCCATTCCTGCAATTCGGTCTTGGCATCGCGCCGCGCACCTTCCGCGCGGGCCGCCCTGCCCTCCCAGTTGCGCAGGATGAAGCCGCGTGCGGCTTCCAGCCCGCCGTCGAGATAGATCGCGGCGATCAGCGACTCTATCACATCGGCGCGCACATTCAGCATGGCTTTTCCGGTGAGCTTCTTCACATCCGCACCGGTGCGGATGAACCGGTGCAGCGCGAGGTCATCCGAGACCGCCGCGCAACTTTCGGCGCTGACCAGCTGGTTCAGGCGAACGGAAAGCTCGCCCTCCTTGGCATCGCGAAAGGTGCGGAACAGCATCTCGGCGACGCAGAGCCCAAGCACGCGGTCGCCGAGGAATTCGAGCCGTTCGTAATTGCTGCCTTTTCCCGGCCGGGCGCTCGCATGCGTGATCGCCCGGTCGAGACGGTCCTTGTCGGTGAAGGCGTAGCCGATCAGCTCCTCGAGAGCCTTGCGGTTGACGTCGTTCAGCGGAATGGCGCCCTTCATTCAACGACCTTGAACAGGCGATCCCAGCGCAGGTTGGTCGGCCATTTCCAGATTTCGCTGAAGGCGGTGTCATGGCCGAGCGAGAAGAAGATCAGGCTGGCGCGGCCGATCAGGTTCTCGGCCGGAACGAAACCGACGTCGAAACGGCTGTCGGCCGAGTTGTCGCGGTTATCGCCCATCATGAAATAGTGGCCTTCGGGCACGATGAATTCGCGCGTGTTGTCGCCGACCGTGCCGGGGCGCGTGTCGAGCGTGTCATAGGTCACGCCGTTGTCGAGCGTTTCGCGGAACACCGGAACGTCCTCGCCGGTGTCATACTGGTCATCGGCGCGGAAGAAACCATTGTGCTCGCGCGGAACCGCGACGCCGTTGACGTAGAGTTCGCTGTCCTTGACCTGGATACGGTCACCCGGCAGGCCGACGAGGCGCTTGATGTAATCGATGTCCGGGTTCGGCGGGAAGCGGAAGACGACGATGTCGCCACGCTTCGGCTCGCTTGCGAAGATGCGGCCGGAGAACAGGTTCGGCGAGAACGGCAGCGAATATTTCGAATAGCCGTAGGAGAACTTGTTGACGAAGAGATAGTCGCCGACGAGCAGCGTCGGCATCATCGAGCCGGACGGGATGGTGAAGGGCTGGAAGAGCACCGTGCGGATCACCACGGCGAGCAGCAGCGCCTGGATGATGACCTTGACGTTTTCCCACAGGCCGCCTTCGGCCTTTTCTGTCTTCTCTGCCACGCCGGACTTTTCCTTATTTGCGAACATTTGGCCCTCTATAGAGGAAAGGTTGTCTGTTGGAAATCGCGTCGGTCAAAAAGACGCGGGGATCCGGTTATCCGGGCGTTCCGGCCGGCAGCGCCTCGATGATCACGAAAGCTTGTGCCAGCGGAAAGTCGTCGGTGATGGTGATGTGGATACGCGCCTCATGGCCCGCAGGCAGCATCTGGTGCAGCCGCTCCAGCGCCCCGCCCGTCAGCTTCATCGTCGGTTTGCCGCCCGGCAGGTTGACGACGCCCATATCCTTCCAGAACACGCCCTGCGCCAGACCCGTGCCGAGCGCCTTGGAACAGGCCTCCTTGGCGGCGAAGCGCTTGGCATAGGAGGCCGCGCGGTTCTTGCGCCCGTCGGACTTCGCCCGCTCGATCTCGGTGAAACACCGATCGGTGAACCGCGCGCCGAACCGCTCCAGCGACTTCTCCACCCGGCGGATGTCGATGAGGTCGCTGCCGATGCCGATGATCATAGGGTCGTTTCTCCGGGGGAAAGTGCGCTTGTGCGGTTAGGGGAAAGGCCGGCGCGCTCCAGAAGGCGCGCATGACGCCGCGCCTTGAAGGAGCGTACGGCAAAGCGCGTCGCGCCATAGGCGATGGCGGCCGTCACGAGGCCGAGAAGACCGGCGCCGGCAAGCATCGGCTTCAGCACCGGCTGCCAAAGCTCGGACAGCTGGAGGTGCTCCAGCCGATGGAAGAGTTCAGCCGCCGTCACCGCCTCGCTGGAGGTGATTCCGAGAAGAGCCTCGCCGACGCGGAAGGTCGCGAGCGCAATCAGCGGAATGGTGAGCGGATTGGCGATGGTCGTGGCGAGCGCCGCAGCCAGCAGATTGCCGGCCATCAGATAGGCAAGCGCCATGGCCAGGATGATATGGAAACCCAGGAGCGGCGTGAAGGCGGAAAACATGCCGGCGGCAACACCTGCGGCCACCGCATGCGGCGACGCGGAAAGACGCAGGATTCGCTTGGCAAGGTAGCGCGCCGGACGCGTCAACCCCTTGCGCGGCCAGAAGAATTCGCGCAACCGGTCGGCCATCGAGGCCTTCTTTCGGCGTCTGAACAACATGCCCAAGACATAGCCGATCCGTTAGTGGCATTTCAATGGCGCTGGCAGGGGCGCCGACAGCGGCGCCATCATGGCGCCACGAACGGCCGTGGCGCACCCGGTGCGCCACTTGATCTCAAGACTTAGAAAGACTTGCGGAACAGGCCGCGGTCGATCTGACGCTGGCGATATTCCAGGTCGATACGGTCGATGGCGCTGTTGAGATAGGCCATCTCGCGCTCGTCGGCGTTCGGAACGCGCAGGGCGCGGGCAAAGTTCTTGATCTGCTTCAACATGGTAAACCTCTTTCGGTTACCTCCCGACGCAGAAGATAGGGTTAGAACCCCCAAGGCACCAGCGACACTATTCCAATACAGCCATGCGAAAGATGCATAACGGCCGGTCAAATGTTGGGCAAACCTGCCTTATTCAGGGCAGGCTGCCATATTTTTGCATGGAAACCGTCATGTAAACACGCGGCTGATCGTCGAGACGCACTGAAGCTCCTTGAGCTGGCCCATCAGCTGGTTCAGCTGGCGGAGATCCCAGACTTCAAGATCGATGTGCACTTCGGTGAAATCCGTCGCCACCCGCGTCATCGACATGGAGCGGATATTGATGTCGCTCGTGGCGATCGTCTGCGTAACTTCGGCCAGCGTGCCCGGCTCGTTCAGCGCATTGATCACGATGCGCGCCATGAAACGGGTGTTGTTGGCCTCGTCGAGATCCCAGCGCACGTCGATCCAGCGCTCCGGCTCGTCGTCGAACTTTTGCAGCGCCGGCGACTGGATCGGATAGATCGTGATGCCCTTGTCCTTCTCCATGATGCCGATGATGCGATCACCCGGCACGGCGCCGCCGGCGGAGAAATGCACCTCGGCATTGCCGGAGAGGCCGCGGATCGGCAGAGCTTCGGGACCGGTTTCGGTCTCAGCGCCCTCCAGCGCGGACTTCGCCTTGCCGGGCAGCTTGAAGACCATGCCGGCGGCGCTGCGCATGTTGAACCAGCCCTCCTCCGTGTTGGGCTTCACCGTCACGCGCTCGTCCTGATAATCCGGGAAGACGGCGCGCAGCACGTCGAGCGAGGAAAGCTCGCCGCGGCCGACGGAGGCGATGGCGTCCTCGACGTCCTTCTGGCCAAGGCGATGCAGCACGGGCTTCAGACCATCCCGCGAGAAGGATTTGCCGGCGCGATCGAAGGTGCGCTCCAGAATGCGGTAGCCGAGGCCGGCATATTGCTTGCGCACGGCGGCGCGGGTGGCGCGGCGGATGGCAGCACGCGCCTTGCCGGTGACGACAATCTCCTCCCAGGCCGGCGGCGGCACCTGAATGCCGGAGCGGATGATCTCCACCTCGTCGCCGTTGGAGAGCCGCGTGACGAGCGGCATGATGCGGCCATTGATCTTGGCGCCGACGCAGGTATCGCCGACATTGGTGTGTACGGCATAGGCGAAATCGATCGGCGTAGCGCCGCGCGGCAGGGTGATCAGCTGGCCCTTGGGCGTGAAGGTGAACACCTGGTCCTGGAAGAGTTCGAGCTTGGTATGCTCGAGGAATTCTTCCGGATTGTCGCCTTCGGCCAGCGCCTCGATCGTCCGGCGCAGCATGGC
Organism: uncultured Shinella sp.; assembly: GCF_946479415.1. Next base: position 30,866 of record NZ_CAMLFY010000008.1, on the reverse strand, counting down.
ATAGGCATTCGAGCGCGGCGATGTCGTGCGCACCTCGCCGATCACCACTTCCTTGTCCTTGTAGAGCGAATGCGCGGCGATACCGTATTCGGCGATCTCGTGCATGCGCTTGGTGCGGATCTGCAGCTCGATGCGCTGGCGCGACGGGCCGACGATGGTGGTGTGGATCGACTGATAGTCGTTCTGCTTCGGCGTCGAGATATAGTCCTTGAAGCGGCCCGGCACGACGCGCCAGCGCGTGTGCACGATGCCGAGCGCGGCATAACAGGCCGGGATATCATCCACGAGAATGCGGAAGGCATAGACGTCGGAGAGCTGCTCGAAGGACAGCGACTTCGACTGCATCTTACGGAAAACCGAATAGACCGTCTTCTGCCGTCCCTTGACGAGCGCATCGTCAAGGCCGTTGACGACCAGCAACTCGCGCAGTTCGTCCTCGATCTTGCGGATGAGCCCCTCGTTGCGGCGGGAGAGTTCCTCCAGCTTTTTCGTGACGGTCTCGAAGGCTTCCGGATTGATATGGCGGAAGGAGAGGTTTTCCAGCTCCTCGCGCATGTCCTGCATGCCCATGCGGCCGGCGAGCGGCGCATAGATATCCATCGTCTCCTCGGAGATGCGGGCGCGCTTTTCCGGCGTCATGTGGTCCAGCGTGCGCATATTGTGCAGCCGGTCGGCGAGCTTGACGAGCAGCACGCGCACGTCATCGGAAATGGCGAGCAGCAGCTTGCGCAGGTTTTCCGCCTGCTTGGCCTTCTTGGAAACGAGATCGAGCTTCTTGATCTTGGTGAGGCCTTCGACCAGCGCGCCGATATCCTCGCCGAACAGTTCGTCGATCTCGCCGCGCGTCGCGCTGGTGTCCTCGATCGTGTCGTGCAGCAGGGCGACCGCGATCGTCGATTCGTCGAGGCGCATGTCGGTCAGGATGGCGGCGACTTCGAGGGGATGCGAAATATAGGGATCGCCGCTCGCCCGCTTCTGCTGCCCATGCTTCTGCATGGCATAGACATAGGCCCTGTTGAGCAGGGCCTCGTTGACATCGGGCTTGTACTTCTGAACTCGTTCGACGAGTTCATATTGGCGCATCATTCTCGGTCGGCTCCCTCCCCGCGCGCGGCGGGGCAAAAAAAAGTGCGCCCCGACCATAAGAGGGGCGCACCGGCATTCGCAATATCAAAGGCTTCGGTAAATTACCGAAATCAGTAATCGTCGCTCTTTTCCGGCGGCACGAGACCTTCGATGCCGGCCAGCAGCTCTTCTTCCGACATGCGGTCGAAGGTGATGGTTTCCGGCTGGTCCTCGTCCTCGTCGACGGCGGCCGTCGTGGATGCGGTGTCGGCAGCAAGGCTTGCCGGATCGGGCTCGGGCTCGTCCACTTCGACATGCTTCTGCAGCGAGTGGATCAGGTCTTCCTTGAGGTCGTCGGGCGAGAGCGTTTCGTCGGCGATTTCACGCAGAGCAACGACGGGGTTCTTGTCGTTGTCGCGGTCTATGGTGATGGCCGCACCCTGCGAGATGAGGCGGGCGCGATGGCTTGCAAGCAGAACCAGCTCGAAGCGGTTGTCTACTTTGTCAATGCAATCTTCAACGGTGACACGGGCCATTGCCTGTCCTTTGTGATCAAGAATTTCAGGAGTTTGCATGCCCGATACAGGCAAAGGGAGAAAAATTCAAGTTTTTCCTTCCCATATCCCCGGCGCTGCGTGTCATAAGTCTCCCCATGTAATTTATGGTTGAGTTCTGACGTTACGGAAAGCGGAATAACCAAATATCGGACAAATAGGGTAACGTGCGGGAACTGTTCCCCAATTCCGAAGTCCTTGAATTTGCTGAAACGATGCCGGTGACAAAAATCGTATGCGCAACCTAGGTTTGCTTGGAAAGCGTGTTCGGCTGCCCTAAATGAAGATTATATGAAAAAGAGTTAATTCAACCGGCCAGTGCATCCGGAAGTGCCGGGACATGTTCAAAACCGTACTGTTTAGCTCAACGTCTACTTAAAAGGATTTCCCGGCATGTTCGATCCCCGCGAGAAAATCGCCCTCTTCATCGACGGTGCAAATCTCTATGCGGCTTCCAGGACACTCGGATTTGATATCGATTACAGAAAACTTCTCAAGGCCTTCCAGAAACGCGGCTATCTGCTGCGCGCCTATTACTACACGGCCCTCATCGAAGACCAGGAATATTCCTCGATCCGCCCGCTGATCGACTGGCTGGACTATAACGGCTACAAGGTCGTTACCAAGCCGGCCAAGGAGTTCACCGACTCGCTTGGACGTCGCAAGATCAAGGGCAACATGGATATCGAGCTTGCCATCGATGCCATGGAGCAATCCGAGACCGTCGATCATCTCGTCATCTTCTCCGGCGACGGCGATTTCACCACGCTCGTCGAGGCGCTGCAACGCAAGGGGCGCAAGGTGTCCGTCGTCTCCACGATGCAGACCCAGCCGCCGATGATCGCCGACGACCTGCGCCGCCAGGCCGACTATTTCATCGATCTCGGCACGCTGAAGGCCGAGATCGGCCGCGACCCGTCCGAGCGCCCGCAGCGCAACGTCGAGCCGGCGGCAGACAACGTCGCAGAGTAAGCCCCATCTCGCTCCTCCTTCATCAACGTCCCGCTCCGGGACGTTGATGCGTTCAGGGCCTAGCTTGCGGTTTTTCTTGGAATTTCCCGACGCGAAAACCCTGAAATTCCAGGCTTTTCAATGTTCCGTTAAACATTGAATCAAATGCCCTGGCGGGCCATTAATGTTCCGCAAGTTTCTCCTGATATTCCCATTGCCGTACAGTCATTTCGCATTGGGACATTTCGCAACATGGTGGACGCAGTCTCGCTTTCGGGCAACAGCTACCGGGCCGTATCGAACGCGCTTGAAGTGCGCGCGGCGACGCCTGCGGTGGAAAATCGCCCCGCCGCCTCCGCCCTTACTGCGCTCACCGTGCCGCAGCCCGTCACGCAGGTCTCGACACCGTCGGAGACCGCCGAGGATATCGGCGACCTCAGTTTCCTCTATGCTCCGAACGGTCAGCCGGGCATTTCCAACGTCCCCGTCTATGCCGCGCCGTCCACCCAGGTGACGGGTGAAGCCCGCGTTTCCGCAGAGCGCAACCCGACCGCGCGCCTGGCGATCGAGAGCACGGATCTCAACGCGCTGCTCTCGTCCTTCCTCGCCCCGCGCACACCAAGCGCCAACCCGGCGCCCTCGCCGGATGTGCCGGCCGAGACGACCGGCGCCGAGCTCGCCCGCGCCGCACAGCAGTCGGTCATCGCGCAGCTTTACGCACAGTTCTGAATTTCATTGTGAAATCGGGATGGGCGCCGGCCTGACGGCCGGCGCTTGAAAGTCGCTCAGCCGCGATCGCGCAGCAGGCGGCCCTTCTGGCGGTTCCAGTCGCGTTCCTTCTCGGTCTCGCGCTTGTCGTGCAGCTTCTTGCCCTTGGCGAGCGCAAGCTCGAGCTTGGCCCGGCCGACATCGTTGAAATAGACTTTCAACGGCACCAGCGTCATGCCTTCGCGGTTGATCGCGACGCGCAGGCGATGGATCTCGCGTTTGGACAGCAGCAGCTTGCGGCGGCGGCGGGTCTCGTGGTTGAAGCGATTCGCCTGCAGATATTCCGGCAGATAGGAATTGATCAGCCAGATCTCGCCGCCCTCATCCGAGGCGTAGGACTCTGCAATATTCGCCTTGCCTTCACGCAGCGATTTGACCTCCGTGCCGGTCAGAACCAGACCGGCCTCGTAGGTATCGATGATCTCGTAGTTGAAGCGGGCCTTGCGGTTTTCCGCTACAATCTTCTTGACCGTCGCTGGGCGTGCCTTTGTTGCCATATCAGTTCAGCAGACCGGCGTGGCGCAGCGCCGCGTCGATGGCAGCCTCCGTGGCCGGCTCCAGAGTGGGCAGAAGCGGCGAACGCACGAAGCGGTTCATGCCGCGGGTGCGGTTCAGCGCGTATTTCGCGCCGCAAAGACCCGGTTCCAGGAAGATCGCCTTGTGCAGCGGCATCAGCTTGTCCTGGTATTCCAGTGCCTTGGCGTAATCACCCGCCAGCGTCGCTTCCTGGAATTCGGCGCACAGGCGCGGCGCGACATTGGCCGTGACCGAGATGCAGCCGACGCCGCCATGGGCGTTGAAGCCGAGTGCGGTCGCGTCTTCACCCGAAAGCTGGACGAAACCCTTGCCACAGGTGAGGCGCTGTTCGGACACGCGCTCGATCTTGCCCGTCGCATCCTTGACGCCCATGATCGAGGGATGCGCCTTCACCAACGCGCCCATCGTTTCCGGCGTCATGTCGACGACGGAACGGCCGGGAATGTTGTAGATGACGATCGGCAGCTTCACGGCGCCGGCAATCGCGGCATAGTGCGCGAAGAGACCCTTCTGCGTCGGCTTGTTGTAATAGGGCGTCACGACGAGAGCCGCGTCCGCACCGGCCTTTTCGGCGTGCTGGGCGAGATCGATCGCTTCCTTGGTGTTGTTGGAGCCCGCACCGGCAATGACCGGAACGCGGCCCTTCGCCACCTTGATGCAGAGTTCCACCACCCGTTTGTGCTCGTCATGGGACAGCGTCGGCGACTCGCCGGTGGTGCCCACCGGAACGAGACCGTGGCTGCCCTCACCGATCTGCCATTCGACATAGGCGGCGAACGCGTCTTCATCGACGGCGCCGGCATCGGTAAAGGGGGTGACGAGAGCGGGAAGGGATCCCTTGAACATCCAGAACTCCTGAGGCCAGAGCCGCCCATGGGCTTACATGCTTTGGCCGTATTCCGTGGTTAAAAACGCTGGCACAATAGTCGGGTGACGGTCATGCGGCAAGCGCCGCGACGGGCGTTTTTCATGCACAATCAAGGCGGAATTGGCTCTGGGGCACGAATATTCGTTTCACCTGATCCGTCGCGTTGGATGAAGCGGTCCTCACGGCTTCGTGAGATGAGCGGTTAAGGTTCCGTTAAGGCAACAAAGGGTTAATGAGTGTTCACAAACAGGCGGAAAATCACGCGCCGATGCGTCGCCTGCCACGGCAGCCGGGATGTAGCATGATCTCGACAAACAGTTTCGCCCTTTGCGCCCTGCTGCTTGCCGGTATTGCCGGGCTTGCGTTGCGCTCATCGCCCGTCGAGGCCGACAACACCGCCGACATCAAGCCACTCGGCTTTGCCGCCGAGATGCCGTCGAAGGATGTCATCACCAGCGCGATCCCCCGCGCCGACGCCGTGCCGGTGGTCAGTGCGGAACTGCGCGAGGGGCTCGACGCCCTCTCCAACCGGGATGCCGCGGCGGCGATTGCCGCGCGCGACCGCCTGCCCTCCTCCAGCCTCGACCGCCATATCCTGACCTGGGCGATTGCCGTTTCGGGCCAGCGCGGCGTGCCCTCCTGGGAAATCGCCAATGCCCAGCGCGAGCTGAAAGGCTGGCCAGGGCTGACGGCATTGCGTGCCAATTCCGAAAAGGCGATGGCACGGGAAAACCCGGCGACGGCAGATGTGCTCGCCGCCTTCGGCACCACGAGGCCGGAAACGGCGGAGGGCGCCATCGTTTTGTCTCGCGCGCTCGTCGCGACGGGCGACACGCCCCGTGCGACGAACATCCTGCGCTCGTTCTGGCAAAAGGACGCGCTTTCCGGGGATCTCGAGGACACGATTCTTGCCGAATTCGGCACGCTTCTCGGCGCCGACGACCACAAGATACGCATGGAGATGCTGCTGTATCGCGACCGCGCTGACCAGGCGCAGCGTTTCGGCGATCTCGGCAAGGCGCAATCGCTCTACCGTGCCTGGGCGGCCGTCATCCGAAAGAACAAGAATGCCGGCGACCTGATCAAGGCGGTGGATGCCAGCTGGCAGAAGGATCCGGCCTATACGTTCCTGCGCATCCGCAATCTGCGCGGCAAGCAGGACTACCGCGCGGCGGCAAAACTCTTTGCCTCGATGCCGGAGGATCCCGCCCGTCTCATCAATCCTGGTGCCTGGTGGAACGAACAGCGCATCGTCAGCCGGGGCCTTTCCGATCTCGGCGATTATCGCGATGCCTACAATGTTGCCGCCCGGCACGGTGCGGATGATCCGACCGATATCGTCGAGGCGGAATTCCATGCCGGGTGGTATGCCTTGCGCGATCTCGGCGATGCGAAGACGGCCGCCGGCCACTTCCAGCGCATCCTGCAAACCTCCGACAGGCCGCTTTCGGTGTCCCGCGCCTGGTACTGGCTCGGCCGGGCCGCCGAAAAGGGCGGGCCGGGCGATGCGAAGGATTATTTCGCCAAGGCCGCGAATTTTCCCGGCACCTTCTACGGCCAGCTTGCCGGCGCACGACTCGGCCGCAAGACGCTGAACGTCACCTACCCCACGCCGACGGCGGAGGAGCGTGCCAGTTTCAACCAGCGCGAGGCCGTGCAGGCCATCGCCCGCCTTCAGGCCGCCGGCCACGGCTGGCGCGGCGATAGTCTTTACCGAGCGCTGGCCGGTGAATTGATGAGCCCCGGCGAGCTCGCGCTGTTGGCGGCGCAGGCCGAAAAGGGTGGAAACCACCAGCTTTCGCTGCAGATCGGCAAGATCGCCTTCGGCCGCGGCATCGATGTCGCAGCCCTTGCCTTCCCCATCGGCGTCATTCCCGACGGCGCCAATATTTCCGGCTCCGGCAAGGCGCTCGCCTATGCCATCGCGCGCCAGGAAAGCGCCTTCAACCCGGCTGCCATCTCGCCGGCCAATGCGCAGGGCCTGCTGCAGCTGATGCCGGGCACCGCGCAGGGTGTCGCCAAGCGCTACGGCCTTGCCTATTCCAAGGAGCGTTTGACGACGGACGCCGCCTATAACGCCACGCTCGGCGCGCATTATCTCGGCGAGCAGATCAGCGATTTCGGCGGCTCCTATGTGCTGACCTTCATCGCCTACAATGCCGGGCCGCGCCGCGTGCCACAGTGGATCGCGCGGTATGGCGATCCGCGCGGCAAGCCGATCGACGAGGTGGTCGACTGGATCGAGCGTATCCCCTTCTCCGAAACCCGCGGCTATGTGCAGCGTGTGATGGAGAACTACCAAGTCTACAAGACTCGTCTCGGCCAGACTGCCGATATCGAGCACGATTTGAGCATCGGGCGCTGAGCCGATATTTCGGGATGACTTGGCCGTGGAATTGGCGATGATGCCTTACCTTTCACAGGCAAGGCACGAGCATGGCACATTCGGACGCGCAGGCATTCCACGACATCTTCTTCTCAAGCGAAGATGGACTCAGGCTCCACGCCCGCGACTATCCTGCCGAAGCGACATCTGAAATCAAAGGGCGCCTGCCGGTCATCTGCCTGCCCGGCCTCAGCCGCAACGCGCGCGACTTTCACCAGCTCGCCTTGTTGCTTTCCCATCATCCAAAGTGCCCTCGCCGGCTCATTGCCGTGGATTACCGCGGCCGCGGGCTTTCCCAATATGACCCGGATCCCGCCAATTACAATGTGATGGTGGAATGCAAGGATGTCGTCGCTCTCTGCGACAGGCTTGAGCTGAAACAGTGCCTGTTCATCGGCACCTCACGCGGCGGGTTGATTCTGCACATCATGACGGCCCTTCGGCCGGATCTCATCGCGGGAACGGTCCTGAACGACATCGGGCCGGCGATCGAGGCTCAAGGCCTCATGGAAATCAGGGACTATCTGGGCCGCCGTTCGGCCTTCTCGTCCTACGAGCAGGCGGCCGATGGTCTGGCGGCGCTTCACGGCAAAGCTTTCCCCGCGCTTGCCGCAGACGACTGGCTGGACATGGCCGACGCACTCTACACCGAGCGCGACGGCCTCATCGTCGCCGACTACGACCCCGCCTTGAACGACCAACTCCAGGCGATCGATTTCAGCAAGCCGCTACTGACCCTCTGGCCGCAATTCGAGAACCTTGCCGAAAAGCCGATGCTGGTCATCCGCGGCGAGCATTCGACGCTTTTCTCCATGCAGACTTTGCAGGCAATGACGGAAGGCCGAGCCAAAGTCGCCGCACAAACGGCGCAAGGCCAGGGCCATGCGCCTCTCCTTCATCATCAGGACGTCTTCCCGTCTCTGTTCGCATTTCTTTCGGGATTTTAGATCCCTGTGGCGTTGACTCCGGATTTTAACCCAGCACGGAATACGCAATATCATCGCGACCAGCACACCTTAACGGCTTGTGCGCGTCGTATCGTTTGAGTGGCCAAGAGCGCATAAAATAAAAGAGCCCCTCCACCGGCCACGAGAGGGTGATTTCAGGCGGCCGGTTAGACCAATCAAGTCCCTAAAACGCAGAAAACCCGCAGCCCTTTTCGGGGCTGCGGGTCTTTATCCAACCTAGGTCAGATTAGAACGAACGCTGGAAGCGGATCATACCACCCCAGGAGTCGCCGTTGTCCGCACCGTTGTCGAAGTAAGCAACTTCCGGCGTTACGACGAAGCCCGGAACGACCGTGAAGTTCACGTTGGCAACAGCGGCCAGAGCGTCGCTGTCGTCGAACGAAACCTGTGCGTTGAGCGTTACGCGGTCGGTAACAGCGGCAGACGCACCGAGCCAGACAGCCCAGTCGCCACCCCAGGTAGCGTAAACGTTCTGACGGTCGCCGTCAGTGTTCCAGCCAGCCATTGCGAAGACCGAAACACCACCGAAGGTGCCGTCAGCGCGCAGCTTGATAGCGCCTTCAGAAACAGCCGAGTCATAACCACCAACGAGCTTTACGCCGAAGGCGCCGCCCGAGTAGCCGATACCGCCAACGATGTTCGGAACGTAGTCACGGTCGCTACGGAACGAGCCGAGAGCGGCGGCAGCAGCACCATCCGTGTCTTCGAGCGAGATTACAGCCGAGAGGCCCGAGCCGTTGTCGTAGTTGTACTGGATGACGTTGGCGTCGTAGATGCCGCCCGAGATCAGGTCGTCGTTGATGACGTTGCCGGCGTAGCCAACGAACGTATAGAAAGCCGTTTCGGTCTTACCAACGCGGAAGCCAGCGAGGTCGATGTAGGCGAAGTTCAGCGAGTTCGTGGAAACGCCTTCGTTTTCCCAGTTGAAGCGGGTTTCAACGTGGGTCTTCAGGGCGCCGTATTCGGTGTCCGAAGCCGTGTCGATCTGCAGCGAGAGGCGCGACTTGGTGTTCCACTCGTCGCCGAAGCCACCGTTTGCAGCGTTTACGTTGTCGCCAAGCAGCTCGCCGCCACCAACGTCAAAACGAACGTAGCCGCCGATCTTGAGGCAGGTTTCGGTGCCCGGGATGTAGAAGTAGCCAGTGCCGAAAGCGTCGCAAACGCGAACGTATTCCATCGGCTCGGGCTCAGCAGCTACGATAGCGTCTGCAGCCTGTGCGCCGGATACTGCTGCGAGAGCTGCAGCGGAGCCGAGAAGAAGGCTCTTGATGTTCATTTCTGACCTCCAGTCAAAAAGTTTCAAACGGGTCTGGGTTTTTTGCTGAAGGACAGCGTTCCCTGCCCCATCCCCAAGTTCAAGAAGTGGACGATCAACCGCCCCTGCTTCCGAGAGTGAAAATACTCGACGCGGTTCCGTAAGCAATCTCCAAACTGAAAGGAGGCGGAGTTTGTGACTGCCTTCGCCCAAGTCTGTTGCGGAAAGGACACAAAATGGCGGATCAGATCGCTAAAAGTTTATGGATTCTTAACAAAACACCTTATGAACCGGGCACTTAGCTTGCCGCGCCCAATGGCACCCAATGCCGCGGACCGGGCGAAAACAAGGCAAAACGCCTTCACAAACGTGACCACAGCGCATTTTCGAAAGCCCGGTCTGCCACAATTCACATCCGCTCATGGTCCCGAAAGCGGGAATCGGGTGCCATTTCAGAAGACTCGATTCGCCGCGATTCTGTTAAAGCGGCCCAGCCCGACAAACCAGCGAGGCACACAAGCAATACAAATCACCCAAACCGCGAAGCCCGGAACATTGGCTCCACGTCTTGCGCGCCGAAACAAAGGAAGCCCGGGACGGCCTGTCCCGGGCTTCGTTTTCCTGATGGCCTGCCGTATCGCGTGACCGCTCTCGACGGCCATTTTTAGAAAAGGAAGTGGCTGGCCGAGAGATCGGAGATATCGACGTTCTTCAGAACGATCACGTCATCCCTCGCCGCATCGATAAGGACATCGCTGCCGCTCTGGTAAATGCGGTGGCCATAAAAGAGCTGCTGGAAACTGGCGATCGTGGCGACGCCGCTGAGATCGATAAAATCGTGATCGCCGCCCCTGGCGTCGAAATCGGTGATCGTATCGCGGCCGAAACCGCTGACGAATTCGAAGATGTCGGCATCGGCGCCGCCCGTCAGCCTGTCGGTGCCTGCACCACCGTTCAGCACGTCGCCGCCAGCACCACCCGACAGCGTGTCGTTGCCGCCTTCACCCTGGAAATAGTTGTTCGCGCCGTCCCCCTTGATCACATCGCCGAACTTCGTGCCGATGATGTTTTCGACGCCCGTCATCGTATTGAGGCCGCCGCCGGCATAACGCACGCTCGTCACGCCGTTTGCGGCATTGATATCGAAACGCAGCCCCGCCTTGATGGCGGAGAAGTCCAGCATGTCGTAGCCGGCGCCGCCGCGATAGGCATCGTTGCCGGCGCTTGCCACGAAATAGTCATGTCCCTTGCCGCCGGAAAAGATGTTGTCATAGGCATTGCCGACGAAATAATCGTCGCCGCTGCCGCCCGTGATCTCCTCGATGGAAACGAGCGTGTCGTGCAGCACGCCATTGGCATAGACATAACTTTTGCCCGCGCCGTTGAGCACGACCGAAAGACGCCCGGCATAGCTGCTATAGTCGACCCGGTCCCAGCCCGCGCCGCCGTCGATCCGGTCATAACCGCCGCTGGCATAGAAGACATCGTTGCCCGCCTCGCCATATAGAGTGTCGTTGCCCCACGTGCCGGACAGTTTGTCTGCGAATTTCGTACCCTTGATCAAGGCCATTTGCCGCTCCGCGGGCTGATGTGATGGGCGCACACTAGGTCCGCACGGCACAACGGGAAAGCGGAAGCCGGGATTAACGCTAACGGCGACAAGGTTAACGATATTGCCACCGGATACTATCGCAACGGCCGTTTCGGATCCGGTCGGCCGCGCCGCGCATGCTTCACAAGACTTTAGGTGACGGCCATCAAGGCGCTCTCATCACGTGCGCCGGTCATCTCGACAGCTCAGCGATCGGACAGCCCTGTTTGTCGAAACAAAATCGGCACTAACGTGCCGATCAAAGAATGCATTCCATGTTGTTCAAACGCGGCAACGCAACCGCTCCGGTCATCGCACGGGAGATCAGCACACCAACGGCAACGCCCTCAATTCGTGTGCCAAATGGCTTCATTGGAGACGATGTTAAGCCGTGGGTCAGTTGCAAGCGATTGGTTTTCCTCCATAAGAACCTGCCATCCATGAGCAGGACCGGAGACAACCATCGATGGCGAACCCTCGAGTTCATTCACCACATGCAGCCCGAGATCGCTGTATCGTTTTACGGCTTTAATCAGGGGCTGCTTCAATTTCCAAACCGCTTGCTCAAGCGCACGACTACGAGCATGTAGGTCCTTGATATTAGAAACCTCTCGCAATTCCTTGCTTGAATCGAGGAATACGACAAGAGTCAGCTTCTGTCGCGGATCCGATTTGTGAATGAGGCGCTTCATTTTCTGTTTCAGCATTCTGAAGCCCTAAGGTTTCGGTCAGCCAATTGAAGATAGGTCGAGGCGACCCCTACCGTATCTCCGGGCGTCTCCATTATGCGAAGTTGTTGGTAAAGAGCACGTTAAGTCAAGGATACTGCGTTTTAGAACCGTCGGATCACGGCGTAGCGCCTCATCTTTTTGGATGAGCAGCGCAGCCACACCTGTCACTATCGGACACGCCATTGAGGTTCCGTTCATTTCACCATACCCGCCCTTTGGGAGAGCGCTGCGAACGAATACGCCCGGCGCAACCAAGTCCGGCTTATGAGCCGCCGTATCTTTCACGCGATAGGTTTTTCCCCAAGCACTAAAATCAGCCACGTTGTCATTATGATCGCAAGCACCGACGGCAATCGTAAAATCATATCGACCAGGGTAATCGTGGTAACCCACGCCAGATAGTCCTTTGTTGCCGACAGCTGCAACCGTCAGGCGGCCGAGTTCGTGATGCTGTCTAAATACATTGTAGAACTCTTTAGACGCATTATCAGTTCCCAAAGAAGCGTTGATGACATCAACTCCTTGTCGCTCTTTTCCGGCCTCCGAAGCCAGCCAGTTGAGCCCGCCAATGATTTGAGCGATGTACCCGACCATTCCTTTTGGCGTCCGGGTCGTTAGGACTGCCGCTATCGCCAGGGAGGCTTCGGGGGCGACGCCCACGGTCTTACCTGCGGACAGACCTGCTACGTGGGTGCCATGTGAATCAAAATCAATGGCGGCGGAGTTCATTTTAGGAAGACCGATGCAGTCAAACTCACGGTAATCGATATGCTTTCCGACGAACTCGGGATGCCCTGCATCGATGCCGGTATCCAATATGCCAATGGTCACATTTTTACCGGTTAGCCCTTTGCGACGAGCGTTGTCGATACCAATTGCAGCCAAATGCCAATCTGCCGACGGTGCAAGGGAACCTTCCGAGCTAGCTAAAGGCTTCTCCAGGATCAGCGGCTTGTTCTGCATGACCACCAAGCCTTCGGCTTCCAGAGCAGAGACCTGGCTAGCGGAAAGGGACGGCACCACGGCAGCACCGATATGCTCGAACCATACGCCTCGGACGAAAGCAGAAGCGGAACCGGTTGATCGCGCAACGACTGCGCGCTGATCGCCGGCTTTTACATTTTTGGCATTGATCAACTCGATACCGTTTCGAGAATCCGATGGTTTCAAGCCGCGCTTGAGGGCCTTCTTAGCCTCGTTCGTATCCTGATTTGCTTCATCATACGTGAACTCGACCGCCTGTATGGCATCTTCACCACCAGCAACCTCATGAGTGTGTGCCGATAGAATGACATGGACCTCATCGTATTGGACCTTCTGCCAATCATCACTCGACTGCGCAAAAGCGATCTTTGGAATTTGGATCGACCCGAAAGCCTTCCGGAAAACGCGAACTTCCTTTCGGACAAGGTCCTTAAAATGCCGCTTCGCTCCATAGCGCGCTCTCGACCGGATACTTTGCTTCCAGACGACTTTCTTACGTGCCAGATATGCTGAAAATTCTACCGGATCGCCGAACTTTGCCATTTTCAATCGCTGCTCTTGATTATTAACGAGACCTAACATCCAAATCGATTCTACTCAACCGTGGCGTTAAACCAATTTGAGCTGATCCGTCGTCCCTTCACTATTTAAAACCCTCGTACTGCCGTGAATAGAATGACCAGCCTTCAACTCAAGAGCTTGGACTGAGCTTTCACTCTAGGACTGCAATAACAACCTCCAGTGAATTGCTCCGGATACGAAGCGCGCTAGATATGCCTCCTACACTCAATCGCGCGGACGCTGAGCGGATCAGTGATCGAGGGGACGCGGCGACACACCGAGAGCCAAACTATGAATCTCTTTATCAGGAGATGCTCTGCCTGAGGCGCACTGTCTCAGGCCCATTTCGATTGTCGGTGGAAGCAACGGAAGAAGGGCGCCAAGCTCAAACAACACACGTGCCTGAGGAATAGATGTGCGGGAAAACGGGGAAGAACAACAAGGGGGAAACTGGCGGAGAAGATGGGATTCGAACCCACGATACCGTTTCCGGTATACTCCCTTAGCAGGGGAGCGCCTTCGACCACTCGGCCACCTCTCCGCTCGCGGTTTCACTATGCGGCGGCGCTTTTGATTGCAAGGCTTTTTTGACACGTGATGCGAAATGAAACCGTCTTTGCCGCTTTTTTGGATTTTTCCGTTGGAGGACCCGGGTCAGGGCATGAAGAGGAAGGGCTTTGAAGCGAAGGACTGTGCGGGAATGACGGGAATCACACGTTGATTCCCGCGCTCCGCAGAAGAGTGCGGCCTCGGGTCGATTGGGCGCGTAAGGTCACGGGAAGCCTTTTATATAGGGAGAACACGATCGAGCTTCGGCTTGCCTTGCCCGCAAAACTCCGAAAATTCGCCTCGAAATCGCCGCGCGGCTCCCGTCTTGTTCAACACCGGTTCAGCTTGCCGGCGCTAAATGTCGTGCAACAAACCCGTTGTTGCGGAAAGGAATATGCAGATGGCAACCGTGATTGATGGCACGGATGGGGACGACCTCATCGTTCAGAACTCCAAGATCGAACTGGATGTCTATACCTATGGCGGCGACGACGAAGTCGTTCTGAACCTCGTCGGCAAGTACGGCGGCTTCAACGATGTCAACACCGGCAGCGGCAACGACATCGTGCGCAACAGCTTCGAGGGTGGCAACATCATCTATCTCGGCTCGGGCAACGACTATTACACGCACAGCGGCGCCGACTACGACCCGGACTATTATGACAAGGTCTATGGCGGCAGCGGCAACGATGTCTTCAAGGTAAAGACCTATCAGAGCGTCTATTACGGCGAGACCGGCAACGACACCTTCTATTCCGTCGGCTTCAAGAACACCTTCAACGGTGGCGACGGCGTCGACACGATCAACTACTCCCTGCAGGATTCCAGCAGCGAGGAAGGCCGCGGCATCTATGTCGACCTGGACAAGGGTTACGCCAAGGCGATTTCCGGCCGCCTCGAGACCTTGAAGAGCATCGAGAACGTCACCGGCACCGGCTATGCCGACACGCTGATCGGCACCGTCGGCAACAACATCATCAAGGGCGGCAGCGGCAACGACCAGCTTGAAGGCCTCGGCGGCAACGACCGGCTCTATGGCGGCAACGGCGTCGATATCCTCTATGGCGATGCCGGCAATGACGATCTCTACGGCGATGCGGGTAACGACCGGCTCTACGGCGGCTCAGGCGCGGACGATCTTGTCGGCGGTTCGGGCAACGACCTGCTCGTCGGCGGCACAGGCAACGACCTCCTGATCGGCGGCTCCGGCGCCGATACGTTCCGCTTCACCAGCATTTCCGACAGCAAGGTCGGCTCGCAGCGCGACGTCATCGACGACTTCCGCCCCGGCAGCGACGGCGACAAGATCGACCTCAGGACGATCGACGCCAATATCAACACGTCGGCGGACAACAAGTTCGTCTTCATCGGCAAGGCCGGCTTCTCCGAACACGCGGGCGAGCTGCGCTATTCGGGCACGATCATCTCCGGCGACGTCGATGGCGACGGCATTGCCGATTTCCAGATCGATGCGGGCCTGACGAAATACTATGCGAGCGATTTCCTGCTCTAAGCGGGATCGTCGTTCCAGCTTGCGAACGCCGGGGCCTTGCTCCGGCGTTTTGCGTTTGAGGCTACCTGCCGCGCACCAGACGCTCCAGCCCATCGGCGAGCGCTGCGGCGCCGGCATCGTCAATCTTCTCGCCGAGGTGGCGTTCGATGGCGGCGGCGTAGACGGTCCATATGCGCGCCTGCGTCGCACGCCCGGCTTCCGTGACGAGCACCCAGCGGCCGCGACCATCCTCTGGCAACACTTCGCGGTGAACGAGCCCCGCCGCCTCCATGCGGTCGAGCAACCGGGAAAGATTGTGCTGCGCCAGCAGCGTGCGCTCCTCGATCTCGAAGGGACGCAACCGGCCCTCCGGCGTGCGGACCAATTCCCAGAGCACATCGTACCAGGCGAGCGGCGGCATGTCGGCGGCCTTCAGATCCTGCTCTATTGCGGCCAGGATGACGCGTTGGGCGCGCATGAGGCGGATCCACAGCCGCGTCGTGGCTTCGGATGGTTTTGGGGCGGCCTCGTCGGATGATTCGCACATAGATGCAATTACATTCATCTTGACGGAGATGGCAAGGGTACATATATGCAGATGCATCTACTTTGCACCGACAGGAGACCTTGCATGACCGAAGCCCGCCTGATCCTCGTCAGCCATCATCTCTGCCCCTATGTGCAGCGCGCCGCCATCGCGCTCGCCGAAAAGGGCGTTGCCTTCGAGCGCCGCACCATCGACCTTGCCGCCAAACCCGACTGGTTCCTGGCCCTTTCGCCACTCGGCAAGGTGCCACTTTTGCTTGTTCGCCAGCCTGACGGCAGCGAGGTCGTGCTCTTCGAAAGTGCGGTGATCTGCGAATATCTCGAGGACACCGAAACCGGCACGCCGCTTCACCCGGCCGATCCGCTGGCCCGCGCCCAGCATCGCGGCTGGATGGAATTCGGCTCCTCGATTCTCGGCGATCTCTGGGGTTTCGAGACGGCAAAGGACGCCGAGACCTATGAGGCCAAGCGCAAGGCGCTGATCGACAAGTTTGCGCGCGTCGATGCGGCCCTGGGCGACGGGCCGTTTTTCGCCGGGGAGACATTCAGCCTCGTCGATGCGGTCTTCGCGCCGATCTTCCGCTATTTCGACACGTTCGATACGATTACGCCGACCGGCGTCTTCGATGGTCTCGCAAAGGTTGCCCGCTGGCACTCGGCGCTTTCAGAGCGGCAGAGCGTCAAGGACGCGGTTGCCGAGGACTATCCCGCACGCCTCCGGGTCTTCCTGGAACAGCATGATGCCTGGCTGCTGAAGCGCGCGGCCTGATCAGGTCCCCATAAAGAAGAACCGCTGGAAACGGGCGTTTCCAGCGGTTCTTTGTTTCAGGCCTGTCCGGCTGGATCAGGTGCGGGCGGCGAGACGGTCGATCGCGTTCTGCGTCGAGGTGCCGAAATCGCCGTCGATCGGGCCGCTGTAGTAACCGCGGTCCTTCAGGATCTGCTGGAACTCCTTGCGGAACTGCGGCGTGAAGTTCGCCGGCGATCCCTTGAGCTCCTGCAGCTTGCCCTGATCGCCGCCTTCCACGCTGGCGGCGGCCCAGCGGGCAGCTTCCTTCGCGTTGAAGCGTGTGCCGAGGCCCTGGTCATAGAGGCGCGACAGGTTGCCCATGGCGTAGGTGTTGCCGCCATTGGCCGCCTTTTCATACCAGTCGATCGCCTGGGCATAGTCCTGCTTCACGCCGTTGCCGACGTCGTAGAGCCAGCCCAGCGAGGCCATCGAATAGTAGTCGTTCTGGGCCGCGGCCTTTTCATACCAGTTGCGCGCTTCGACGAAGTCGACGGAAACGCCGAGACCGGACTGATAGGCATAGCCGACCGAGGACATGGCGTTGATGTCGCCGCCTTCCGCGCCCTTCTTGTACCAGTCGAGCGAGACATTGTAGTCGCGCTGCGTGCCGAGACCTTCGCGGTAGAACCAGCCCATCGTGGCCTGCGCATTGGCATAACCCTGCTGGGCCGCCTTGCTGTACCACTTGAACGCCTCGTCATAGTCCTTGCGCGTGCCGTTATAGCCTTCGCGGTAGAGCCAGCCGAGGGAGGCCTGGGCATAGGGATTGCCGGCGTTCGAGGCCTGCTCGAACATGCGGGTGCCCTTGGCCATGTCGACCGGGCCATCCGTGCCGTAGATCGAATACCAGGCCAGGTTCGTCAGGGCGTAGAGATTCCCCTCGTCGGCGGCCTTCTGGTAGTGCTCGCGTGCCTTTGCGAAGTTCTTCGCGGCATCGTGCGCACGGCCCAGCATGTTGCGAACCGAGTTGTCCGACGGATTGGCATTGAGTGCCGCTTCGCAGACGGAGATCGCACGACCGTAGTCGATATTGGCGAAGAGCTTGCCGAGGAAGCCCGGACGCAGGTTCGGTTCACCGGCCAGTTCATAGCACTGGTCGACATCCGAGCCGCTGCTGAGCGTCGACGTCGACTGATCGGTCGAGGTGACCGTCGACGAACCGGAGCTCGACAGCGAGGTGCTGTCGTTGCGGCCGGCGGCCAGCTTGTCGATGGCGGCGAGCGTTGCCGCACCGAATTCGCCATCGGCCGAGCCGCTGTAATAGCCGCGCTCGCTGAGCAGACCCTGCAGTTCCTTGCGGAAGGCAACGGTGAAGTTGGCAGGGGTTTCCTTCAACTCCTTCAGCTTGTTGGGATCGCCGCTTTCGACGGCGGCAGCAGCCCAGCGGACGGCTTCCTTCGCGTCGGCCGGCGTGCCGAGGCCCTGGTCATAGAGGCGCGACAGGTTACCCATGGCATAGGAGCTGCCGGCATTGGCGGCCTTCTCATACCAGTAGCGGGCTTCGACATAGTCCTGCTTCACGCCGTTGCCGACGTCATAGAGCCAGGCGAGCGAGGCCATCGAGTAGGAATCGCCGATATTGGCGGCCTTCTCGTACCAGACCTTGGCTTCGGCATAGTCCTGCGACGTGCCGAGACCGTTCTGATAAGCCCAGCCGAGCGAGGACATGGCATTGGCATCGCCGGCGTCTGCTGCCTTGCGATACCAGGTCAGCGACTGGACGTAATCCTGCGAGACGCCGAGGCCTTCGCGGTAGAACCAGCCCATCGTCGCCATGGCATTGGCATAGCCCTGGTTGGCCGACTGCTGATACCATTTTACGGCTTCGGCATAGTCTTGGCGCGTGCCGCCGTAGCCTTCGCGGTAGAGCCAGCCGAGCGAGGCCTGGGCGTAGGAATTGCCCGCCGTCGAGGCCTTTTCGAACATCGACAGGCCCTTCGGCACGTCGACCGGGCCATCCGTGCCGTAGATCGAGAACCAGGCCAGGTTGGTGAGCGCGTACATATTGCCGAGCTCGATGGCCTTTTCGTAGTTCCGGCGCGCTTCGACATAGTTGCGGTCGGCATCATGCGAGCGGCCGAGCAGGTTGACGAGCATGCCGTCGGACGGATTCTCGTTGACGGCCTGCGCGCAGGCGGTGAGCGCCCGCTTGGCATCGATCTTCAGGAAGTTGACGCCCATGAAGCCCGGCAGCGACTGCGGCTCGCCGGCCAGCAGGAAGCAATCGCGCGAGGCGGCGGTTTCCTTGGAGGCGACATCGACGCTCAGGCCCTTCTTCGGCTCCAGAGCGGCAATGAGATGTTCGGCATCGCTGCGATGCTTGCTGTCCGGATAACGCTCGAGGAAGCGCTGGAGCGCTGCGGCATCCGTCGATTCCTTCAGCGCATCCCAGGCGATGCCATCGGCATCCTGGCCTTCGGTCTGGGTGGCCTCCTTGAGGCTGGCGAGCTTCTTCTCGGCCAGCATCTTGTAAACCGGGTCCTTGCCGTGCTTGGCGATAAAGGCGTTGATCAGGTCCTCGTCGGCGAGGTCACGGATGTTCTGCCAGTCGGCCGCCGCTTCGGACTGGCCGTTCGGCGAGACTTCCGTGTTGCCGCTGTTGGTGACGTTGATGTTCACTTCCTTGATGTTCAGGAAGATCTGCGCGCCACCGAGCGAACCATAGACGAAGGGCTCCTGCTCGCGATTGGTGGCTTCCACCACCTCGTCGCGCACCTTGCCGAGCGCGATGCGCACATCGAGGCCGGGTTCCGTCAGATATTTCGAGAGCGCCGTGGCAAACGGGCTGTTCTTGCCCTCGCCGTCGAGCGCCACCGTGCCGGCCTTCGACGCGAAGGCGATCAGCGTGTCGGCCGATTCGGGCTCGACGCGGGCAAGACCGCGCGTCACCGCACGGGTGCCGATGGAGCGCGTCATCGCTGCGGCGAACGGATTGTTGCGGCAGGCATCCAGAATGAAGAGCTTCAGCTTCTTGGCGCCTTCCAGCGACCGCTGCACGCGGTCGATGGCGACACTTTCGTCCTCGACGTCGCGGTCGCTCTTCAGCGCCGCATCGACGGGGATGAGGTAGTTGACCCCGTTCATCTCCATGGCATGGCCGGAATAATAGACCACCGCCATATCCGCATCGACAGATTCGTCCTCGAAATCACGCAGCGCCTTCACCATGGCGGAGCGGTCGAGATCGAGTACGGTCTTGACGCTGTCGAAACCCGCCGCCTCAAACGAGGCGCGCATCAGCTCCACGTCGTTGGCGGGATTGTTCAGCTGGGCGGTCTCTTCGTATTTCTGGTTGCCTATCAGCAGTGCAACGCGTTTCGCCTCAGCGGCGTTCGCGTTGAACACGACGACAGCAATCGATACGAAGAATACCGGCGCCCAGCGTTTTTGTATTCGCTTGAACATGCCCTTCCCTCCGGCATTATTGCCGCCAGTATTACGTATGGGATGAGCGGTTTCAATGACTAAGCCGGTGGATTTTTTTGGCCGGGTCCACGAAAAAGTCACGCCGGGGCGATTTCCACCCAGCGTTCTTCGCGGAAGGACTGCGCCATGGCGTGCACGGTCTTCTCGATGCGCAGGCCATGGTTGAAATCAATGGAATGCGACGCCATGCCGGCGATTGCAGCGATCAGCTCGCGGCATTCGATGACCTTGAGATCGTTGAAGCCGAGGCCATGGCCGGGGGCCGGAATGAAGCGGTCATAGGGCTTGTGGTGCGGGGCCGTCAGAATTGTGGAGAACCCCTGCTCGGTGGCGCGGCCATCGGTCGTATAGAGCTGGAACTCGTTCATGCGCTCCTGATCGTAGAGGATCGCCCCCTTCGAACCATAGACCTGCAGAGCGATGCGGCCCTTGCGGCCCCAGGCGGAGCGATTAGCCATGAGCACGCCGGAAATGCCGCCGGGAAGGCGCATCAGGACGCTGGCGATATCGTGGTTTTCCACCGCGCGACGGCCGCCTTCCTTCACCGGGCGGTCGGCATAGGGTTTTGCCAGCGAAGCGATGACCGCCTCGACGTGGCCGAACAGGCTCCACAGGAGCGAGAGCGGATGCACGGCGAAATCGTCGAGCGCGCCATAGCCGGAGGACGCTTCGCTCTTCCAGTAGAACGCCGCCTCGGGATCGGCCATGAAGTCCTCGTCCATCTCGACGCGCACATGGTTGACCGTGCCGATCGCGCCCTCGTCGATCAGGGAACGGATATGCCGCATGACGGGGTTCTGGATATAATTGTAGCCCATCACGGCCACCTTGCCGGAGGAGCGCTGGGCGGCGAGCATGCGCTCGGCATCGGCAAAGGCCGTCGCCATCGGCTTTTCGCACCAGACGTGTTTACCCGCCTCAAGCGCCGCAACCGCCATGTCGGCATGGAACTGGTTCGGCGTGGTGACGGAGATGACGTCGACATCGGGATCGGAGAGCAGGTCGCGCCAGTTGGCGGTCGATTTCGCAAAGCCGAATTCGCGGGCGCGGGTGGCAGCGAGTTCGGGATTGGCCTCCGCCAGATGCACGAGGCGCGGACGGTCCACATCGCCGAAGACCGTGCTGACATTGTTCCAGGCAAGTGCATGGCACTTGCCCATATAGCCGGTTCCGATCAATCCGATGCCAAGAGCTTTCATGACGCCTCCTCCTCGCTGAATTCCGCTACGCAGCGGCGGCGGAATTGCTATATCTCGCCGCACAGGCGCTTCTTACGCCATCCATAGCGGGAAAGATTTGGAACGAAAACTATCTTTTCTGAAAATATGGAATATTTATTTCATTTGTCGCAGAATGGCCGCCGAGGAGAACCACGATGAGCAACACCGAAACGGCCCTTTCGCGCGTGCCGCGCGATTTCGACAGCTTGCGCTCCGTCATCATCGAGCGCAAGGCGACCATGCCGAAACGGCTGGCGCAGGTGGCGGCCTATGCGCTGTCCAATCCCGACGAAATGGCCTTCGGCACCGCCGCCAGCATCGCAACGGCCGCCGACGTGCAGCCCTCGACCCTGGTGCGCCTCGCCCATCATCTCGGCTATGAGGGGTTTTCCGACCTGCAGAACGTGTTTCGCGCCCGGCTGCGCGACCGCACGCTGTCTTATGAGGAGCGCCTCGCCTCGCTGGAAGCGGGGCCGGCGGCCAACAGCGACACGGAACTCCTCTCCGGCTTCCTCACCGCCGCCAGCCAGTCTGTCGCCCGCCTCGCCAGCACCATCGACGGCGAGACCTTCTCGAAATCCGTTGATCTGCTCGCCCGCGCCGAAACCATCTATCTCGTCGCCAAGCGCCGCTCCTATCCGCTGACGGCGCATATCGCCTATGCCTTCGGCAAGCTCGCCATCCGCCACCAGATCGTCGCCTCGCCCAATGGCATCGATCCCGAAATGGTGCAATTCGCCACGAACAAGGACGCTGTGATCGCCGCGAGCTTCGCGCCCTATGCCGCCGAGAGCCTGACGCAAGCGCAGGAACTGGCCGCACGCGGCGTGCCGATCATCGCCATCACCGACTCGGTCTTCTCACCACTGGCCGCCTCCGCCACGCACTGGTTCGAGGTCTCCGAGGCCGACTATGCCGGCTTCCGTTCGCTCTCCGCCTCCATGGCGCTTGCCATGGCCTTGCCGGTCGCCATCGCCGAAAAACGGCGCAGTCTGCGCCGCACATCCAAATGAAATGCTGTGAAATAAAAATGGAATGAACATTCCGAATTGACATAATAATGGAATTCATGTTTCATTTTCCCAGAATGTCGCCGCGCTCTCATGACGGCGCCGCGAGATCGGGAGGAAGACATGCCGCACATTGATCAAGCCAGAACGCTTGACGTCATCACGATCGGCCGTTCATCGGTCGATCTCTACGGCCAGCAGCTCGGCACGCGGCTCGAAGACACCGCCTCCTTCGCCAAATCCGTCGGCGGCTGCCCCGCCAACATCGCCATCGGCACCGCCCGCCTCGGCCTGAAATCAGCCCTCATCACCCGCGTCGGCGACGAGCAGATGGGCCGCTTCATTCGCGAGCAGTCCGCTCGTGAAGGTGTGAACGTCGAGGGCATCAAAACAGACAAGGACCGTCTGACGGCACTCGTGTTGCTCGCCATCGAATCCGAAGGCGTCTCGCCGATGATCTTCGTGCGCACCGACTGCGCCGACATGGCGCTCGACGAGGGTGACGTGGACGAGGCCTTCGTGCGCTCGTCGCGCGCCGTGCTGGTTTCCGGCACGCATTTCTCCCGCCCCAACACGGAAGCCGCCCAGCGCAAGGCGATCCGCATTGCCAAGGAAAACGGCGGCAAGGTCATCTTCGATATCGACTATCGCCCGAACCTTTGGGGCCTCGCCGGCCATGCCGAAGGCTTCGAGCGCTATGTGAAATCCGACCGCGTCTCCGCCATCCTGAAATCCGTCCTGCCGGATTGCGACCTGATCGTCGGCACCGAAGAGGAGATCATGATCGCCTCCGGCGCCGATGACGTGCTCTCGTCGCTCAAGGCGATCCGCGCCGTTTCCCCGGCGACCATCGTGCTGAAGCGCGGCGCCATGGGCTGCATCGTCTATGACGGCCCGATCTCCAACGATCTGGAAGACGGCGTGGTCGGCGACGGTTTCCCCATCGAGGTCTATAATGTGCTGGGCGCGGGCGACGCCTTCCTATCCGGCTTCCTGCGCGGCTGGCTGAAGGGCGAGGACCACAAAACCTCCGCCACCTGGGCCAATGCCTGCGGCGCCTTCGCCGTCTCGCGCCTGCTCTGCTCGCCGGAATATCCGAGCTGGGATGAGCTCGCCTTCTTCCTGAAGAACGGCAGCAAGCACCGCGCGCTGCGCAAGGACGAAGCGATCAACCACATCCACTGGGCGACCAACCGCAAGCAGGACGATATCCCCCTCCTCATGGCGCTCGCCTGCGACCACCGCATGCAGCTCGTCGATATCGCCGACGAACTTGACGTGCCGCATGAGAAGATTTCCGAGTTCAAGCGCCTCACGGTGCAGGCGACCGCCCGCGTTGCCGAGGGCCGCCCGGGCTACGGCATGCTGATCGACGAGCGTTTCGGCCGCGACGCCTTCTTCGATGCTGCCACACAGAATTTCTCGTGGATCGGCCGCCCGGTCGAGCTGCCCGGTTCCAAGCCGCTGCGCTTCGAATTCAGCCAGGATATCGGCTCGCAGCTGGTGGAATGGCCGCTCGACCATTGCATCAAGTGCCTGTGCTTCTACCATCCGGACGATCCGGCCGCGCTGAAGAAGGAGCAGCAGGAAAAGCTGCGCACGCTCTTCGAAGCCGCCCGCCGCGTCGGCCGTGAACTGCTGGTCGAGATCATCGCCGGCAAGAATGGGCCGCTGAAGGATGATACGATCTCGACGGTGCTCACGGAACTCTACGATCTCGGCATCAAGCCGGACTGGTGGAAGCTGGAGCCGCAGGCATCGAGCGAGGCGTGGAAGAACATCGAGGCCGTCATCGCCAAAAATGATGCCTATTGCCGTGGTATCGTGCTGCTCGGCCTGGAAGCGCCGACGGAAGAACTGGTGAAGGCCTTCGAGGCGACGACGGTGGCACCGTCCGTGAAGGGCTTTGCCGTCGGTCGTACGATCTTCGTCGATGCCGCCCGTGCCTGGATGGCGGGAAAAATGGATGACGAGACTGCGATCGCAGACATGGCCGGCCGCTTCCGCGAGCTGACGGATGCGTGGCTTCGGACGCGTGGGTTGAATTGAAGCGAAATCCCCTCCCCAACCCCTCCCCACAAGGGGGAGGGGCTTCTATGCCGCACCGTGCAAAAGTCCCATTTCCGTTTCTTCCTGAAGTGACGTTGTATTGGGCAAGACGGATCGGCGGATTAGCCCCTCCCCCTTGTGGGGAGGGGTTGGGGAGGGGAAAATACGTGCCAGAGAATTTGGGAGGAATATCATGGGCAAGACGATCCGGCTGACGATGGCGCAGGCCGTCACGCATTTCCTGAAGGCGCAGATGACCGTCGTCGATGGCAAGACGGTTCCGATCTTCGCCGGCGTCTGGGGCATTTTCGGCCATGGCAACGTCGCGGGTATCGGCGAGGCGCTCTATCAGGTGCGCAACGAACTTCCGACCTTGCGCGCCCATAACGAACAGGGGATGGCACACGCCGCCGTCGCCTTTGCGAAAGCCAGCTTCCGCCAGCGCTTCATGGCCTGCACGACCTCCATCGGCCCCGGCGCGCTCAACATGGTGACGGCGGCCGGTGTGGCGCATGTCAACCGCCTGCCCGTGCTCTTCCTGCCCGGCGACGTTTTTGCAAACCGCATTCCCGACCCGGTCCTCCAGCAGATCGAGGATTTCAACGACGGCACCGTCTCGGTCAACGACGCGTTCCGTTGCGTCTCGCGCTATTTCGACCGCATCACCCGTCCCGAGCAGATCATCTCGGCGCTGAAGCGCGCCATGCAGGTGCTGACCGATCCGGTCGATTGCGGCCCGGTGACGCTGTCGCTCTGCCAGGATGTGCAGGCCGAGGCCTATGACTATCCGGCCAGCCTGTTCGAGGAGAAGGTCTGGACGCACCGCCGCCCCCGCCCCGATACCGACGAACTCGCCGCCGCCATCGCCACGCTGCGCAAGGCCGAGAAGCCGCTGATCATCGCCGGCGGCGGCGTGCTCTATTCGCAGGCGACAGCCGAGCTGAAGGCTTTTGCCGGCATGCACGGCATCCCGGTCGCCGTCACCCAGGCCGGCAAGTCGGCGTTGCCGGACGATCATCCGCTCTGCATGGGTTCGATCGGCGTCACCGGCACCTCCGCCGCCAACGCCTTCGCCGAGGAAGCGGATGTGATCCTCGCCGTCGGCACGCGCATGCAGGATTTCACCACCGGCTCCTGGGCGCTGTTCAAGAACGAAAACGTCAAGATGATCGGTCTCAACACGGTCGCCTTCGACGCCGCCAAGCGTGACAGCCAGCCGCTCGTCGCGGATGCGCGCGAAGGCCTGACGCTGCTGTCGGAAGCCCTCGGCGGCTGGAAGGCGCCCGCCGCCTTCACGGAAACGGCGAAGACCCGCAAGGACACGTGGATGGCCGCCGTCGCCCGCGCGACCGCGCCGACCAATGCCGACCTGCCCTCCGATGCGCAGGTCATCGGCGCGGTGCAGCGCACGATCGGCGGCGAGAATTCCGTGCTCGTCTGCGCGGCCGGCGGCCTGCCGGGCGAATTGCACAAGCTGTGGGAGGCCCAGAAACCGGGCGGCTACCACATGGAATACGGCTTCTCCTGCATGGGCTACGAGATTGCCGGCGGGCTTGGCGTGAAGATCGCGCGGCCGGAGGCGGATGTCGTCGTCATGGTCGGCGACGGTTCCTACATGATGATGAATTCGGAGCTGTCGACCTCGGTCATGCTCGGCAAGAAGCTCACCATCATCGTGCTCGACAATCGCGGCTATGGTTGCATCAACCGGCTGCAGATGGGCACCGGCGGCGCCAACTTCAACAATCTGCTGAAGGACTCGATGATCGAGATGATGCCGGATATCGATTTCCGGGCGCATGCCGAAAGCATGGGCGCGGTCGCCGTGAAGGTCTCCTCCATCGCCGATCTAGAAACCGCCATTGAGAACAGCAAGGCCAACGACCGCACCTCGGTGATCGTCATCAACACCGATCCGCTGATCACCACCAAGGAAGGTGGCCACTGGTGGGATGTCGCGGTGCCCGAGGTCAGCCCGCGCAGCGAGGTCAATACGGCGCGCGAGGCCTATGTGAAGGCTCGCGCCGCGCAGACGATCGGTTAAGACAGACAACCCACCCTCCTCCGTCATCCTCGCGCTTGACCCGAGGATCCACGCGGCAAACTCAGCGTGTGTGGATGGATCCTCGGGTCAAGCCCGAGGATGACGGAAGAGAGGGAGGGAGAGAGACAAACAATGACATGGGAAGCCCCGCTTCCCGCCAAGGAGACTATGATGAAAGCCAAACTCGGCATGTCGCCCATCGCCTGGTGGAACGACGATCTTCCGGAACTCAGCGACGACGTTTCGCTCGAAGAGTGCCTGCGCCAGTCGCGCACCGCCGGCTTTACCGGCATGGAACAGGGCCGCCGCTTCCCGAGCAATCCGGAGGAAATGCTGCCGATCCTGCGCGCCGCCGACGTGACGCTGTGCGGCGGCTGGTTCTCCGGCACGCTGGTCGATGAGGATCTCTCGGCCAACAAGGACCGCATCCTGCCGATGATCGAGCTATTCAAGGCCGTCAATGCGCCCTGCATCGTCTATGGCGAAGTCGGACGCTCCATCCAGGGCGACCGCTCCAAGCCGCTCGCCACCAAGCCGCGCCTGTCCGACGACGAGATGAAGGCCTATGGCCGCAAGCTCACCGCTTTTGGTGAGTGGTGCGCCGAACAGGGCATGCCGCTGTCCTACCACCACCACATGGCCGCGGTGGTCGAGACCGAGCCGGAACTCGATGCGTTCATGAAGAATTCGGGCGAAGGCATTCCGCTGCTGCTCGATGCCGGCCATCTCGCCTTTGCCGGCGGTGATGTGCTGCGTGCCATCGACAACCATCATGCCCGCATCAACCATGTGCATGTGAAGGATATCCGCCGGTCGGTCGTGGATGGTCTCGACCGCACGAAGCAATCCTTCCTCGACGCGGTGGCGCTCGGCGCCTTCACCGTGCCGGGTGACGGCTCGCTGGATTTCGGTGCGATCGTCAAGCGCTTTGCCGACTACGGTTACGAAGGCTGGTTCGTCGTGGAAGCCGAGCAGGACCCGCGCAACGCCCCGCCGGCCAAGATGGCCGAGGTCGGCTATGCCGAACTGATGCGCGTGATGACCGCAGCCGGCTATACTGTCGAAACGGAAGGCTTCCCTAAGGGATAAGCCTCACCCGCCCGCCTGAAGGAAAGGACCAAGCCCATGCCCAACCTGCTCGTGAAACCGAACGGCGCCCACGGCCGCGTCAGCCATGTGACGCCTGAAAGCGCCGGCTGGACCTATGTCGGCTTCGACGTGCACCGCATGAAGCCCGGCGAGATCGTCGCGGCGGAAACGGGAAGCCGGGAAGTCTGCCTCGTGTGGATTTCCGGCAAGGGCAAGGCCACGGCCTCGGGCCAGGATTTCGGCGTGCTCGGCGAGCGCATGAGCCCGTTCGAGGGCGCGCCGCATGCGCTTTATATCCCCGTTGATTCCAACTGGTCGGTGACGGCGGAGACGGATCTGGAACTCGCCGTCTGCTCGGCACCGGGCGGCGGCGATTACAAGGCCAAGGCCATTCCGCCCGGCACGCATCCTGAGCTTCACCGCGGCAGGGGCTCGAATGTCCGCCATGTGCACAACATCATGCCGGAAGACGACAACTCGGCCCATTCGCTGCTCGTCGTGGAAGTGATCACCCCGAACGGCAACACCTCGTCCTATCCCTCGCACAAACACGACCGGGATGACCTGCCGAACGAAAGTTTCCTCGAGGAGACCTACTACCATCGCCTCAACCCGCCGCAGGGCTTTGCCTTCCAGCGGGTCTATACGGACGACCGCTCGCTGGACGAGGCCATGGCGGTGGAGAATGGCGACGTGACGCTGGTGCCCAAGGGGTATCACCCCTGCGCCACCATCCACGGTTATGACCTCTATTACCTGAACGTCATGGCCGGTCCGAAGCGGGTGTGGAAGTTCCACAACGCCAAGGAGCATGAGTGGCTGCTGGGGTGAGCATGCATCCCATTCGGCAAGCCGTCGGCTTGCTTGTAGATAAGCACAACTTCCTCCGTCGTCATCCTCGGGCTTGACCCGAGGATCCACGCCACACGTGAGGCGAGTGCGGATGGATGGATCCTCGGGTCGAGCCCGAGGATGACGGAGGAGATGTTTGCGGGCGACATATCGGAGTTGGTTGCTTCGCAAGACGGTGGACATCATGTGAGCATGAATGGGCTGGCCTCTGCTCTGGCTCTAACCCCGTTCTAGCTCTACGCTACCGCTTCCACCGCCGCGTCAGCCCCCATTCCTTCGCAATCTCAATCGTCGAGGAAAATCCCACCTCCAGCATGAACGGCTCGGTGGAGATGGCGTAGCCGCCGCCCTCGCCCGGCAGTACCGGCGTGCCGTGGCCCATGCCGTCGATCTCGTGGAAGGTGACGAGCGGCTTACCGTCCTTATCCGGCCAGATGCGGGTGCGCCGACCTTTCAGCTTTTTTTCGACGAAGGCATCCTTCAGCAGGCGGTAAAGATCGCGCCATTGTTCCACCAGGGCCTCGCCGTTGGACAGGGCAACGGTCGCATCGGCGGTGCCGTGCCAGATGGAGATTGTGGGTTTTCGCGCGATACGCGGGGAAACGTCGCGTACGAGATCAGACCATTCGCGGGGCGTGCGCTCCGGTGCGGCGGCCATAGCGTCAAAGGCACGGGTGGCGTCACGGGCCGCGCCGAAGGGCAGGCCGGCGATGATGGCGCCGCCGGCGAAAAGTGCGGGGTAATTGGCGAGCATCGCGGCGGTCATGGCGCCGCCGGCCGAGAGGCCGGTGATATAGATGCGTTCGGCGTCGCTTCCCGCCTGCCCGGCGGCATGCGCCACCATCTGGCGGATCGACATCGTCTCGCCGCGGTCGCGCGTCACCTCGCTCGGACGAAACCAGGTGAAGCAGAGCCGCGGATTGTTCGCCTCGCGCTGCTGGGCATAGACGACGGCAAAGCCGCGCTCCTCGGCAAGCGACGCCCAGCCGGCTCCGCGATCGTAACCGGCGGCATCCTGCTGGCAGCCGTGCAGCACCAGAACAAGCGGTCGCCCGGCGGGCAGGCCTTCGGGAATATGCATGAACATGCGCAGACAGCCCGGATTGCTGCCGAAATCGGTGATCTCGACCAAAGGCGAACCCTCGGCGGCGCGACGCCGCGCGGCAGGGGCCTTGCGCTCGGTGTTGCGATGGAACGGCCAGAACAGGTCTCCCAGCCGTGTTTCGGCCGGCACCAAACGCTCGACCGACCGCTTGAAGCGATCGCGCATGCTTGGCCTCTCTTTCGTGGAATTGCTCATCGTCAGATTACTTGCTCACCGGGAACGGCAGGATCAAGGCAAAGGCGGCAAAATGCGGGGGATGGCTCATTCTGCGGATTCATGAGGGCATTCATAAATAGCCAAAGTGTCGGCCCGCCCATTTCGTTCCCGCCCTTTCGGAGAGAACCAAGCTGATGTAGCACTTCTGCAACGACAGAACCGCGACAGGAGGATCCCCATGAGCGAGCACCACAGCGCCACCCCGGAACAGGCGCGCGCCAAGATGGCACCTTTCGACTGGGCCGATCCCTTCCTGCTCGAAGACCAGCTGACCGACGAAGAGCGCATGATCCGCGATACGGCCCGCGCCTATTGCCAGGACAAGCTCGCCTCGCGCGTCACCGAAGCCAACCGCCACGAAATCTTCCACCGCGAAATCATGAGCGAGATGGGCGAACTCGGCCTGCTCGGCCCGACCGTGCCGGAAGAATACGGCGGCGTGGGCGCCAACTATGTCTCCTATGGCCTCGTCGCCCGCGAAGTCGAGCGCGTCGATTCCGGCTACCGCTCGGCCATGTCCGTGCAGTCGTCGCTCGTCATGCACCCGATCTTCGCCTATGGCACGGAAGAGACCCGCAAGAAGTACCTGCCCAAGCTCGCCTCCGGCGAATGGGTCGGCTGCTTCGGCCTGACCGAACCGGACCATGGTTCGGACCCCTCCTCGATGATCACCCGCGCCAAGAAAGTCGATGGCGGCTACCTGATCTCGGGCGCCAAGAACTGGATCACCAACTCGCCAATCGCCGATGTCGCTGTCGTCTGGGCCAAGTCCGACTCGCATGACAACAAAATCAAGGGCTTCGTGCTGGAACGCGGCATGAAGGGTTTCGAGACGCCGAAGATCGAGGGCAAGTTCTCGCTGCGCGCCTCCGTCACCGGCATGATCATGATGCAGGACGTCTTCGTTCCCGATGAAAACCTGCTGCCGGAAGTCGCCGGCCTTGCCGGTCCGTTCGGCTGCCTCAACCGTGCCCGTTACGGTATCGCCTGGGGCGCCATGGGGGCCGCCGAATTCTGCTGGCACGCTGCGCGCCAGTATACGCTGGATCGCAAGCAGTTCGGCAAGCCGCTCGCCGCCACCCAGCTCATCCAGAAGAAGCTCGCCGACATGGAGACCGAAATCGCGCTCGGCCTGCAGGGCGCGCTGCGCCTCGGCCGCCTGTTCGACGAACACCGCGCACCGGCCGAACTCATCTCGCTGATGAAGCGCAACAATTGCGGCAAGGCGCTCGACATCGCCCGCGTCTCGCGTGACATGC
>NZ_CAMLFY010000007.1 GCF_946479415.1 uncultured Shinella sp. | reverse complement strand
AGGTGGCTCACTTCTCGGTGGAAAAACCGGCTCAGTTCTGCGCGGAAACCAACAGACATCCCATGAAAATCGCAATCGGCATCATCGGCCTCATGCTCGGCCTTCTCGTCCTGCTGCAATCCTGCACCGTCGGAACAGCCTCCCATATGATCGGCAACGAGGCAGGCGGCGACGCTGGCGCGCTCGGCATTCTGGCGGGCCTGCTGCTCTTCGTCGGCGGAGCCTTCGCCTTCGGCCTGCCGATCGTCTCCGCCGTCACCTTCACGCTGGCCGGGTTGATCGCCTTTGCCGGGTCTGCCGAGTTCCCGGACCTTCAGATTTGGGGCTTCGTCTCCCTCGGCATGGCCGCCATGGCATTCTTCGCTTGGCGCTCGGGCCGGAAGAAGGTCGCGACCGCCGCTGGCTCGCCTTCGAGCTTCTGACGGGCGTCATCTTCAAAGCAGAGACAAAACCATGCGCTACAACACGATCTTGGCCTCAGCCGCCCTCATCGCTGCCGCCCTACTGCTCGCCCCCGGTATGAGCGAGGCGGACGACCGCTTCGTTCATATCTGCAAGATGAACATCAATCAGATATTCGGCGCCAAGGTCCGCGAATATTACCCGCCGGAGTTCTCGATCGTCAGCGAGGTTCACCCGGATCCAGAGCTATGGTTCCTCAACGACCGGCCCATGATCATCGACAGGCAGGATACGAAGTCAGAATCGAACCGGACCTATTTCGTGTCGCTGACCAAATTCCTGCCGGCGCTGTATCTGGCTGGCCTCACGGAGAGCGGTGAGAAACTGACGACCGCGCAGGAGGAGCAGGTCATGGCGCAGAAGATGCCGGAATACCTGAGCATGCTGGCCGGTAGAGAGCGCTTTGCCGCCATCAACATCGACACGGGCACTCTCGGCTTCGCCGATATCGATTCCGTCAAAAGGGAGTTCTCAAATAGCGTCGAGATCAAATGCGACGCGCAATAGGCGCCCCACTCTTCCAGCTGAACCAAAGGGGACGCTGATGTCGAGAAAATCCGGAGCCGAACCAATGCGAGCGCTTTTTGGCCTATCTCTGTTCATACTTGCACTCTTCTCCGCCACACCCAGTACGGGGCAGTCTCTTCCCGCCATGGAAAGAGTAGGGTTCGGGGTGGCTCTGGCCGAGGCAACGGAGAATACCTGCTACTATGCGCCCGATGTCCTTGTCACCCTCGACAAACTGGCGTTTCGCTTCTCGGAGGGAACGCCAGCCTTGTGGGATCGGGTGATGAAGGTGAGCCGAACGAACGCACAGGCGGTGGGCAACTTTGCCCGCGGTCTCGACCCGACGATAGACGATTGCCAAGCAGTTGGGTTCGGGATTTCCGACGCTCTCGTCTATCATGTCATGCTGCTCGGCCCCAACCCCGTTGTTCTGCAGGAAATGGAGCGCCTTGGAAGGCGCGGCGGGCGATTGGCCACCGAAGAAGAATTGCAGGCGAACGAGATTCTTGAGGGCGATTTATGACCTTAACCGCAACCATCCTGCCATTACGCAAAACGACATACCGGAAATCCAGCAACTACGTTCTCGCGCCTTCAGGCCGCAATTCCTCGCGCCGATGCCGATCAAGCTTTCTTGAGCCGTTGCGACTTCGGGGTCAAAAGAGCTATTCAAGTTCGACAGACCGCCCATAATCGTCGAACGAAAAATATCAACAATGATCGAAGCCGTCGCAGCGCCAAATATAAGAAAAATCTATAATTCGGCGAACATCACCAATGCGCTCCGTTTGACCGCATTCGACATTCAGAACAAGTACGCACAACAAAGGGATTTTCGATACCATGCGTGCGTTAGGATTCTGTCAGGGGATTTGATCGACGTTCCAGATGAAGAGCTAAGGCGCCAGCTTCTGAATGCGAGCATACAGGAAAAGCACTATCTCATCGGCGCTTTGTATATGCTCTTGATGCCGAAAGAACGCCGTCAACGGCTGGCTGCATTTTTTACGCCACCCCATCTCTCAGAGTACGTCCTAGATCGCCTTGCCGATTACGGAGTGGATTTCTCCACACATTCAATACTCGACCCTGCGTGCGGGGGAGCAGCGTTCCTCGTTCCAATTTCTCAACGAATTGCAGAGGCAGCCAGAAAATCCCGTGCTGCCCCTGAGGAGGTAGTGAGAAGGGTCAATTCCCTTGTAAGAGGCATCGAAATCGAGCCAAGCCTCGCTCGCCTTTCTCAACGCATGATTGATGACGTGCTCTCACCAGAATTAGACGCCTTAGGAAAATCTAAAAACCGTATTGTTTCTCAGGGAAACTCTCTCAAACAGGATTTCGACCGAAAATTCGACGCAGTTGTGAGCAATCCTCCATACGGAAGAGTATTCAGACCTTCAAAAAACCTGATAACTCGCTGGAGAAACGTTATAAAGGATGGCCACGTAAATACATACGCCCTGTTCGTATCTGTTGCACTGGAGAATCTGAAAAATAACGGCATAGCAGCTCTAATTATACCAACGAGCTTTACGGCTGGGCCGTATTTTGAAGAGCTTCGCGATTATATTATGCGAGAGTCTGAAATTTTAGAGATAGATTTCATTGAAAAAAGGACAGAGGTATTTCTCGACGTCACACAAGATACGTGCGTAATATTCCTTAGGAAAAAGAATTCAAAAAACAAAATGAAAAACACACCCAAGGCTTTCTCAGTGAACGAAGATGGCAACGTAAGAGAACTTGGAAGAATCGAGATATTACCAAGAGATAAACAATCAATCTTTATCATACCCAGACATAATATTAATCAGAATCCAAATCAATCAACATCATACCTTGATCGCGGGTTAGCGAACCTAACAGGTTACGGATACATTGTGCGATCAGGGTATTTTGTCTGGAATAGATCACATGACCGACTTGCTACCCGCGAGGAGCCTAATGAGCACGAGGTGCCGCTAATATGGGCGCACAACGTAAAAGCTGGCCAACCTATCGAACTCTCACCGGGACCTGCGAGATCGGGATTTGCTAAAAATAGCATCTCCTGTGTCCGTGTCACTTCAGGCAGTCAGGCGCTCATTACATCCAAGTCGTTAATTCTGCAGCGCACGACAAACAGAAACCAGCCAAGAAGATTAGTCGCCGGCGTTATCAACGAGGAGCTGATTTCTCGATATGGTGCTTTTGTATCGGAAAACCATACAATTGTAGTTACGCAAACGGAACTCATCCCTCCCCTTGTGCCAATTGAGCTCCTCATGTTGCTGTTAAACTCCGCTGCCGTGGACGCACGCTACCGTCAAATATCTGGAACCGTGAGTATCAGCACAAAACTTCTCAGGATACTCCCTCTTCCGGCCGCTGATGACCTAATCCAGACTTTAAATGGCGCCACGGACATTGAAGAGGCAATCGAGGATGCCTATAAAATGAGCTTGAATAAGCCTAAATGACCACCACTCTTTCAGAGAGGAAGTCCGGCGGAAAATCTTCAGGCAGATTCATTTCCGGCGTTAATAGCAACCGAAAACGAGCCCTCTTCAGGTTCTTAAGAAAATCCTCCTTTCGGGAATGAATCAACAACTCGACAATCACGGAGTACGGCGATAAATTTAAAGGAATGGCTCCGGCAGTTTTTGACTTTTCATCGAGCAACTTACCTAACTCATCAGGACTCATCTTAAGCATAGAAATAACGTCATATACTGTTTGCGCTAAAGACCTGAGGTTTTCGGGTAAATCTGTACGAGACCAGTGCGCCTTGAGAACCTGTATAACTTCCGCAACTCCAATAGTAGGGCCGTGAGCGAGAGCTAACATTTCGCTTTTCGAGAGCAAGGCAGTTTCGTGGATGGCGAGTTCCGCGTATTCAATCGACGCCTTGAGATGTGCGACGAGACGATCCTTTCCCCATCGCACGTCATCGGTTTTGTAACTCAGGTCGTGAGTCGCGATTCCCCAAGCATGCTGAAGGAATGTTTTTATCTGAACCTCAAAGACTATCTCATCCGATCTATCCGGCGGCCTTGTCCCATCATTATGCCGCCAGCAATACAATCGAAGGTCGTCAAACGGAAATGTATCTGCCTTCTTTTTTGTTATGGATACGTCTGCTGGCCTCCTTTCTTTTATTTGAAAATTGTTTTGCACAAGCTCTACTGCGGACTGCATTTCTGCAACGTTCGGCACTACCAAGGTACATGCCAAAAAGTCCTCCAAGCGGGAGGGGTCGGAAACACGCCCTGTTTCGACCTTTACGGCGAAACTCTCCAATTGCTTTAATCTAGATTCGTAGTGCCAGCGATGACTTTTCACCCCTAAAAAAAGCTTATCTATGTGAGCTTTCAGAAGCGAATTCACTTCAATTTGCTGGGAAAATTTCTCTCGAATTGACGTCTGCACCTTCATTTTAAAGATAGAACCTCGGTCAATACATCAAATCGCTCCTGCCGCTGGGGGCCTTCGGTACTTGCACCTCGCGCGTTATCGAAATA
Source organism: uncultured Shinella sp. (assembly GCF_946479415.1). The sequence goes on along the minus strand of NZ_CAMLFY010000007.1, from coordinate 75,790 downwards.
CTTGGCGGCACTTAGATAACCATCTCCCTCTGGGGTGGGCGCTCCGGCATCAAGGCGAGACAATTCCTCTACTTGCCCCATAAATTTAGTATACTTCTCAGCCACTGATTGCGGATCACCCAAGTCAGCATTCAGCGACACCACACACCAAAGTGTGTAGAAGTGGCCGAATCCCTTTGCCCAACGCCTCACACAGCCGTTGTGGCTTTCCATGTCGGCAATAAATGCCTTGGCTGCTTCGAAGCGCTCGATAAATTCCTGCTCAGAGAAATTCTCTAAGTCAGCTAAATCGTCGTACTTAGCGTAAAAATCATCTAATTCCTCTTGCCCAAAGCCGAGGGGAGACTCTTCTAGAACAACACAAAGAAGTTCTGATATGAATTGAACGTCAGTCATGCGCTTACTTCTAGCGCGTGTTGCTATACCTAGGTCTTTCCAATATTCGGCGTCAGCCTCAAACTCTGCTTTCGTAATGAGCCACCCATCAAATTTTGCATGCCTCAGCTCTTGGGGAGTTAGTTTTCTTGAATTTCTGTTGAGCCGATCAAAGACAGTATTGATTAATTCATCATTTGGTACGTCTATCATCTCCACAGGAACACGATAATTCCAGAATATATGCTTAAGCTCAATTTCGGAATCCAGATCCTTCCAACGTTTTCCATTCAGCCTCAAGTCGCCGTAATCTTGAGCGAGGCTTATTTTATTACCTACAAACATTAAGATGGTCTGCAGTCTCTGCTTTCCATCCACTACATTATATTTTACGGAGCCATCATCAAAGATTTGCTTATGCAAGAAAATCGCAGGTGATGGAAAATTTCTAAAGATAGTATCTAGAAAAAAGCGCCTGTCTTTCGGCGTCCATACGCTTCTACGCTGGTAGGGTGGATCTAAGACCAGCTGACCGTTTCTATTTAAATCTAGGAGCCACGTAATATCTTGAGTTGTTGGTTGTCGCTGCATATATCCCTCGCAATCTAGGCGTGATTTACAACTACAATCTCACCGCGGGGAGTGCAAGACAACGCCGAATATCGGGTGCGACCAGAACCACTGCGACACTATCTAAGCGAGCGCGCTGTTAACTTAGGGCCGTTGTTTTAGAATACGATAAACTTGCATTCGGGAGCAGCCTACCCGGCGGGCGATCTCGGCGGGACCGGTCCCAGCGGCCTGCGCGGCGAGAACGACCTGTCGATCGATCCTGGCGACGCCACCGCGATAGACGCCTTCCCGCTTGGCCTTTTCGATGCCCTCGCGCTGCCGCTCCCTGATGAAACGGCGCTCCATCTGCGCGACCATGCCCAGCACAGTCAGCACCATTTGCCCCATATCGCCGCGTGTGGTGACGTGAGGGTCAAGTACGGTCACGAACGCGCCGCGCTGCTCGCACTCGTGTACGATGTTCAGCACGTCGCGCGTGTCGCGCCCCAGCCGGTCGAGCCGGGTCACGACCAGTTCGTCGCCCGGGCGCAGGAACTCGATCACGGTTTCCAGTTCTGCACGGCCGTCTCGGCTGCCGCCTGAGACCTTCTCCGAACGAATGATGGCGCAACCTTCGGCCTTCAGCTTGGCGAGCTGGGTTTCGAGATCTTGGTCAACGGTACTAACGCGGGCGTATCCTATGCGAGCCATGTGTCACCTCAAGGTCAAAAGCTGAGGCTACCGCGTCACAAATAGCGCCGGTCAACTCGGATGTTACGGGCCATCCATTTCGCCGGTGACGGCACAACTGGGTGTACCCAAATGTGGCAAGAGTTCAAGGTTCACAGTAATACTTTGTGATCCTGGTCAGACGAGCGAATCAGGTCAGCACGCAAGAACATTCCAGTGGACACGACTGAAATCTGCTTTTGGGAGGTTCGATTTTTTCCGAAGGGCAGCACACCTAAGGGTTTATCCGAGACCCGATAACCAAAGCGGCTAGTGGTCTACCAAACGCGGCATTTTAAAGTGGATAAGCAGCTGTCACGGTATTTAACCCGTGCTCCCAATATGCTGAGGTTTCAGATATCGTCGATGAGGTGACAGCATGAGTCTTATCTCTATTACGGAAGCGTTGGGCCAGTTCGTTCTGGTGGTCTTGGCGCTATCTACAGTTTTAACCGTGGCTGATGCGGCTGGCCTTCTTCCCGCACCTCTCGCGGGCTGGTTGGCTCGCAATCGCATCTCGCATACCATTGCGGTGTTACGGGAACTTGGTTGGGAGCCTAAGCGGGTTAGGAGTGCGTTCGAGCTTTCTAAGCTTCAGCGACTTGTTCCATTTAAGTCAAATCAAACGGAGGCTGCCTTACTCACAACCGAAGCTGATCTTAAAACGTCAGTACGCGTCGGCGGCACCAAAGTTGTCACCGCAAAAACCTTCATTGACGTGATGGGGATGTCGGCCGATCCGCGATTTGCGGTTCGTACTGCTCGCGCCCTTGCAGCTCGTTGGCGTGAACTTGCCCAGCAGGGCAAAGTGGATCCAACAATCGATGGTATCGCGGGACTTAAGGGCGGCAGTCCATTTGTAGCTTATGAACTTGCTAAATTACTTGAGAGACCACTGATAATTCATAGTAATTCTCAGAAGTTCGACTCGGACAAGCCTCTCTTACAAGGGCATTTCGATACCGCGCTTAATAACATCTCATCACTTCGTTTTCTCCTCGTTGACGACAGCACAACGGGTGGAGCTAAGGCCATCGACGCAATTGCTGACATTAGAGAATTCGGTGGAACCGTCGATACTATGCTTGTGTTATTCATACCTACAGAAAAAGATCCTGCAGGACTCCTAAAGCAAGTCAATGTAGATCTTTATTCCGCCAGCTTAGATGACTAGTATGTTGAAGAAAATACTTATCACCGGCGTGTTTGGAACGGGGAAGACAACACTTGTAAATCAGATTGCCGAGTGGGGAAATAAACGAGATTTCAAGGTAAAAATTGGACTAGAGGTCGCTCGAACATCTCCTTTCGCGCTGAATCGTGAGCAAACGGATCATGGTACAGCTTGGTTGCTGCTAAGACAGCTGCTAACTGAGAGTGAAATAACCCTCGGAGACCCGCGAGTTTTCGTAGGAGATCGCGGCATAATCGATATTCTTGCACATCTGATGGAAACGGAAGCGCGGCTCGCAAAGAAGTCATCCTTGGTCGCGATATATCGCGAAGCAATGATAGCTAGTGTACGCTCTTATGACCTCATTTTCCGTACTCATCCCGGAAAACTCTACCTGCCCGAAGATGACGGGGTTCGATCTGGGTCGCTTGCCTATCAAATTCAAATGGAGGAATTCCATGACCGAGCTATAAACGAGCTAGATGTCGCATGCGTGCCCCTCCCTGACGGACTAGAGCAGCGGATGGACGTCATTATTCCCCACTTGCTTTAGTTATCTAAAATATATGAAGCAACCTCGTTTGCGATATCAAACGGCTCGCGCATCTCGCCATCTCTATCCGTTTTCACTGTATACCAAGGGCCGAGTTCAGTAGACAATGAAACCGCCCTATACGTTTCATCTACAGCCATTTGAAGTGAAGAGTCAGCCTCATGCACATCGTATGTAGACAAAGTGTAAGTACGTGGCCGCTTTTTTTCTACGTTCTGGCGAGCTAGCAGGTGAGGCGTAGACAGCAGCACATTAAGTGTAGGGTACGGCAACCCATACATTCCATGCTCCAATTGGGTAATCCAACCCGCAATAACATCTCGCTCAGTAGCGGGGCACTTCGCACTCTGGTACGCCACGTTAGATGCAACATAACGATCGGAAATCAGGAAGTCATATTGCTCCAAATTGCTCAGCAGAAGCTCGATACTCTCGAAACGATCTAATGCGTAAAGAGACGCTACAACCCGCGGATCGTTTTGCCCGGGCAAAGAGCCATTCAAAAAACGCCCGAGCGCATTTCCAGCAAGAGTTTCCGTGTAACGAGGAAATGATATAACACCCGCAGAGTATCCTCTACTTACTAAAGCATCTTTCAGAGCCTTTGAAAAGGTTCCCTTACCAGCTCCATCCTTTCCTTCAACTGTAATCAATCTTCCCAACTTACAATCAACCTTTCAATTTCAGGCCAAGCGGCGCACAGTCGAATCAAGCTACCCACCGGAACGCGGACAGCGTCAGCATATTGCTGCATATTCTTCATTCTTTCCTCTGGGGGTAAGAATGCCATACCATCGGCGTGGTCTCGCGCGACCTGCAGCGCCGCAAGCAGGTTCGAATGGCTTTTTTGGCCCTCCGATGGAGCTGCATCCTCTTGCGTGAAAAACCTTTGCTCTATCGTATTCAGAAACGCGAGATCCCGACCTGACAGCTTTCGGCTCACCTCTTCGCTGACTTCAAGTCGCGGCCTTGCACTGGCCCAAATCTGATCGAGCGCCTCAGTCAACGTGATTGATGCACCCAACGTCCTCTCCTTGGAAGCTATGACAGTTCACTTATCACAGCATTAGAGCACATTTGCCAAGTCATCGTTTCGGTTGGCCCGCTGATTTGACCGAAAAGCGATGTTACTGCTCACGCACGCTCAATTGGCGGCAGGTAACTAACTCTCGCTTCCGTTACGAATTCCGGGGAAATCGGCAGCTTCTGACACGATTCCAATAAGGCACAAAAATCAAGAATGTGGGGTGTTTTGTTGGCGCCAAGCGGCAAATCCACTAAAAGGCGAACAATAACAGAAGCTTATAGGAAGAAATGGCGGAGAGGGTGGGATTCGAACCCACGATACGGTTGCCCGTATGCCGCATTTCGAGTGCGGTGCTTTCGACCACTCAGCCACCTCTCCGCTTCGCTGGTCGGCGCTTGTTGAGCGCGGGGCGGTACATAGCGGGTGTCGGGCGGGGGCGCAAGGGGGCGAAGCTCGAGAAAATTCATCTCTTTGTCATGGTGACGGGAAATCCCTTGACAGTTTCCGGCGGCTCACCTATTGCGCAAGGTGCAGTGGCATAGGTCTCACTTGTGCCGCTACGAAGGTTCTTTGCGCTTTCGGCCTTGGATTTCAAGCGTCGCCTGCCTGGACCTCCTTAAGCCGGCGATGCGCCAATGCATCGTCATTCCCGCGACTGATAAAAAGACGGCCTTGCCCTTTGGGACAAAGAGCCGGCACGAACATGAAAGGATATAAAATGTTCGCAGTCATCAAGACCGGCGGTAAGCAGTACCGCGTGGCCGCCAACGACGTTCTGACGATTGAAAAGCTGTCGGGCGACGCTGGTGCGAAGATCGAATTCACCGAAGTGCTGATGGTCGGCGTTGGCGCCGATGCAACGATCGGCGCGCCCTTCGTCGAAGGCGCCGTCGTCACCGCAGAAGTCGTCGAGCATGGCCGCGCCAAGAAGGTTATCGCCTTCAAGAAGCGCCGTCGCCAGAACTCGAAGCGTTCGCGCGGTCATCGTCAGCACAACACGACTGTCCGCATCATCGACATCGCTGGCGCCGGCAAGGCCAAGAAGGCTTCCAAGAAGTCTGACGCCGCCGAAGCCGCAGCCGAATAATCCGGACAGGTAAAGGAGAACTCCCATGGCACACAAAAAAGCTGGCGGTTCCTCGCGCAACGGTCGCGATTCCCAGTCCAAGCGCCTCGGCGTGAAGAAGTTCGGCGGCGAAGCCGTCCTCGCAGGCAACATCATCGTCCGTCAGCGCGGCACGCAGTGGCATCCCGGTGCCAATGTCGGCCTCGGCAAGGATCACACGATCTTCGCTCTGACAGCTGGCAATGTGAATTTCCGTACGAAGGCCAACGGTCGCATTTACGTGTCTGTAGCCCCGAAAGCGGAAGCAGCGGAATAAGCCGGTAGCGCTCTAAAACAGCCGGCGTCTCATCGACCCGGCTGGCGCTACAGGTTTCAGGCCTGAAGAAGAAAAAGGGAGATGAGGCAAGACCTTATCTCCCTTTTTTCGTTCTGGAGGACTGAACATGCAAACCGAGTTGTTGCGGGAAGACCAATCAAGGTCTCCCCAGGAAAGGCTGAGGCCTGACCGGTCGAGGACCGATTGCCCGATCTTACTGTCGCCGCGGCTCGTCATGAGAGCCCCGCACGAAGACGACATCGACGCCCTTGCCCATCTCGCCAACAACGCCAATATCGCCAACATGGTCGCCCGCATGCCGCACCCCTATACGGTTGCGGATGCCGCTGATTTCGTGCGACGCACACGCGCCGGCGCGATTGGCAAGTGCGTCTATGCCATTACGAAAGCCGACAACGGCGCCTTCCTCGGTTGCTGCGGCATCGAACCGCACGAGGACGGACGCACTGTCGAGCTCGGTTACTGGCTGGGCGAACCCCACTGGAACCAGGGATACGTCACGGAAGCGGCCCATGCGCTGATCGACATGGTTTTCCGCACCCGCGACGTCGACCAGATCGATGCACGCTGCCGGGTCATGAACATCCCCTCGCGGCGCGTCATCCAGAAGTGCGGCTTCCAGTTCCAAGCGACCGGCATGGTGCAGAGCCTTGCCGTCGGCGGCATGGTGCCCGTCGAATGGTACAGGCTCGACCGCAAGACCTGGGTTTCGCTGAAGAGCTGGGGAGGCATGCGATGAACGCCATGCAGACCTCCATCGAGCGGACGCGCGTCACCGGTCCCGGCCCCTGCCCGACCATCACGACGGCCCGCCTGACGCTTCGTCCGCACCGCATGTCGGATGCGGACGCAATCGCCCAGTCGCTTGCCGATTTTCAGGTCTCGCGCATGCTGGCGCGTGTCCCCGCCCCCTATGACCGGCAGGATGCCACCGAATGGCTTTCGGTGATGACCTCCGACCTCAACGAGGACTGGGCCTTCGCCATCACCGTGGATGACGACGTGCATATCGGCTGCGTTTCCTTCGAGAAGCGGCGTCAAGGCTGGGAAATCGGCTATTGGCTGAACCGTTTCTACTGGCGGCGCGGCTATATGAGCGAGGCGGTGCATGCGGCGACCGCGCGCTTCCTGATGCGCATGCCGGGCACGGAAATCCATTCCGGCGTCTTTGCCGACAACCTGGCTTCCCTTCGGGTGCAGGAAAAGGCAGGCTTCCGCATCACCGGCTGCAGCGACATCTTCAGCACCGCCCGCGGTGCCATGGTGCCGCATCTCGAAACGCTGCTGGCGCCGGGCGATTTTCGCCCGGCCGTCCCGCGGCATTGATATTGATCGGGGCGGAGAAATCCGCCCCGGTTTACGACAGTTCGAACCAGACGGGCATGTGATCGGAGCCGAAGGCGGTCTCGTCCACCCAGGCATCCGTCAGGCGCTCCACGAGGCCGTGGCTGAGGAAACAGTAGTCGAGGAACATGCGGTCGGCATGATCCTTGGGGTTGATCCAGCTGAAGCTTGCCGCATGGCGCTTGCCGAGGCCGGCCAGCGCATCGACGGGATTGGTGGCGCGGATCTGGCGGCCGTAGAGCGCGTCGACATCGCCGACCATTTCGCAATATTCCGGCGATTCCGGAACCATATTGAAATCGCCCATCAGGACGTAGTCATCCGGCACCGGCGGTTCGGGCAGGCCGAATTCATGGGCACCGGAAATCGCGCCGCCCTCGAAGCCGTAGAGCCGGGCGCGGTCCTTGAGATAGCGGATCTGCGCGATGCGCTCGTCGCGGTGAACGTGATCGAGATGCACGGAATAGACCCGAAGCGGGCCGCCGGGTGTAGCAATCACCGCTTCGGTCGCGCCGCGCTGGAGGTTCAGCTTGTCGAGGGTGCGGGTGCGCGGCAGCGGGATAAGGCGGGTCGACAGGATCGGCCAGCGGGAAAAGATCATGTTGCCGAACTGGAAACGGCGGTTGACCACGCGGCCTTTCTCGATGGCAGAGCCCGCATCGAGATCGCAGGCCGGCCAGTAGGCGGAATAATGGTTGGCAAGCAGGGTCTGCAATTCGGCGACCATGTCGATGCCGCCATTGAGGTGAAAGTTGCGGGTCACCTCCTGCAGGGCGATGATATCGGCGCCGTGGATCGAGGAGACGATGCGCGGCAGGTCGAGGCGATCGTCGAGACCGATGCCGTACTGGATGTTATAGCTGACGAATTTCACGATAGTCTTTGACCTCTGCGGGAAGCGGCTATATCGAAGACGGCAAAATGAGCATGTTGAACAGAATAAAGCGAACGGCGAGCCGATGAAGTTCCTGGATGAAGCAAAAGTCTATATCCGGTCCGGCGACGGCGGGGCAGGGGCTGTCTCGTTCCGCCGTGAAAAATTCGTCGAATTCGGCGGACCCGACGGCGGCGACGGCGGACGCGGCGGCGATGTGTGGGTGGAGGCCGTCAACGGTCTCAACACGCTGATCGACTTCCGCTTCCAGCAGCATTTCAAGGCCTCGACCGGCACGCATGGCATGGGCCGCAACCGCACGGGCGCAAACGGTGCCTCGGTGACGCTGAAGGTGCCCGTCGGCACGCAGATCTTCGAGGAAGACAACGAGACGCTGATCATCGACATGGTGGCCGAGGGGCAGCGCTTCAAGCTCGCCGCGGGCGGCAATGGCGGCTTCGGCAATGCGCATTTCAAGTCGGCGACCAACCAGGCGCCGAACTGGGCCAATCCGGGCCTTGAGGGTGACGAGAAGACCCTCTGGCTGCGGCTGAAGCTGATCGCCGATGCCGGTCTCGTCGGTCTGCCGAATGCCGGCAAGTCGACCTTCCTCGCCACCTGCACCCGCGCCCGGCCGAAGATCGCCAACTATCCCTTCACGACGCTGCATCCGAACCTTGGCGTGGCGACGATCGACGGCAGCGAATTCATCTTCGCCGACATTCCCGGTCTCATCGAAGGCGCGCATGACGGTGTCGGCCTCGGCGACCGCTTCCTCGGCCATGTCGAGCGCACGCGCGTGCTGCTGCACCTCGTCTCCGCGCAGGAAGAGGACGTCGGCAAGGCCTACAAGACGGTCAAACACGAGCTGGAAGCCTATGGCGGCGGCATCACCGACAAGCCGGAGATCGTGGCACTCTCGCAGATCGACCTTCTCGACGAGGACGAGCTGAAGAAGAAGACCAAGGCGCTGCAAAAGGCCTGCGGCCAGCCGGTGCTGCAGCTTTCCGCCGTCGCCAATGTCGGCATGGTCGGCGCGCTGCGCGCCGTGCGCGACATCATCGTTCAATCGAAGAATGCCGGATCCGACGACTGAGATGACGAAGAACCGCAAACCGCTCGGAAAACACCGCCGGATTGTGATCAAGATCGGCTCGGCCCTGCTCGTGGACCGCGCCACGGGCCTGAAAAAGGCCTGGCTCGATGCGATGTGCAAGGATATCGCCGCACTGAAGGCCGGCGGCACGGATGTGCTCGTCGTCTCCTCCGGCGCCATCGCGCTCGGCCGCTCGGTGCTGAAGGTGCCAGCCGGCGCCTTGAAGCTTGAGGAAAGCCAGGCCACGGCGGCCGTCGGCCAGATCGCGCTGGCGCGCGCCTGGTCGGAGAGCCTGTCGTCCGACGGCATCGTCGCCGGCCAGATCCTGCTGACCCTCGGTGACACGGAAGAACGCCGCCGCTATCTCAATGCGCGCGCGACGATCAACCAGCTTTTGAAGCTCGGCGCAGTGCCGATCATCAACGAAAACGACACGGTCGCCACGACCGAAATCCGCTATGGCGACAACGACCGGCTCGCCGCCCGCGTCGCAACGATGACGGGCGCCGACCTGCTCGTGCTGCTGTCGGATATCGACGGGCTCTACACCGCCCCGCCGCATCTCGATCCCAACGCGCAATTCCTCGATACCATCGCCGCCATCACGCCTGAAATCGAGGCGATGGCGGGTGGGGCAGCGTCGGAACTGTCGCGCGGCGGCATGCGCACCAAGATCGATGCCGGCAAGATCGCAACGGGCGCGGGCTGCGCGATGATCATCGCCTCCGGCAAGGTCGATCATCCCCTGCGGTCCATCGAAGAGGGCGCACGCTCCTCGTGGTTTGCGCCTTCGGGCTCGCCGGTCACGGCGCGCAAGACGTGGATTGCCGGGCAATTGCAGCCCGCCGGACGGCTGGAGATCGATGCCGGCGCCGAAACGGCGCTGAGTGCGGGAAAAAGCCTGCTGCCCGCCGGCGTGCGCGGCGTCTGGGGCACGTTCTCGCGCGGCGATACCGTGGCGATCTACGGCGCGAACGGCCGCGAGATCGCCCGTGGTCTGGCCGGCTACGATGCGGACGAAGCCCGACTGATCGTCGGCAAGAAATCCGCTGATATCGCCGAAATCCTCGGCTATGCCGGCCGCGCCGCGATGGTGCACCGGGACGACCTCGTGGTGACCGGCCTTGCCGTATCGGCCGCGGAGGCGGGAAAGGACGTAAGCCATGCTTGATCAGGTCAAGACCGATATCGACGCCCTCATGGCCGATATCGGCCGCAACGCCCGCGCCGCCGCCCGCCCGCTCGCCATCGCCACGGCTGCGGAGAAGAACCGCGCGCTCGAAGCCATGGCCGCCGAAATCTTCGCCAACCGCGAGGCCATCCTCGCGGCCAATGCCATCGATCTCGCCAATGCCCGTGAAAGCGGCGTCGCCGCCTCCTTCATCGACCGGCTGACGCTGACGGCGGAGCGCATCGACGGCATCGCCGCCGCAATCCGCGATATCGCAGACCTGAAGGACCCGGTCGGCGACATCATCGCCGAATGGGATCGTCCGAACGGCCTGCATATCGAGCGCGTGCGCACGCCGCTCGGCGTCATCGGCGTCATCTATGAAAGCCGCCCCAACGTGACGGCCGATGCCGGCGCGCTGTGCCTCAAGGCCGGCAATGCCGTGATCCTGCGCGGCGGTTCCGACAGCGTGAATTCATCGCAGGCGATCCATTCCTGCCTCGCCGCCGGCCTCAAAGCCGCCGGCCTGCCGGAGCACGCCATTCAATATGTGCCGGTGACCGACCGCGCCGCCGTCGGCGCCATGCTGTCCGGCCTCAACGGATCGATCGACGTCATCGTGCCGCGCGGCGGCAAAAGCCTCGTCGCGCGCGTACAGAGCGAAGCGCGCGTTCCGGTCTTCGCCCATCTCGAAGGCCTCTGCCATATCTATGTCGACAAGTCGGCCGACCTCGACATGGCCAAGAAGATCGTCGTGAACGCCAAGATGCGCCGCACCGGCATCTGCGGGGCTGCGGAAACGCTGCTGATCGACCGCGCCGTCGCCGGGACGCATCTGGCACCGCTCGTCGAAGGCCTGCTGGCTGCCGGTTGCGAAGTGCGCGCCACGGACGAGATCCGCGCCCGCATCGGCAATCTTGTTGCGGCAGAGGAATCGGACTGGTCGACGGAATATCTCGACGCGATCATCTCCGTTTCGCTGGTCGACGGCATTTCCGGTGCGATCGACCATATCAACCGCTGGTCTTCCGCCCATACGGAAGCGGTGATCGCCGAAGACCCCGACGTGGTCGAGCGCTTCTTCACAGAAATCGATTCGGCGATCCTGCTGCACAATGCCTCCACCCAGTTCGCCGATGGCGGCGAGTTCGGCATGGGTGGCGAGATCGGCATTGCGACCGGGAAAATGCATGCGCGCGGCCCCGTCGGCGTCGAGCAGCTCACCTCGTTCAAATACCGGGTGCGCGGCACCGGACAGGTGCGGCCCTGAGGTGACGGCGGACGCGGTTGAGACACGCTATCTGAGGATGCCGCATGTCGAAAAGGGCATGGCCGTCGGCCTGTTCGGCGGCTCGTTCAACCCGCCGCACCAGGGCCACGCGCTGGTTGCCGAAACCGCGCTGCGGAGGCTCGGCCTCGACCAGCTCTGGTGGATGGTGACGCCGGGCAACCCGCTGAAAGATCATAGGGAATTGGCGCCGCTCGCCGAGCGCATTCGTCTCAGCGAAGACCTTGCACCCAGTCCCCGCGTCAAAGTGACGGCCTTCGAAAAGCGGCTTGGCCAGAGCTATACAGCCAAGACTTTGGAACGCGTGCAGGCGCTGAACCGTGGCGTCAACTTCGTCTGGATCATGGGCGCCGACAACCTGAAAACCTTCCACAAATGGCAGAACTGGCAGACGATCGCCGGCACCTTCCCGATCGCCGTCATCGACCGGCCGGGCTCGACGCTCGCCTACCTCTCCTCGCGCATGGCCAAGACCTTCGACTATGCCCGCGTCGACGAGGAGGACGCGATGAGCCTGCCGGGCCGCCGGGCGCCCGCCTGGACGTTCATCCACGGGCCGCGTTCGCCGCTCAGCTCCACGGCGTTGCGCACACGCAAAATGCTAGAGAAAACCATCCATCAGAAGTGACGTCTTGAAAGTGGTAACCATTGGTGCCTACATTTAGTAGGTGCCGGGGACGACATATACCGGCACGAGACGTGCTTGACCTGTTTTACGGAAAGGAACGAACCTGACAACAGCGCACGCAAAGGGAAACGTCATCGGCGTTTTCTCCAGGAGCGCGGGCCGCAGCGACGATGCCGCCGACCGTGCCCTTCACCTGGTCCTCGCTAGCCTCGAGGACTCGAAGGCAGAAGATATCGTCACGATCAACATTGCCGGTAAATCGGCGCTGGGCGACTACATGGTGGTCGTGTCCGGACGCTCGAACCGTCACGTCATGGCGATTGCCGACCACCTCATCTCCGACATGAAGGACGAAGGCCTGGGCAATGCCCGCGTCGAAGGCCTTGAAGCCGGCGACTGGGTGCTCATCGACACGGGCGATATCATCGTCCATGTGTTCCGGCCGGAGATCCGAGAGTTCTACAACATCGAACGGATGTGGGCGGCTCCCGAGATGGAAGACGGCACGGTTCACTAAACGCGATAAGACGCCGGGCACCTGTCTGGCGAGGAAACACGGTGGCGCGGCTTAGGCGCCACCCGAACGGACAGGGCTTCGGGCGATGCGGGTTGGACTTTTTGCGGTTGGACGGCTGAAGGCCGGCCCTGAGAAGGATCTTGCGGCCCGCTATATCGACCGTTTCGCCAAGGCCGGTCCCGCCATCGGCCTCGAACTCGGCAAGATGGCCGAAGTCGGCGAAAGCCGCGCCGGCAATGCCGAGACGCGCAAGCGCGAGGAAGCGGCGATGCTGGAAAAGGCGCTGCCCGACGGCGCCGTGCTGATCCTGCTCGACGAGCGCGGCAAATCGCTCGATTCGCCCGGTTTCGCCAATCTCCTCGGTGGGTTCCGCGATGCCGGCAAACGCGAACTGATGATCGCCATCGGCGGCGCCGACGGGCTCGACCCCGCGCTTTACGACCGCGCCGACGCGACGCTGTGCCTTGGCAAGATGACCTGGCCGCACCAGCTCGTGCGCATCCTGCTCGCCGAGCAGCTCTATCGCGCCGTCACCATCCTCTCCGGCCATCCCTATCACCGCAGCTGACGCAATCACCGCACAAGCCCCCTAGTTTAGAATGGCGGGGTTCAGAATGGCAGAGGCCGTATTTTTGGCGCTCTTCTGTCCAAGGGATCTTCAGGCCGCAGGATTTCTTGGCGAAAGCGCCAAATCAGCATAGAGCGGTCAGAACAGATTTTTGGGAAACGATGAGGAAAACCGGCAAAGCCTATCCCGGTGGAGATGTCAGCCGCCTGCTGCGGCCGGCGCTGCTTTCGGCTGTGCTGTCGCTTGCCCTCCTGTCCCACTCCGCCATTGCCGAGCCGAACGAGGCCGCCGTCACGACCGGTTCCCTGCCGAAGGCCGAGGTCGACCCGACCGCAGCGCTCTCGCTGCGCCGCGACAGCACGCGCCGCGAGCTGGAAACACTCTCCCAGTCGATTACCGTCTCTGACGAGAAGACCAAGGCGCTGGAAGCCGAAATCGCCAAGCTCGACAAATCGCGCCAGACGCTGCGCGACGAAATCGTTAAATCCGCAGCGATGCGCAAGGACATGGAAGAGAAGATCCTGGCCGGCGAAAAGCGGCTGGAAGGCATGCGCGAGCGGGAGGCGGGCGTGCGCGCCTCGCTGCACGATCGCCGCGGCCTGCTCGCCGAAGTGCTCGCCGCCCTCCAGCGCATGGGCCGCAACCCGCCGCCGGCCCTGCTGGTGACGCCGGATGATGCGTTGTCCTCGGTGCGCAGCGCCATCCTGCTCGGCGCCGTCGTGCCCGGCATCCGCAAGGAGACCGACGCGCTTGTCGACGATCTCTCCGCGCTCATGGACATCAAAAGCGATATCGACCGCGAGCACACCGAGCTGATTGACGCCATGCAGCTTCGGGTCGAGGAGGAGAAGCGCTCCGAGCTGCTGATTGCCGAAAACGAGGCGCTGGCCACCACCAACAACCGCACGCTCGCCGCCGAGCGCCGCCGCGCCGAAGAGCTCGCGGCCCGCGCCTCGAGCCTCGAGGGTCTGATCGGCGGCCTCGAGCGGGAGATCGGCTCGGTGCGCGATGCCGCCGCCCTTGCCAAGTCCCAGGAGGAGGAGCGGCGCAACCAGTCGGACGCCGAACGCGAGAAGGCACGCGCCTTGGCCCGCGACAGCGTGCCCGACAAAAACCGCATTGCTCCCGCATACGAATTTCAGGAATTGCAGGCAAAACTCGACTATCCCGTGGCAGGCGACGTGCTGCGCCGGTTCGGCGACGCTGACGGTACTGGCCATGATTCGCAGGGCATGACGCTGGCGACCAATGCGGGCGCCCTCGTCACGGCGCCGTCGGATGGATGGATCGTCTTTGCCGGAACGTTTCGCAGTTATGGGCGCATGATCATCCTGAATGCCGGCGAGGGCTATCACCTGGTTCTCTCGGGCATGGACAAGGTGAGTGTGCGTGAGGGGCAGTTCGTCGTGGCGGGTGAACCGCTCGCCGTGATGGGTGAAAAAAGGGTTGCGAGTGTCAACGCTTTGACGCTGGAAACAGACAAGCCGACACTTTACATTGAATTCCGAAAGAACGGAAAACCGGTTGATTCCCAGCCGTGGTGGTCCGCCAAATATTCTGGAAAGGCACGCAATGATTCGTAGGGCTTCACTCGTTCTCGTCGGTGCACTCATGGGTGCGACGGCCATGAGCGTCATCAACACGGCAACGCTGCCCGCCGAAGCCGCGGGATCGTCGACCTATCGCGAGCTCTCGATCTTCGGTGACGTGTTCGAACGCGTGCGTGCGCAATATGTGACGCCGCCGAAGGAAGACCAGCTGATCGAGAACGCCATCAACGGCATGCTCTCCTCGCTCGACCCGCATTCGTCCTACATGAATGCCAAGGATGCCGACGACATGCGCACCCAGACGCGCGGCGAATTCGGCGGCCTCGGCATCGAAGTCACGATGGAAGACGAGCTCGTCAAGGTCATCACGCCGATCGACGACACGCCGGCGGCGCGCGCGGGTGTTCTGGCGGGCGACTTCATCTCGAAGATCGACGGCGCGGACGTGCGTGGCCTGAAGCTCGAGGAAGCGGTCGAGAAAATGCGCGGTGCGGTCAATACGCCGATCAAGCTGACGCTGATCCGCAAGGGCGCCGACAAGCCGATCGAACTGACCATCATGCGCGACGTCATTGCCGTCAAGGCGGTCAAGTTCCGCGTCGAGGGCGATGTCGGCTATCTGCGCGTCATCTCCTTCACGGAGAAGACCTATGACGACCTCGAAGCCGCGATGACCAAGATCAAGGAACAGGTTCCGGCCGACAAGCTGAAGGGCTATGTGCTCGACCTGCGCCTCAATCCCGGCGGCCTGCTCGACCAGGCGATCAACGTTTCCGACGCCTTCCTGGAGCGTGGCGAGGTCGTTTCGACCCGCGGCCGCAACGAGGACGAAACCCGCCGCTTCAACGCCACACCGGGTGACGACGCCGATGGCAAGCCCGTCATCGTCCTCGTCAACGGCGGCTCTGCTTCGGCATCGGAGATCGTCGCCGGCGCGCTGCAGGATCTGCGCCGCGCCACCGTGCTCGGCACGCGGTCCTTCGGCAAGGGTTCGGTCCAGACCATCATCCCGATGGGTGACGCCGGCGCGCTGCGCCTGACGACGGCGCTCTACTACACGCCGTCGGGCAAATCGATCCAGGGCACGGGCATCACGCCTGATATCACCGTTGAACAGCCGCTGCCGGCCGAGCTGCAGGGCAAGCTGGAAACCGCCGGTGAATCGAGCCTGCGCGGCCATATCCAGGGCCAGAGCGAAACCGACCAGGGTTCCGGCTCTGCCGCCTATGTGCCGCCGGAAGCCAAGGACGACGTCCAGCTTCAATACGCGCTGGAACTGCTGCGGGGCCAGAAGACCGACAAGTCCTTCCCGGCCAATCCGGAAAAGGCAGAGCTGAAGAACTGATCCGCTTCATCCAGGCCCGTCCCATGCGGGCCTGGATTTCCTCTTGAGCTTCCGGCCAGCGCGGACTGACCTTGGGCACAGACATTCACGCACCGCTCGGCCAGGACCGCAAGGCAAGGCCGCAACCGGCAGGACCGTCACGGTTCTCGGCCGGCACTGTCGTGTTTGCTCTCACCGTCGCCGGTCTTCTCGGTTTTTCAGGCTGGACGGCCATGGCGCCGAGCGGCCTCATCACGACGCCGCTTTCCGCGCCCGCGGAAGAAACCGCCAACAACACCCAGACCGACGACAAGGCCGACCAGAAGGTCGCCGTCGCCAAGGAGCGCGTACCCCGCACATCAGGCCTTTCCGGCGCACGCGTCGAGGAAACGCTCACCGACGACGGCAATGTCGTGCGCACCTACAAGCCCGGCAGTCGCACAGGGTCCGGTCCGCTGATCATCGAGGCCGGCCGCGTCGGCCAGGATTCTCGCACCGCCGCCTTCCCGAACGAGGACCTGCTGGAAGATACGTCCGACGGCAAGATCCCCGTGATCGGCCTCGACGGCACCCGGCCGATGGACCAGTATGCACGGCCGTGGTCGGGTGCGCGCGGCACGCGCATCGCCATCGTCGTCGGCGGCCTCGGCCTCAGCCAGACGGGCACGCAGCGCGCCATCAAGGAATTGCCCGGCGAAGTGACCCTGGCCTTTGCGGCGAGCGGCAACAGCCTGCCGCGCTGGATGCAGGAAGCCCGCCGCGACGGCCATGAAATCCTGCTCCAGGTGCCGTTCGAACCCTTCGATTACCCGGATAACGATCCCGGCCCGCACACGCTGCGCACCGATCTCGGCGAGGCCAAGAACCTCGCCGAGCTGCATCGCGCCATGGCGAAGACCACCAACTATACCGGTATCGTGAACTTCATGGGCGGGCGCTTCCTCTCCGATGCGGACGCGCTGGAGCCCGTCATGCGCGATGTCGCCAGCCGCGGTCTCGTCTTCCTCGACGATGGCAGTTCGGCGCAGTCCCTGTCCGGCACCATTGCCGGCGCCGTCGAGGCGCCGCATGCCTTTGCCGATCTTCAGCTCGATGCCGACCTGTCGCGCGAATCGGTGCTGAAGAAGCTCGACGAGCTGGAGCGCATCGCGCGGCGCAACGGCACGGCCATCGGCATCGCCTCGGCCTTCGACGAGAGTGTGGACGCCATCCGCGAATGGTGCGAGGAAGCGGGCAGCCGTGGCATCGAAATCGTCGGTGTCGCCTCGCTCGCGGATATCCCCTCCAAACAATAGGAACGATCGGATGGGCAAGGATAAGGACAGGGTGATCAGGGCCGAGGATCTGCCCTATCGCCCCTGCGTCGGCATCATGGTGCTGAATGCCGATAACAAGGTCTGGGCCGGCCGGCGCATCGCCATCGGCAATTCCGAATATGACGGCTCGCCGCAGCTCTGGCAGATGCCGCAGGGCGGCATCGACAAGGGCGAGGATCCGCTCGAAGCCGCCTATCGCGAGCTCTACGAGGAAACCGGCATGAAGAGCGTTTCGCTCCTTGCCGATGCGGGGCGCTGGATCAATTACGACCTGCCGGAACACCTGATCGGCATCGGCCTCAAGGGAAAATTCCGCGGCCAGACGCAGCGCTGGTATGCGTTCCGCTTCGAGGGCGCCGAAAGCGAGATCGCCATCAACCCGCCGCCGGGCGGCCACGAGCCGGAATTCGAGGAGTGGGGCTGGAAGCCGATGCGGGACCTGCCGGACCTCATCGTGCCCTTCAAGCGCAAGGTCTATGAAGAGGTCGTCGCCGCCTTCGCCCATCTCGCGCCCTGAATACAAATACCCTCCCCGGGGCGAGCCGGGGAGGGTTTCTCGTCTTCCTGCGATCAAAGGAAGCCGAAATCGCTGGTCGTGAGCGTCTTGACGCCCTGCAATGTGGCAACCAATTCGAGATCCGCGTCCGAGCCCCTGCCGTCGGCATCGAACCACAGGCGACCGTTGTCGCTTTCGAACAGGAATGTGCCCTTGCTCGATGTCGCCACGGGATCGGCCCCGACGACCAGCATCACGGTCGCGTCGCCGGACGCGATGCCATAGTCGCTGCGATCGATCATCAGCTTGTCCTGGCCACGGGTGAAGTCGGTGATGACGTCACCCTCGCCGTCCCGGCCCTCAAGGTTGAAGATAAACAGATCCTTGCCGGAGCCACCGGTGAGCCAGTCGTCACCCGCGCCGCCGGAGAGCATGTCGTCGCCCCCACGGCCTTGTAGCACGTCGTCGGCGCCGCCGCCATAAAGCGTATTGGCGCCGGCATCGCCCCGGATATCGTCATCGGCGCTGCTGCCGTGGATGATCTCGACGTTCTTGACGGTGAGACCAAGGGCAAGGCCTTTGTTCTTCGCCTGGTTTTCCAGATCGAGAACCACCGAGGTGGGACCATCCTTGAACAGCAGCGTATCCTGGCCCGAGCCGCCGTCGAAGACGTCCTTGCCGGTGAAATCGGTGCGAACGAGCGTGTCATGACCGGCATCGCCGAACAGCTGATCGTTGCCGGCACCATCTTCCAGCCAGTCATGGCCGTCGGCACCATGCAGCACATCGTTGCCGGCATTGCCGAAGAGCTTGTCGTTGAGGCTGCCGCCGGTGACCGTGTCCTTGCCCTTCGAGCCGTCATAGACGAGCGTTTCGAAGGCATTGAAGCTGGTCGTGGCATCGACCGTCACCTTGCCGGTGGTGAACTTGAAGCTGATATCCTTCGTCTGCTCGGCAACGTCGAGATCGAGCGTGTCCGTACCGGTGCCGCCGTCGGCAACATCGCCGATGCCGGCATAGACGGTGTCGTTGCCCGCCTCGGCATAGAGCTTGTCCTTGCCGCCGGTCTTGTCCAGACCGTCGCCATAGAGCGTGTCGTTGCCATCGCCGCCGCGCAGCGTGTCGTTGCCGGCATCGCCCGAGAGGATATCGTTGCCCGCGCCGCCCGTCAGCGTGTCGTTGCCCGCACCGCCGCGCAGTTCGTCGTTCAGCGAACCGCCGGTAAAGACGTCGTTGCCGGCACCGCCGTAAAGCGCGACGCGCTCGATGTTCTTCACCGTGACCGGTGTCCCGGCCACGACGACATTCGGCGCTACCTTGAAGGTGATACCAGACGAATATTTGCTGAAGTCGATGGAGGCGAAGTCCGTGCCCGTGCCGCCGTCGAGCGTCAGCTTGCCGGTGGAGGCCGTGCGGTAGAAGGCATCATTGCCCGTGCCGAGATCGACCGTGTTGTGGCCGATCGACGAACCGAGGTCGCCGACGCGCACCACGTCGTTGCCGTCGCCGGCGCTGATCGTGTTGGTGCCGCCATTGTCGTAGAGGGTATCGTTGCCGGCACCGGATGTCAGCTTGTCGTTGCCCGCGCCGCCATCGAGCATGTCGCTGCCGGCCGTGCCGATCAGCGTGTCATTGCCGGCAAAACCATAAAAACGCACGCTGCTGGCCGTCCCGACCGATTTCACGACGTCGTTGCCCGCACCGAAAGACACTTCGATCGTCTCGAAGTTCTTCAGCACCGTGCCGTCGCTGATCTTGGCATTGGCGCCTGTCGCCTCGAAGGTCAGAGCCGTCGTGGCAGACTTGCGATCGACCGAAACCGTATCGATCCCCTTGCCGCCATCGGCCGTGTCGGCGCCGCCATCACCGAGGAGCACATAGTCGGCCCCCGTGCCGGTCGTCACATTGTCCTTGCCGAGACCGGCATCGACCCGGTTGCTGCCGTCGCCGGCATTGACGACGTCGTTGCCTGCGCCGGAATTGATGACGTCGTTGCCGGAGAGCGTCGTGATCGTGTTGGCGCCGGTTCCCACAGCTTTGATCGTATAGTGCTCGAAGCCCGAAATCGTCGTGCCGCCGCCGATCGTGTTGACGACCGTCGCCGCCTTGGCCGTGAAGTTGCCGGTGAAGGCTTCGATCACCAGGCGGTCGCTGCCGCTCGAATCGGTGATCGTGTCCTTGCCCTCACCGTATTTGTACGTGACTGTGTCGTTGCCGGAGCCGCCGTTGATCGTGTCGTTGCCGGCACCGCCGTCGATGAGATCGTCACCGGCATCGCCATAGAGCTTGTCGTTGCCGGCTTCGCCATAGATCAGGTCCGTGGCATCGCCGCCATGGACGGTGTCATTGCCGGTGCCGCCATAAAGAAGGTCGCTGCCCTGATCGCCATAGAGAAGGTCGTCGTCGGCACCGCCCGTTAGGTAGTCGGTGCCGTAGCCGCCGCGCAACGTGTCCTTGCCCTCGTCGCCCATCAGCACATCGAAGCCGCGGCCGCCGGAAAGGATATCGTCACCGCGACCACCGGTCAGAATATCGGCATAGTTGCCGCCGGTGATGCGGTCGGCAAGGTTCGTGCCGGTAATCTGGAAGCTCTCGACATTCAGCGCGCTGACATTACCCGTCAGCGTCTGGGGCGAAATCCAGTCCTTGATGGTGATGTTGAGCCCTGTAGCCTGATCGGAATAGTCGATGATCAGGCGATCGGTGCCCGAACCGCCGTCCACGACATCGCCCGAAGCCGTCGCGAGCTTGCCGACTGCGAACATGTCGCGGCCCGAGCCGCCATAGAGCTTGTCGGCCCCCGCACCGCCGTCGAACATGTCGTCGCCGCTGTCGCCGTAGAGCGTGTCCTTGCCCTCGTCTCCCATAAGGAAGTCGTTCTGGAAGGAGCCGTTGGCGATGTCGTCACCGGCGCCGCCCATGATCTGGTCCACACCCATGCCGCCATTGATTTTGTCGGCGCCGCCAAGCGCCATGATGAAGTCGTCCTCGAGATCGCTGCCGAGCAGATTGTCGACACCATCCGTACCCATTACCATACCCATCCGGGCCTCCTGATCTTGCATTCTGGACACGCGCCGGCCCTCACGGTTCCGCACGGAACCGCGTCGTAAAGCGTGGAGGGTCCGGGGTGAGGCGCTCATCGCGCCGGGAGCGTCCGTGCCGGACGGCAACGCCCGGGCTGAACCTTCATCCTTTTCGAGCCGGGACCGGCATCGTCTGTTCAGTCGAACGCCGCCGAATGCATGCGTTCTTGCCGGCTATATTGTGCAAAAAAAGCCGCATCCCTGTTCCCGCGGGAACTGACAGAGGGGTGCATGGAACAGGCGCGAAGCACCTCTGTTCCCTCGGGAACAGGCGCAAAAGCGCAAGGCCGAAAACGAAAAAACCCCGGGCGGGCCGGGGTTTTCTGGATCGGATTGGACCGGCTTCGAAGAGCCGGACGCCTTATTCGGCTTCGTTGGCCGGGGCGGCGTTGAGCTGGCCGTACTTCTCTTCGCCGAGCTTGCCGAGCAGCTCGAGCTGGGTTTCGAGAAAGTCGATATGGCCTTCTTCATCGATCAAGAGCTCTTCGAAGAGCTTCATGGTGACGTAATCACCGGCCGCGTGACAGATGTCGCGCGAGTTCTTGTATGCCTTGCGCGCGTCGTATTCGCCGGCGAGATCGGCTTCCAGAACTTCCTTGACGTTCTGGCCGATGCGCAGCGGTGCGACGGTCTGCAGGTTCGGGTGGCCTTCGAGGAAGATGATGCGGGCGACGAGCTTGTCGGCGTGCTGCATCTCTTCGATGGACTCGGCACGTTCCTTCTTGGCGAGAAGCGTGTAACCCCAGTCCTCGAGAAGGCGGTAGTGGAGCCAGTACTGGTTGACAGCACCCAGCTCGAGATAGAGCGCTTCGTTAAGCTGCTCGATGACCCTTTTGTCGCCTTTCAAGATCCGCTCTCCTGTTTTCTTCATGGAATTGTTTGAGGCGGGTCATGAAATCAAATATCTCGTCGCCCGTCGAGTCACGGCGGGCGTGATACTGCTCGGTGGTGCGGATGATGATATCGACGACATTGGGGAAACAGCCGCAGCAGCGGCCGCGTTTTTGCATCGCGTGATAGACCTTTGCAGGCACGATCAGCTGCCAACAGTCCTCGTCAAGGAGGCTGTTGACCACGTCGACAATGTCCTTGTCGGTGATGAAATTGCAGCTGCAAACGAGCATTTCGTCTTGCCTGTCATACGCAAAGCACTGAGTTTCCGGCATTAAGCAAAAGAGGACATCCGGTGTCAAGAATGAACAGGTCAGGCTTGCTGACTCACTAATTTAGAGTCGTTCTAATCTTGACTGGAATCATCGTCTTTTCAGCAGGTTACAGTTTGGTGACAACCCGCGACATGCCATCCGGATGCGTCAAACTGACCGATCACGAATTGTTGCAAAAACCCGTTTCGGCTGTCCGTTTTTCCGAATCCGGCAAAGCATCGGGAAAAGGCTGCCTGTCGAATCGGCGTGCAAACCGTCAGACATTCCCGTCCCACGCGGCGTTCTGCGCAAAATCGCCCCTCGAAAAACCCTGGAAATCGTCTATATGACGGGCAAAGGAGAGCCTATGGCCCGCATTGACCAGACCGAGGATTGGCGCAACCGCCATGCCCCGACCATCAGCACGTTCGAATCGCTGGCATTGGAGTCCTATGGTCACCTGCCGGAAGAGTTCCGCGCATTGACGGGCAACCTCATCATCGAGATCGCCGAATTCCCGAGCGACGACGTGTTCGAGGACATGGCGCTCGAAACGCCCTTCGATCTGCTTGGCCTGTTCGAAGGCCGCGGCATTACCGAGCGCTTTACCGTCGAGACCGGTGAGATGCCGAACCGCATCACGCTCTACCGCCGCCCGATCCTCGATTATTGGGCGGAAAACGAGGAAACGCTCGGCGACATCGTCACCCATGTGCTCATCCACGAGATCGGCCATCATTTCGGCCTGTCGGACGACGACATGGAGCGCATCGAGGCAAGCGCGGAAATCGCGGCGGGCTGACCCGCCGCGACTGCTCTCTACGACTTACTGCTCGGAGAGCTTGATATCGGGCGTATATTCCTTGCCCGGCACGTCCTTCACGACCGCCTGGCCGCACTGCATGACCTTGGCATCGGCATTGTAGGCATAGGTCGGCGAGCCGTGCAGCTCCCAGCCCTTGTTCAGCGCCAGCGTCACCTTGTGGCAGAAGGTGGCGTCGTCGACGGCGGTGAGGAAGCGGTAGACTTTCATGCGGTTCTCTTTCTCTCGTTGATCATGTCGACCCTGGCGAGCAGACGCTCGGCCTGGTCGGCGTGAAGCTTTTCGACCATGCGGCCGGCGATGTTGACGACCGCCTTGCCCGCATTGTCGGGTGCGGCGAAGGCCGCGACGATCGCCAGCGCCTCGGCGGCCTCCGCTTCCGTTACGCCATAGGCCGCGTTGGCGGCGGCGATCTGCGCCGGATGGATCAGCATCTTGCCGTCGAAACCCATTTGCCGGCCCTGACGGCATTCCGCGTCGAAGCCATCGGCATCCGCAAAGTCGTTGAAGACGGAATCGATGACATCAAGCCCGCAGGCGCGCGCCGCGACGACCGCCTGAAGCAACAGCGGCACGAGGAAGGGACGGCCGGGAATATCGGCGATGCCGGTCTCCTTGCGCAAATCGTTGAGACCGACCACGAAGCAATCGAGCCGGCCGCCTGCGGTTCGGCCCGTCTCGGCGATGGCGGCGAGATTGAGCAGGCTTGCCGCCGTCTCGATCATCGCCCAGAGACGCGGGCCGTCATCGGCGCCCGCCTCGGAGAGCCAATCGGCCACCGTCAAGACGTCCTGCGGTTCGGAAACCTTGGGCAGCAGAACCGCATCGGGCATGCATTCCAGTACCGCCTCGAGATCGAGCACACCGTCTGGCCCGTCGAGCGGATTGATGCGAATGACATGTTCGCGGCCGGCGGCGCGGTCGAGCGCGGCGAAATGCGCAATCAGGGCTGCGCGTGCCTCCGCCTTCTTCTCGGGCAGGACGGAATCCTCGAGATCGAAGATGATGGCGTCGCAATCGAGCGTCACGGACTTGGCAAGAGCCTTGGCATTGATGGCGGGAACGCTCAGCACCGAACGGCGCAGGCGAAGCGGATGATGGTGCGGGGTCCTGTTCATGTGCTCTTTGTGCCGCGCTTTGCCGCCATCGGCAAGCACAACGGCAAGGCACGCCACTCCTGATGTGCAAGCGACCGTACCACTTGAGTCTAACGGATCCGGCCTTGCAATGAACAAAATCGGCCCCCACATTGCTTCTTGCAGAAAGGGCAAATCAAAATGCAGCGTATCCGCTCCATCCTCTTCACCGTCTTCGCCATGCTGGTCGCCGGCGCAACCGTCGTGTTCGCCGCCTCGATCGGCCTTGCCATCGCCGGCATCGTCGCCGTGCTGATGCTCGGCTCCATGCTCGCAGGCAAACTCCAGCCGGCACCGGTCCGCGCCACGGCGCGCGCCCGCAATGAGCGCGCGGCCCCCGGCCAGCGCGAGCCGCGCATCTGGAACGACGGTCGCGGGACGATCATCGACCTCTAAACGAGGTATTCTCCGGAAGGAGGACCGGGCGTGTTTTCGCGCCCGGCGATTGCGTTTGCGGCCCTTAATCAAGATTCCCCTTCAAATTCGGGGAAAACTGATCTAAACGCTTGGTAAAATCACACCACCGCATTTCGAGGGTTTTCGCATGGACAAGTTCGTCAAGCTGACCGGCGTCGCCGCGCCGCTCCCCGTCGTCAATATCGACACGGACATGATCATTCCGAAGGACTACCTCAAGACGATCAAGCGCACCGGCCTCGGCAAGGGCCTGTTCGCCGAAGCGCGCTATAACGAAGACGGCAGCATCAACGAGACCTTCGTGCTGAACAAGCCGGCCTACCAGAACGCCACGATCCTCGTCGCCGGCGACAATTTCGGCTGCGGCTCGTCGCGTGAGCATGCGCCGTGGGCCCTGCTCGACTTCGGCATCCGCTGCGTCATCTCCACCAGCTTCGCCGACATCTTCTACAACAACTGTTTCAAGAACGGCATCCTGCCGATCATCGTCAGCCAGGACGACCTGGACAAGCTGATGGATGACGCCGGCCGCGGCTCCAACGCCATCCTGACCGTCGACCTGGAAGCTCAGGAAATCACCGGCCCCGACGGCGGCCGCATCGGCTTCGAGATCGACGCCTTCCGCCGCCACTGCCTGCTGAACGGCCTCGACGATATCGGCCTGACGCTGGAAAAGGCTGGCTCGATCGACAGCTTCGAGAAGCAGAACGCGTCTTCGCGTCCCTGGGCCTGATCCCGTGCGCCGGTTGATTTCATCCGGCTCTCCTTTTGAAGCGACGGCGGGCTATTCGCGCGCCGTCGTTCAGGGTGATTGGTGCTTCGTCTCCGGCACGACCGGCTACGACTACGCCACCATGACCATGCCCGACAGTGTCGAGGACCAGACGCGCAACTGCCTTGCCACCATCGGCAAGGTTCTGGTCGAAGCCGGCTTTTCCTTCGAGGATGTGGTGCGCTGCCACTACTATGTGACCGAGGCCGCCTTTGCCGACCGCGTGTTCCCGATCCTCGGCGAGACCTTCGGCACGATCCGCCCCGCCGCCACCATGGTCGTCTGTGATCTCATCCGGCCGGAAATGCTGATCGAAATCGAAGTCACGGCTCTTCGGCAGAGCTGAGTAATCACGCAAAATTCTTTCGTTTCAGCGATTTTCCTTGAACGGAAGTTGCGCTAAGAAGCGCGCGACCCATTCGTGACCTCAAGGAAAATCCCATGACAGCGCGTAACCTCCTCCTCCTGCCCGGCGACGGCATCGGCCCGGAAGCCATGGCGGAAGTCCGCAAGATCATCGCCTATATGAATGCCGAACTCGGCGCCGGCTTTACGACCGACGAAGGCCTCGTCGGCGGTTCGGCCTATGACGCCCATGGCGCGGCGATCTCGGAAGGCGACATGGAGAAGGCGCTTGCGGCCGACGCCGTGCTGTTCGGCGCCGTCGGCGGCCCGAAGTGGGATGCCGTTCCCTATGAGGTGCGTCCGGAAGCCGGCCTGCTGCGCCTGCGCAAGGACCTGAAGCTCTTCGCGAACCTGCGCCCGGCCATCTGCTACCCGGCACTCGCCAATGCCTCCTCGCTGAAGCCGGAACTCGTCGAGGGCCTCGACATCCTCATCGTGCGCGAACTGACGGGCGGTGTTTACTTCGGCGAGCCGAAGGAAATCATCGACCTCGGCAACGGCCAGAAGCGCGGCATCGACACGCAGGTCTATGACACCTACGAGATCGAGCGCATCGCCGGTGTGGCCTTCGAACTGGCCCGCACCCGTGGCAACCGCGTCTGCTCGATGGAAAAGCGCAACGTCATGAAGTCGGGCGTTCTGTGGAACCAGGTCGTCACCGAAACGCACAAGCGCGCCTATTCCGACGTGCAGCTGGAGCACATGCTGGCCGACGCCGGCGGCATGCAGCTGGTGCGCGCTCCCAAGCAGTTCGACGTGATCGTGACGGACAACCTGTTCGGCGACATGCTTTCCGACGTCGCCGCCATGCTGACCGGTTCGCTCGGCATGCTGCCGTCCGCCTCGCTCGGCGCGCCGGACGCCAAGGGCCAACGCAAGGCACTCTACGAGCCTGTGCATGGCTCGGCCCCCGACATCGCCGGCAAGGGCATCGCCAACCCGATCGCCATGATCGCCTCCTTCGCCATGTGCCTGCGTTATTCGTTCAACATGGTCGCGGAAGCCGACAACCTGGAAAAGGCGATCGCCGAAGTGCTCGACAGCGGCATCCGCACCGGCGACATCATGTCGGAAGGCAGCCGCCAGGTCGGCACGACCGAAATGGGCGACGCCATCCTCGCCGTCTTCAAGAGACTGTCGGCCTGAGTCGACACCCATCGCTGAAAAGGCTCCCGGCGCATCGCTCCGGGAGCCTTTTTCGTTTGTATCCCTTGAAAAGCCGCGTTGCGCCCGCACATGGAGACGACGTATCAGCAAGGGAAAGACATGAACCGATCGCTCGCGACCTCCTCGCTCTGGATCCTCGCCGCCACCGCCGTGCTCGTCGTGGCGCTTCTTCCCTTCGATCCCGCGATCTCGCAGCGCGCGCAGGGGCTTCCCGGCGCCGTCGTCACCTTCAACCAGCGCATCACCGATTTCGGCACGTTCAGCTGGATGATCTACGGCTCCGGCTTGCTCGTCATCCTCGCTTATGTGGCACACCGGATCAGCCGCAACGACACAATGGCCGGCCGGACGCGGACCGCATGGCGGCTGCCGCTCTATTTCTTCGTAACGACGGGGGCAACCACGACGCTCGTGCATCTCGCCAAACTGCTCGTCGGCCGGGCGCGGCCGGAACTGTTTGCCGACCATGGCGCCTATAGCCTGACCCCCTTCGCCTACGATGATCTCTTTTCCAGCTTTCCGTCCGGCCATTCGGCCGCAGTCGGCGCCTTCTTCGGCGCCTTCTCCATGCTGGTGCCGCGCCTGCGGCCCCTCTTCCTGCTCGGTGCGCTGGTAATCGGTCTCTCGCGCATCATCGTCGGCGCGCATTATCCGAGCGACGTCGCCGCCGGCCTGCTGCTCGGCCTCTGGACGGCGATCGCCACCGCCTTCGTCTTCGCCCGCAGGGACTGGCTTTTCCGCTTCGACGCGCGCGGCTGGCCCTTGCCGAAATCCATGCTGCCGAAGCCCTGAAACGAAGAACCCGGCCCGTGTTGCCACGCGCCGGGTCCGCCAAGGATTGTTCGGAAGGGGGAGATCAATCCATGGCGTGGATGTCGCGATCCTTCGTTTCCGGCAGGAAGAGAAGGCCGATGACAAGGGTGATGCCTGCGAAGACGATCGGATACCACAGGCCGTAGTAGATATCGCCCTGGGCAGCGCTCATCGCGAAGGCCGTTGCCGGAAGCAAGCCGCCGAACCAGCCGTTGCCGATATGGTAGGGCAGCGACATGCCGGTGTAGCGGATGCGGGTCGGGAAGAGCTCGACCAGCAGCGCGGCGATCGGGCCATAGACCATGGTGACATAGATCACGAGCACGGTGAGCACAGCGATGATCGTGACCCAGTTCACACCGGCGGGATCGGCGACCATGGTATAGGCACCACCGCCGGTAATCGAATAGACGGCCATGTCGGTGACACCGGCGGCTTCCTCGGCCGTCAGCAGCTTGGCCGTGACGAGATCGGCGGCAGGCATGGTTGCCTTTTCACCGGCGCGGATGGCGGCTACATCGAGCTTCAGTTCCGGGTTGGCGGCGACAAAGGCGTCGAGCTTGGTGTCCGGCACCTTTGCGACGCCGCGCACCAGCGGGTAGCCGGCATCGTGCAGCGCCATGTTGGTCTGCTTCTGGAAGGCTGCGTCGAGGGCCTTGGCCTGGTCGCCCGCCGCCGTTGCGTCATAGCTGTTGATCGTCTGTTCGCCGATCTTCACCGTCGCCGCCGTACCAGCCGCCCCCGTAGCGACGACATCGTAGGGCACCGAGTTCTTGGTGAGGAACGCGGTGGCGATATCGCACGAGGTGGTGAACTTCGCCGTACCCGTCGGGTTGAACTGGAACTTGCAATCGCCGGGGGCGGCGGTGACGGTCGCGCGGACCGTGTCCTGTGCCGTGGCGAGCGCCGGATTGCCGGCCCAGGTCAGTGCCTTGAACAGCGGGAAGTAGGTCAGCATGGCGAGCAGCAGGCCGGCCATGATGATCGGCTTGCGGCCGATCTTGTCCGACAGCCAGCCGAAGAAGACGAAGAAGCCGGTGCCGAGAAGCAGCGAGCAGGCGACCATGATATTGGCCGACTGGCCGTCCACCTTCAGCACGCCCGTCAGGAAGAACAGCGCATAGAACTGGCCGGAATACCAGACGACGGCCTGGCCGACGACCGCACCGAACAGCGCGAGCAGCGCGATCTTGGCATTGCGCCACTGGCCGAAGGCTTCCGTCAGCGGTGCCTTGGAGCCCTTGCCCTCTTCCTTCATCTTCGCGAAGGCCGGCGATTCGTTCATCTTCAGGCGGATCCACACGGAAACGCCGAGCAGGACGACCGAGAGCAGGAACGGAATGCGCCAGCCCCATTCGGCAAAGGCTTCCTTGCCGAGAATGAACTGGACCGCGAGGATGACCACCAGCGACAGGAACAGGCCGAGCGTCGCCGTCGTCTGGATCCAGGAGGTGAAGTAGCCGCGCTTGCCGTCGGGCGCATGCTCCGCGACATAGGTCGCCGCACCGCCATATTCGCCGCCGAGCGCCAGGCCCTGCAGCATGCGCAGCAGGATCAGGATGATCGGGGCTGCGATACCGATCGTGGCGGCACCGGGCAAGAGGCCGACGACAAAGGTCGAGAAGCCCATGATCAGGATGGTGACGAGGAAGGTGTATTTGCGGCCGACGAGATCGCCGAGGCGGCCGAAGACCAGCGCGCCGAACGGGCGCACCAGGAAGCCGGCGGCAAAGGCGAGCAGCGCGAAGATGTTGCGCGTCGTTTCCGGATACTGGCTGAAGAAGGTGGCGCCGATATAGATCGCCAGCGAACCGTAAAGATAGAAATCGTACCATTCGAAAACGGTGCCGAGAGAAGAGGCGAAGATCACCTTCTTCTGCTCGCCGGTCATGGGCGCCGACTTGGCGTTGCCCACCGTCGAAACATTTGCCATTTGCTTGTCCTCCACAAAAACGGCGTATCGGGGCAGCCCATGGAGGTCCGGAGTTTCTCCCTAAAAACACCGGACAGGGTGCGCCTGATGGAAGGATGGCAGAAAACGAAACGCCGCATCAGCGCTGCTTTGGGCTTATGACTTTCGGTGTAGGACTTAAGTCGAAGGAAAGCGGCGGCCGCGATTTGTCCAAACCGGCACGCAAGACTTGACTCTTCGGCAGATGAGCGTATTCAGCACCCACGCAAGGGAACCGCCATGTACCGCTTTGGACAATCCATCGCCCGCATGATCGCTCCGGCCTTCAACGCCGGACGGGTTCGCTATTGCGTATCGATTTCCAAAACAATGGCCAAAACGACGACGAAAACCGTCTGACGTCTCTGGCCACCGCTCTCTCCCCGGTATGGCCGGGGACAGAAACCCGCGCTCCTGGCCGGCGGGTTTCCCTCCAAGACCCGCGGAGAGACAGAGAAAGAGAGCTTTAGTCATGGGTTTCAAGATCGCAGTCGCCGGCGCGACCGGCAATGTCGGCCGGGAAATGCTGAACATCCTTTCCGAGCGTGGTTTCCCGGCTGATGAAGTCGTGGCGCTCGCCTCCGCCCGCTCCCAGGGCACCGAAGTCTCCTTCGGCGACAAGACGCTGAAGGTGCAGAACCTCGAAAACTACGATTTCTCCGACACGGACATTTGCCTGATGTCGGCCGGCGGCACCGTTTCGCAGAAGTACTCGCCGAAGATCGGCGCCCAGGGCTGCGTCGTCATCGACAATTCCTCGGCCTGGCGCTACGACGCCGACGTTCCGCTGATCGTGCCGGAAGTGAACCCGGACGCCATCGCGCAGTTCACCCGCAAGAACATCATCGCCAACCCGAATTGCTCGACCGCCCAGCTCGTCGTCGCGCTGAAGCCGCTGCATGACCGCGCCAAGATCAAGCGCGTCGTCGTCTCGACCTATCAGTCGGTTTCCGGCGCCGGCAAGGAAGGCATGGACGAACTCTTCCAGCAGACCCGCGCCGTCTTCGTCGCCGATCCGGTCGAATCGAAGAAGTTCACCAAGCGCATCGCCTTCAACGTCATTCCGCATATCGATAGCTTCATGGAAGACGGCTACACGAAGGAAGAGTGGAAGGTTCTCGCCGAGACCAAGAAGATGCTCGACCCGAAGATCAAGGTGACCTGCACGGCCGTGCGCGTTCCCGTCTTCATCGGCCATTCCGAATCGGTCAACATCGAGTTCGAAAACGAGATCACGGCGGACGAGGCCCGCGACATCCTGCGCGAAGCGCCGGGTTGCCAGGTCATCGACAAGCACGAGAACGGCGGCTACATCACGCCTTACGAATCGGCCGGTGAAGACGCCACCTACATCTCGCGCATCCGCGAGGACGCGACCGTCGAAAACGGCCTCAACATGTGGGTCGTCTCCGACAACCTGCGCAAGGGTGCCGCCCTCAACGCCATCCAGATCGCCGAGCTGCTCGTCGCGCGCGGCCTGATCAAGGCGAAGAAGCAGGCCGCTTAATTCTTTGGGACGGGCGCGTTTGCGGCATTTCGGTGAAATGTGGCAACGATCCCTTAACCAGGTTTAAATAAAAGTCCCGGTTGTTCCGTTTGAGAACAATCGGGACTTCGCTTTGAACCGGGCTGCATGGCCCGGCTTCACGGCAAGGTGCGATGACAGGAACAAGGGAGCATGCCATGCTCCCGCAGCGGAATTCACGAGATCACGGGGTTTTTCATGGGCATGATCAAGAGCGTGGCCAAGGTGCTGGCCGCAATGATCGCCACGGCGGCGGTACCGGCAGCGGCTCAGGCCGCCAAGTGCGGGAATGATGGGGGCGGTTTTCCGGCCTGGGTCGAAGCGTTCAAGGACGAGGCGGCCGGTCGCGGCATCAGCCGTTCGACGCTCGACAAGGCCTTCGCCAATGTCAGCTATGCCCGCGCCACGATCCGCGCCGACCGCGGCCAGAAGAGCTTCAAGCTCTCGCTCGACCAGTTCATGCAAAAGCGCGGCGGAAAGGCCATCATCAGCCGCGGCAAGAGCATGAAGAAGCAGAATGCCGCCCTGTTCAACCGCATCGAAGCCCGCTACGGCGTTCCCGCCGGCCCGCTGATCGCGATCTGGGGCATGGAAACCGGCTTCGGCGGCTTCCTCGGCAAGGAACACACGCTGTCCGCCGTCGCGACGCTCGCCTATGACTGCCGTCGCTCGGATTACTTTACCAACCAGCTCTACGCCGCCCTGCAGCTCGTGCAGAACGGCACGCTGAGCACCACGGCGCGCGGTGCCGCCCATGGCGAAATCGGCCAGACGCAGTTCCTGCCGGCCAACGTCCTGAAATACGGCGTCGATGGTGACGGCAACGGCCGTATCGATCTCGTCGGCTCCAAGGCCGATGCGCTCGCCTCCACCGCCAACTTCCTGCGCGGCCATGGCTGGAGCGCCGGCGGCGGCTACCAGCCCGGCCAGGGCAATTTCGGCGCCCTGCAGGGCTGGAACGCGGCCAGCGTCTACCAGCGCGCGATCGCCATCATCGGCGCGGAAATCGACGGCGACTGATCGCTGGTCATCTGGAATTGAAAAAGCCCGGCGCGGGAGACCACGCCGGGCTTTGTTTTTTCAGGCCAGAAAAACAACGATCAGGCGCTCGGCCGCTGGAAATCGCCCGTGCCGGCGTCCATGACCCACAGCTCGCCGGTCGAAATGTCGAACCAGGCGCCATGCAGCTGGATGCGGCCTTTTTCTTCCAGGATGCGCACGCAGGGGAAGGTGCGCAGATTGGCGATGGAGTTGCGGATCGACACCCGTTCCAGTGCCCGCTGGCGCTCGCCCTGGGTCAGGATTTCCGCACCCTGGATCTGCTCGGCCACGGGCTTCAGCATGCCCATCCACTTGCCGATGAAATCGCCCGGCGAAAGGGGCTCGGCATCCGGATCGAGCGCAGCCTTGATACCGCCGCAGCGGCCATGACCCATCACCAGAATATCCGAAACCTTGAGCGACTGGACGGCGAATTCGAGTGCCGCCGATGTCGCATGATATTGACCGTCGGGCTCGTAGGGCGGCACGAGATTGGCCACGTTGCGCATGACGAACAATTCACCCGGACCGCTGTCGAAGATCGTCTCGGGTGCTGCGCGAGAGTCACAACAGGCAATGACGAGGGTTTTCGGTTTCTGGCCCGTTTCGGCAAGCGCCCTGTAGCGGGCGGATTGCTCGGAATAACGGCCGGACATGAAATTGCGATAGCCATTCAGAAGACGATCGGGAAAGCGGTTCATAGGTCGGAATACCCCCGTGATGCGGTCCACCGGACGAGGCTCCATCCGGTTTCCCGCATAAACCACTCCGCAAGGATTGACGCAAGGTCGGATCGGCGTGTCAGGACCGGCGTGTTTGCGCCGGATGCAGGAGACGGCGCATATGCACCATGGCCATGGGTGTGGAAATGCTGGAGGCATCCTGCTCCAGCGTCAGCTCGTCGGCACCGCGCTTGGCGGTGCGCGCCACGATCTCGAAGACGCTCGCCGTCGCCAGCATCAGCGCCCGCTCCTCGGGCAGATTTTCCATGAGCCGGGAGAGGAAAATGGCCGCAAGCAGGTCGCCCGTTCCGTTCGGCGGGTTCTCCACCAGCCGATGCTCGGCCAGAAGCGCGCTTCGCCCGGAGAGATAGAGATTGCCGGTGCTGCCCGCCATCAGCGGCAGCGAGGAGGTGACGAGCATGCGCGCCGGGCCGAGCGAAAGGGCGGCCTCCACGATCGCATTGTTGGTTTCCAGCGGCGCGCCGGCAAGCCAGGCTAGCTCGAAGCGGTTCGGCGTGGTGATCGACGCGA
The DNA here is from genome assembly GCF_946479415.1 of uncultured Shinella sp. The sequence continues at coordinate 42,271 of NZ_CAMLFY010000007.1, read as the reverse complement.
GCGGGATCAGGCTGTCGCGGATCGCCACCGCCGTCGCCTCCGGCACGTAAAGCCCGCGCTCATCGCCGCAGACGGGATCGCACATATAGAGAAGGTCGGGATTGTCGGCTCTGAGACCCTCGACCAGCCGCGCCACGGAACGGGCTTGCGCCGCGCTGCCGAGATAACCCGACAGCACCGCCTTCACCTCGCCGCGCCAGGGCGCTCGGATCAGGTCGGAGATGATCGCGTCGAAATCGTCGTCGGAAATTGCCACGCGCGTCGCGCGGCCCTGGCCCGGATGCCAGGGCAGGATGACCGTCGGAAGCGCCCAGACGGGATGCCCAAGCGTTTCGAGCGCAAAGACGGCGGCGCGGTTGCCCACCGTGCCGCGCACCACATGGCTCGAAATGACGATGACGGTGCCCTTGTCGCTCTCGCTCATACCCGGCTTCCTTCGTTTCGCCTGAGTGATGGCAAGGGGGCTTGTGCCTGTCAACGCCCGGCCCCTTTACGCCCTTATGTTGCAGGACAGCACAGGGCGCTATTCATCGCTTTTTGGCTACTTTTCGACGAAAAATCGGCAATTTAGCGATAAAACGACAGCAAAACTGACCTATCTCTGACAAAATCGATTGAATTTTCTCGCAAATGCACAAATTTCGTCGCGCGTATTTTTTCTTCTGCTAACGTCCGGGCATCGGATTTGAGGGAGAATTCCATGGGTGCCCGGACCAACGTGAAACGAGAAAAACACATCGAGGCCGCAAAGGCCGCAGCTGCTGCGCTTGGCGCAAAGACGCTCAACCCCGATATCCTCTTCGGGCGTGCCAGCAAGGACGATCTGGAGCACTATACCGGCCCGATGCTGGCCGCCGCCTCCGCCCATGCCATGGCGGAAATCGAAGCCTGGGACGGCAGCGCACCGCGCGTCACAGTCACCACCCGGCCGGACGTAAAACCCCAGGGCCAGCCGGTCTCCGTCCTCTCCGTCACAGACCGCAACCAGCCCTTCCTCTATGATTCGGTCATGGGCGAAGTGACGAGCACGCACCGCGACATCCACCTCGCCATCCACCCGATCCTCGTCGTCGCCACGGACGAAGCGCCGAAGCTCTTCTCGCCGGACGAGGAGAGCGAGCCGGCGCAGCGCGTCAGCCATATCGAAATCCATCTCTCCGAACTCCTGCCCGCCGAAGCGGCGGCCTTGACGGAGCGCGTGAAAAACGTGCTGAACCAGGTGCATCTGGCCGTCGACGACTGGCCGTCCATGCTGGAAAAGCTCAACGGCGTCACGGCCGATATGGAGCGCTATGCCAAGGACAAGCCCGGCAAGGGCGAGGCGCTCGCCTTCCTCGACTGGCTGCGCGGCAACAATTTCACCTTCCTCGGCATGCGCGAATATTCCTATTCCGGCAAGGGCGAGCAGGCGACGGTGGAGCGCGGCGGCGAAGGCCTCGGCATTCTCTCCGACCCGGACGTGCGCGTGCTGCGGCTGGGCAAGGACGCCGTGACGACGACGCCGGAAATCCTCGAATTCCTTGAAGGCCCGGATTTCCTCATCGTCACCAAGGCGAATGTGAAATCCGTCGTGCACCGCCGCGCCTATATGGATTATGTCGGCCTGAAGCGCTTCGACGAGAAGGGCAAGGTGGTGGGCGAGCTGCGCATCGTCGGCCTCTTCACCTCGACGGCCTATACGCATGCCGCCGGCCAAATCCCGCTTCTGCGCTCCAAGGTCGAGGCGGTCATCGACCATTTCGGCTACGATCCGAAGAGCCATTCCGGCAAGATGCTGATCAACACGCTGGAATCCTATCCGCGTGACGATCTCTTCCAGATCGATCCCGGCCTGCTCGCCACCTTCTCGGAACAGATCAACGAGCTTTCCGACCGGCCGCGCATCCGCGTCCTGCCGCGCATCGATCGTTTCGACCGGTTCGTTTCCGTCATCGTCTACGTGCCGCGCGAGCAATACGATTCCGACGTGCGCGAAAAGATCGGCAACTATCTGAAGTCGGCTTATGACGGCCGCGTCTCGGCCTATTACCCGGCTTTCCCCGAGGGTGGCCTCGCCCGCGTGCACTTCATCATCGGCCGTTCCGGCGGCAAGACGCCGCGCATTGCCCAGAACAAGCTGGAACAGGCCGTGCGCGAGATCGCCACGCGCTGGACCGACCGTTTCGAGGCGCTGTCCAGCGCCGATGGTCTTCGCCTCGTCGCCGATACCGGCTATCAGGAAGACTTCACCCCGGCCGAAGCCAATGCCGACCTCGCCCTGATTTCGACGGCGACCTCGGAAAACCCGATCCGCATCTCCTTCTACCGCAAGGCCTGGAACACCGATCTTGCCACCGTGGAGCTGAAGATCTTCCACGCCGGTGAACCGGTTTCGCTGTCGCGGCGCGTGCCGCTGCTCGAAAATCTCGGCTTCAACGTCATCAGCGAACAGACGCACGACCTGACGCTCGCGAGCTTCGACGGCCATGAGCGCCGCGTCATCCTGCACGACATGGAGCTGAAGCAGCGCGACGGCCTGGAAATCAACCTCGCCAAGCTGAGCCCCATGCTGGAGGAAGCGTTCCTGGCCGCCTGGCACGGCGACGTGGACGACGACGCGCTGAACCGCCTGGTGCTCACCGGCGGCCTCTCGGCCCGCGAGATCATGGCGCTGCGCACCTATTCGCGTTATCTGCGCCAGACCGGCATCGCCTATTCGCAGGGCTATATCGCCGATACGCTCAACAAATATCCGGCCATTGCCGCCAATCTCTTCCGCCTTTTCGAAACCCGCCTCGACCCGAAGCTCACCGAGCGCCAGCGCGAGAAGAAGTCCGGTGACATCTCCACCACAATCGAGGAGGCGCTGGCCAACGTACCGAGCCTCGACGAGGACCGGATCCTGCGCCGCTACGTCAACGCCATCCAGGCGACGCTGCGCACCAACTACTTCCAGCACGATGCCGACGGCAAGCCGCGCAAGACCTTTGCGATCAAGCTCGACCCGAAGGCGCTCGACGGCCTGCCGGAGCCGCGCCCGTTCCGCGAAATCTTCGTCTATGGCGCGGAAGTCGAGGGCGTTCATCTGCGCTTCGGCAAGGTCGCCCGCGGCGGCCTGCGCTGGTCGGACCGTGCGCAGGACTACCGCACGGAAGTGCTCGGCCTCGTGAAGGCGCAGCAGGTCAAGAACTCGGTTATCGTGCCCGTCGGTGCCAAGGGTGGCTTCTATCCCAAGCAGCTTCCCGTCGGCGGCAGCCGCGACGCGATCTTCAAGGCCGGCACCGAGGCCTACAAGACCTATATCCGAACGCTGCTCTCGGTCACCGACAATATCGTCGGCCAGGACGTCGTGCCGCCGGCCGATACGGTGCGCATCGACGGTGACGATCCCTATTTCGTCGTCGCCGCCGACAAGGGTACGGCAACCTTCTCCGATACGGCCAACGGCCTTGCGCAGGAGGCCGGCTTCTGGCTCGACGACGCTTTTGCGTCGGGTGGCTCGGCCGGCTACGACCACAAGAAAATGGGCATCACCGCCCGTGGCGCCTGGGAGACCGTCAAGCGCCACTTCCGCGAGATGAACATCGACATCCAGAAGACGCCGTTCACGGTCGCCGGCGTCGGCGACATGTCGGGCGACGTCTTCGGCAACGGCATGCTGCTGTCGCGCAAGATCAAGCTCGTCGCGGCCTTCGACCACCGCGACATCTTCATCGATCCCTCGCCGGATACCGATACGTCGTTTGCCGAGCGTCGCCGCATGTTCAACCTGCCGCGTTCGAGCTGGCAGGACTATGATCGCTCGGTCCTCTCCAAGGGCGCGATGATCATTCCGCGCACGGAGAAATCCGTGACGCTGACGCCGGAGGCACAAGCCGTCATCGGCCTCGACAAGGCCAAGGCCACCCCGTTCGAGATCATGACCGCCATCCTCAAGGCACCGGTCGACCTGATGTGGTTCGGCGGCATTGGCACCTATATCCGCGGCCAGAACGAGACGGATGCGGAAGTCGGCGACCGCGCCAACGACCCGATCCGCATCGTCGGCGAGGACGTTCGCGCCAAGGTGATCGGCGAGGGCGCCAATCTCGGCGTCACCCAGCGCGGCCGTATCGCCTTCGGGCTCAAGGGCGGCCGCAGCAATTCGGACGCCATCGACAACTCGGCCGGCGTGAACTCGTCGGACGTCGAGGTCAACATCAAGATCGCACTCGCCTCGGCCATGCGCGACGAGCGGCTGACCCGCGCCAAGCGCAACGTGCTGCTCGCCTCGATGACCGATGAAGTCGGCCATCTCGTGCTGCGCAACAACTACCTGCAATCACTGGCAATCTCGCTGACGGAAAAGCAGGGCACGGCCAACCGCGCCCCCCTGACCCGCCTGATGGATCGCTTCGAGGCCGCCGGCCTGCTCAACCGCAAGGTCGAGACGCTGCCCGACGACCGCACGCTCGCCGAGCGCTACCAGGCCGGCAAGCCGCTGACGCGGCCGGAGATCGGCGTGCTGCTCTCCTATGCCAAGCTGGTCCTGTTCGACGAGATCGTTCACACCAACCTGCCGGACGAGCCCTATTTCGAGCCGACTCTGACCGGTTACTTCCCGGCCAAGATGCAGAAGACCTATGCGGACGATATCCGTTCGCATCGCCTGCGCCGCGAGATCATCGCGACGATCCTCGCCAACGAGGTGATCAACCGCGGCGGCCCGGCCTTCATCAACGGCCTGACCGACGGCACCGGCTTCGGCCCGGCCGATGCGGTGAAGGCGGCGGTGATCGCCCGTGACGGTTACGGCCTTGCCGCGCTCTATGCAGGCGTCGATGCGCTGGACAACCAGGTGGCCGGCACCTTGCAGAACGAGCTCTATGAAGAGATCGGCCGCATCTATGCCAGCGTCACCAGCCTGCTTCTGACCACCGGCGCCGTCTCCGGCCCGCTGGATCAGGCGGTGCACAAGCTCAAGCAGGCGCTGAAGCAGCTGCGTCCGCAGCTTTCCACGTTGGTATCGGACGCCGCCGGCGACGAGGCTCGCCGCAAGGCGCATGCCTATGAGGATGAAGGCGTTCCGGCCGAGCTTGCGGAGGAAATCGCGACGCTCTCCATGCTCACCTTCGTGCCCGAGGTCATGCTGATCGCCAACGCGACGGGGGACACGCTCGCCAAGACGGCGCAGACCTTCGCCGGCATCAGCGCGACGCTGAACATCGGCCGGCTCCTGTCATCGGCAAGCCGCATTCCCACCGGCGATCTCTACGAGGCGCTCGCCCTCCAGCGCAGCCTCACCGATATCGCCAATGCCCGGCGCGACCTCGCCACCGTGGTGCTGACGCGCCACAAGGGCGACAAGGCGCCGCTCGCCACCTGGCAGCAGGGCGACAAGGAGCGGCTTGCCCGCGTGACGGCAAACCTCTCGGCCTTGACGGAAGCCGGCGAAGCGACGCTGGCCAAGGTCTCGGTCGCTGCGGGCATCCTGAGCGACCTTGCACAGGAACGGGCGAAATGACACAGTCCCTGCCGGCTGACGGATCCCGTTAGCCGGCTTGGGGACGGGTGCGGTCATCGCCCCCGACACATTGGGAGGGGCGATGACGATTGTCACGGAAAGCCGGGGGCCACGTACGGGCCGTCTCGGTATTGCAGGCTGGATGCTGTTCGATTGGGCGGCGCAGCCGTTCTTCACCGTCATCACCACTTTCATCTTCGGTCCCTATCTCGTCTCGCGTCTCACGCAAGACCACGCCGCCGGCCAGGCCGCCTGGAGCTACACGCTCACCCTCTCCGGTATCGCGATCGCGCTTCTCGCCCCCATCATGGGCTCGATTGCCGACGCTTCCGGTGCGCGAAAACCCTGGATCGCCGTCTTTGCGGCCATCAAGATCCTTTCGCTTGCCGCACTCTGGTATGCCGAACCCGGCAGCAGCCTGCTCTACGCCATGGTGTTGATCGTCCTGGCGACGGTGGCTGCGGAATTCTCGATCGTTTTCAACGATTCCATGATGCCGCGGCTCGTGCGCCCTGAGGATACCGGCCGCATCTCCAACATCGCCTGGGGCCTCGGCTATCTCGGCGGCATGATCGTGCTGATCGCGGTCGTGGCGCTGCTTGCCGCCAATCCGGAGACAGGCAAGACGGCCATCGGCATCGCCCCGCTCTTCGGCCTCGATGCGGCGGCCGGCGAGGATGCCCGCATCACCGGGCCGATCTCGGCACTGTGGTATTTCGTGTTCATCCTGCCGATGTTCTTCTTCACGCCGGACCAGAGCAAGGCCCTGCCGATCGCCGCCGCCGTGCGCGCCGGTTTCGCCGACCTCTCCGAGGCGCTGAAGGACCTGAAGAACAAGCCCGGCATCCTGCGCTTCCTCGTCGCCCGCATGATCTATCAGGACGGCGTCAACGGCCTCCTGGCGCTCGGCGGCACCTTTGCCGCCGGCATGTTCGCCTGGCAGACCTTCGAACTCGGCATCTACGGCATCATCCTCAATGTCGTCGCCATCGGCGGCTGCCTCTATGCCAGCCGGCTCGATACGCGGCTGGGCTCCAAGACCGTGGTCGTCATGAGCCTCGTCTGCCTGACCATTGCGACGGTCGGTATCGTCTCGACCGGCCCCGGCTTCACCCTGTTCGGCCTGATCCCGTTTCCGACAGAGGATTCCGGCGGCCTCTTCGGCACCGCGGCGGAAAAGGCCTATATCCTCTACGGCCTGCTGATCGGCGTCGCCTTCGGGCCTGTGCAGGCCTCGGCACGCTCCTATCTCGCCCAGAGTATCCACCCGGACGAGGCCGGCCGCTACTTCGGCCTCTATGCCCTCTCGGGCCGCGCCACGTCTTTCCTGGCGCCGCTCTCCGTCGCCCTCATCACCACGGCAACGGGCTCCGCCCGCGCGGGCATGATGGCGCTCATCGTCTTCCTCGTGGTCGGCTTCCTGCTCCTGCTGCGCACGCCCTATCCAGCCGCGAAAGTCGAGGCCTGAAACGCAAAACGCCCCGCAAGCGGGGCGTTTCGATTTCTGGGAAGACTCCGGCTAAGGATCAGTGGCGGAAGTGACGCATGCCGGTAAAGACCATGGCGACGCCCGCTTCATCCGCCGCGGCAATGACTTCCGCGTCGCGCATCGAACCACCCGGCTGGATCACGGCAGTCGCGCCAGCGGCAATCGCCGAGAGCAGGCCGTCGGCGAAGGGCAGGAAGGCTTCCGAGGCCACGGCGGAGCCGCGCGTCAAAGGCTCGACCAGACCCATGGCCTTGGCAGCCTCTTCGGCCTTCAGGCCGGCAATGCGGGCAGAATCGACACGGCTCATCTGGCCGGCGCCGATACCGGCCGTCTGGCCGTCCTTGGCATAGACGACCGCATTCGACTTCACATGCTTGGCGACCTTGAAGGCGAACTTCATGTCGATCAGCTCCTGCGCCGTCGGCGCACGCTTGGTGACGACCTTGAGCTCGAGATTCTCGACCATGCCATTGTCGCGGCTCTGCACGAGCAGACCGCCGGAGACGGTCTTGGCGGAGAGGCCCGGCACGCGCGGATCGGGCAGGGCGCCCGTCACCAGCAGGCGCAGGTTCGGCTTGGAGGCGATGATGGCGCGGGCCTTCTCGTCGGCATCGGGCGCGATGATGACCTCGGTGAACAGTTTGACGATTTCTTCCGCCGTCTCGCCATCCAGCGTCGAATTCAGCGCGATGATGCCGCCGAAGGCCGAGACCGGATCGCAGGCGAGTGCCCGTGCATAGGCATCCTTCAGCGTCTTGCCGGTGGCCACACCGCAGGGATTGGCGTGCTTGATGATCGCGCAGGCCGGGCCGTTTTCCGGCAGAAACTCGGCGACGAGCTCGAAGGCGGCGTCCGTGTCGTTGATGTTGTTATAGGAGAGCTGCTTGCCCTGCAGCAGGGTCGCAGTGGCCACGCCGGGGCGATTTTCGCCGGTGACGTAGAAGCCTGCCTTCTGGTGCGGGTTCTCGCCGTAGCGCATCTCTTCCTTCAAAACACCGCCCAGCACGCGGTGACGCGGCATGGCGATATCGAGCGCCTCGGCAAACCAGTTGGAAATGGCCGCGTCATAGGCTGCCGTACGGGCATAGGCCTTTGCGGCAAGGCGCTGGCGGAAGGCATAGGAGGTCGAACCGTCGGCCAGTTCTTCCAGCAGCGCCGGATAATCCGAGGGGTCGGTGACGATGGCCACATAGGCGTGGTTCTTGGCCGAGGCGCGGATCATCGCCGGACCGCCGATATCGATATTCTCGACCGTCGTCGGATAATCGCCGCCCTTGGCGCGGACTTCCTCGAACGGATAGAGGTTGATGACGGTGAGGTCGATCGCGCCGATGCCGTGCGCTTTCATCGCCTCGACATGCTCGGCATCATCGCGGATCGCCAAGAGGCCGCCATGGACAGACGGGTGCAGCGTCTTTACGCGGCCATCCATGATTTCCGGAAAGCCGGTAACTTCGGAAACGTCGGTGACGGCGAGGCCGGCATCGCTGAGTGCCTTGTGCGTGCCACCGGTCGATAGCAGGCGAACGCCCTTGTCGGCGAGTGCCTTGGCAAGCTCGACGACACCGGTCTTGTCGGACACGGACAGAAGCGCGGTGCGGATGGCAACGCGGTCAGGGGCGGGGATTTTCTTGGAAACAACGGCCATGGGGCGCTCCGTTCTGCGCCCCCGGGAGGAGGGGGCGGATGGTCATGCGCCCCGTTATCACAGGCGTGCGCGGGAGAAAACCTTGAAAGGCTGAATTCTCACCCCCGAACACTCACCGTTGCCGCGCGAGAGACCACTGAACTTCCGGCATCTCGGCAAGCGGCATGGTCAGCGTCAGCTGCCGGGACGGGCGCACGCCGGAGGGATCGGCGAAGAAGACGTCTTCCTCCTCCTCGACGGGCACATCGAGGCAGGTCAGCGCCCAGGCCTCACCATCCGGCGCCACCAGCCGCGTCTCGTTGGCCGAGGCGCGATAGAGCTGAATGGTCGGGTGGATGTGGAAGCGCACGACAGCCGTGCCCTTCTCGATAGGCGCATTCGGCGTTGCCGGCTTGAAGAAACGCTCGCGGCCACGGATCTCGCCGCCCGTCGGCGAAACCAGGATATCGCGCTCATAGAGGAGACCGAAACGCTTGAGATAGCCGTCATGGCTCGCCGTCACGCCATCGGCGCCGGAATCGCGTTCGATGCGCGCGACATTCACCTTCCCGACGCCGCCGATGATGATCGGCCCGAGGAAACGTGAGCTGGAAATGCGTGAGGAGGAGGTGTCGTTCAGCGTGGCCACCGAATGGGCGGCCGTCATGCGCGACATCTGCCGCATCGCCTCGCCGGCAAAGCGTGGGCGACCGGAATTGACGATGAAGCGGTTCTTTCCGGAGGACACCTCGATGGAGAGCGTGCCGGCCGCCGCGGTCGATGAGAGGTCGACGGATTTCGGCATGCCCGTATCCATCAGCACGACGGTGTCCTTCACCGCCACTCGGTCGTAATTGATCGAGGGCAGGGCCTTGAAGGGCGCACCGCCCGTCTCGTCGTAGCGCAGCGCCGACATCAGCTCATTGGCCAGCGTATAGGTCGCGCCGTTGAACAGCGCGAGTTCGCCGCCCTGATGGCGGAAGAAGCGCAGGGCCGGATAGATGCGGTCGATGCAGGGAATGAGCTGCGTCGGCATGTCGTGGCCGAGATTGACATAGGTCTGGCGCAGCGGCAGCAGGTCGAGCAGCAGATCGAGCGCCGCGCGCGGATTGCGCGAGCAATGGCCGCCGTCCGGCAGGATCTGCCGGTCCAGCTCCTCATCGAGATGACGCGCAGCCTTGCGCATCTTGGACGGCGAGGAGGGCATGGCGATGGAAGCCATGGCGAGTGCGATGCGCACGCGCAGCCGCGGCTCGCCGTCACGCGTCGTATCGGCGACGTGACGCAGGTAGCGCACCTGGAAGGCGAGGCTCTTCAGGAAGCGGCGGTAGAAAGGATAATCGGCATCCTTCAGCACGACGGGCGAATGGGAGAGCCAGGCGATGATGCGCTGCGCCGTCACATCCGGCCGCCAGGCGAGCCCGCCGATGACACGGCCATGGCTTTGCAGCCAGTCGTCGACGATGAAGCGGGTCGTCAGCGCTGCCTTTTCCGGATCGACAAGGCGCATATGGCGCAGCCAGCCGAAGCAATGCAGGCGAACGGCGAATTCTTCCGACGGCAGTTCCAGCGCGAAGGGCGATTCGTCCTCGCATTCGAGGCTGCGGCCGGCGAGCGGGAAACGGCCGGCGGTGATTTCTTCGCCGGCAAAGGAATCGGCCGGGTGCAGATCGGTCGGCGCGACGATCAGACGGTCCGGCGTACCGCCGGAAAACCGCATGGCGCTGATCCGTCCGAGCGCAAGCCTTCGCGAGAAGCGCCGCCAGCCTTCACGCATATACAGATAGGATAGCCGCTGCCGGTCGGAAAGCTGCATGGTTAACGAACGCCTCCAGACCTATAGGTAGGCCGAGGAGAGGAGCGCCGTCAATTCATCGCCCGCTGATGGACTGTTGATGACCTCGGCAATATTTTGGGATGATTTTGCGCTCAACCGGCTTTCCGAAGCCTTACCGCGTAAAATCCATCCAATCCGCCCGCATGATCGCCGGTTGCCGGCAGCATGGCGGGGGTCGTGCGCAGCTCGCCGCGTGGCGAAACCGCGTCCTCCAGACCCGGCCAGTCGGCAGGATCGGCCGGAATGATTCGCCAGTCCGCGTTGTCGGCAAGCACGCGCGAAACCATGTCCTCGCCCTCGTCGGGATCAAGCGAGCAATTGGAGAAGACGAGCTCGCCGCCCGGCTTGACCAGCGTCAGGGCATGACGCAACAGGCGCTCCTGCAGGCGCGCAAGCTTTTCGATATCCTCGGGACCTTTCGTCCAGAGCACGTCGGGATGTTTGCGGATCGTGCCGGTGGAGGAGCAGGGGGCATCGAGCAGGACGGCATCGAAGAGATCGTCAGTGCGGAAATCCGCCATGTTGATCTCCTGCGTCGTCGCCGAAAGGCCCAGACGCTCGAGATTGCCGATGAGGCGTTTCAGGCGGTTGCCGGACTGGTCGAGCGCCGTCACTTCAGCGCCGGCGAGCAACAGCTGCGCCGTCTTGCCGCCGGGGGCCGCGCAGAGATCGGCGACGCGCTTGCCCTTGAGATCGCCGAACAGTTTTGCCGGCAGGCTCGCCGCCGCATCCTGCACCCACCATTGCCCGTCCTCGAAGCCTTCCAGCGCGGGAATGGCGCCGGAGGCCGCGGGAAGCCGGACGGAGCCGGTCGGCAGCACGCGGCCGCCGAGTTTGGCAGCCCAGCCTTCGGCATCGGACTTGACGGTGAGATCGATGGCCGACGGTTGCAACATCGCTTCGGCGATGCGGCCGGCATGCTCGCGGCCATAGATGTCGGCGAGGCGGTCGTAAAACCACTCGGGAATGACGGGCACGGCGCGGGTCGCCGTGAGATGCGAGGCCTTTTCGCGCGACAGCCGGCGCAGCACCGCATTGGTGAGGCTGGCGAAACGACGGTTGCGCGGATCGAGCTGCGCCTGCTCGACGGCGAGATCGACGGCGGAATGATCCGGCACGTCGAGATAAAGAATCTGCGCGGCGGCGGCGGTCAGGACATGATGCAAGGCGCGCGCGCCATCCGGCAGCGGCGTGCCGACGAGCGTGTCGAGAATGGTCTCGATGCGGGGAAGGTGGCGCAGCGCCGTGTTGAGGATGGCGCGCACCAACGCCCGGTCGGCATCGTTCAACTGGCGATAGGCGGGGTTGCCGTTTTCGAGATCCAGCATGCCGTCGAGCGAGGTCTTGCGATCGACCACGGCCGCAAGGATTTTTGCCGCCGCCTGCCGGGCGCGCAGACCCGGCTTTTCCGGCTGGCTTTCTGCAACCGCCTCCGGTGCGGGCCGCTTGGGGCCGCCATGTCGTTTCGGAAACGGTTTTTTTCTGCGCGTGTCGTCGTTCAAGACCAGGGACCTTTGGGCGGTTCGGAGCCACCGCGTCCCCAGCCCGTCGTCGGTACGGAGCGCGATTTGCGTGACGGATTATCAGCACGGACCGGTTCCGTCGAGCGGGCCTGCATGGTGCGGGCCATTTCCTGGAGCGCGGCGATGCGGTTCTCGGTGTTCGGATGGGTCGAAAACAGGTTGTCCATGCGTTCGCCCGAGAGCGGATTGATGATGAACATATGCGCCGTCGCCGGATTACGTTCGGCCTCATCGTTGGGAACGCGGCCGGCCGCCACCGCGATCTTGCCGAGAGCGGAGGCCAGCCACAGCGGGTTGCCGCAGATTTCCGCGCCTCGCTTGTCGGCCGAATATTCGCGTGTGCGGCTGATTGCCATCTGCACCAGCATGGCGGCGAAGGGCGCAACGATCATGGCGATCAGCACGCCGACGAAACCGAGCGGGTTGTTGTTCTCGCGGTTATGGCCGCCACCGAAGAACATGGCGAAGTTGGCGAGCATGGAGATCGCACCGGCAAGCGTCGCCGTCAGCGTCATGGTCAGCGTGTCGCGGTTCTGGATATGCGCCAGCTCATGCGCCATCACGCCCGCCACCTCTTCATAGGACAGCGCCTGGAGAAGGCCGGTGGAGGCGGCGACGGCGGAATTTTCCGGGTTGCGGCCGGTCGCGAAGGCGTTCGGCTGGTCGCTGTTCATAACGAAGACGCGTGGCATGGGCAGGCCGGCGCGCGCCGCAAGATCCCGCACGATGCCGTAGTATTCGGGTGCCGTGCGCTCATCGACCTCCTTGGCGCCGTACATCGACAGCACCATCCGGTCGGAATTCCAGTAGGAGAAGACGTTCATGCCGATCGCGACGACGAGCGCGATCATCATGCCGCCCTTGCCGCCGATGAGCAGGCCCACGCCCATGAAAAGCGCCGTCATGACGGCGAGCAGCATGGCTGTGCGAACGATGTTCATACGTTTTCGGCTCCTGTCCGGTCTGGTCGACCTGGTTTGTCGATCCTTGTTGTCAAGGATATGTTTCACGTGAATCAGCGCTTTCCACAGCGTCGTCACGCTCCTATATGATGGGAAACCATCCGCACGTCTTCAATATCCCGGAAGGATGCCGATTTTCATGGACAGCGACAACGACAATCATTCCGACGGCCGCAAAGTGCTCCCGCCCGCCGCCCAACGCGCCCTGCAGGAGGCCGAGGAGCGCCGCAAGGCAGCCCAGCCCGTCGAGCGCGCCGAAGAAATCGGCGGCCGCGGCGGCGAGGACCCCGCACGGTTCGGCGACTGGGAGATCAAGGGCCGGGCGATCGATTTCTGAGAGCGGGAATCCGGCTCAGGCATCCACTCTCCTTAAGCATCATCTTCGCGTGAATGTCTCATACCTCCAGCCTCTCCTTCCTCGTCCTCGGGCTTGACCCGAGGATCCATGCCGCAAGTAAAACGGTGCGGGGAGGAGTGGATCCTCGGGTCAAGCCCGAGGGTGACGCTTGAGGGGAGGACCGGTGTTGCCCCACTCGAACGTCCTCACAGGCAGTTTCTTAAAATGAAAACGGCGGCCACTGGCCGCCGTTTCGCTTTGTCGTTCCGTACTCGAACCGATCAGCCGCCTGCCTTGTTCTGGCGGTTGGCGATCAAGTCGTCCACGACGGCCGGGTCGGCGAGCGTCGAGGTGTCGCCGAGTGCGCCAAAGTCGTCCTCGGCGATCTTGCGCAGGATGCGGCGCATGATCTTGCCGGAGCGGGTCTTCGGCAGGCCGGGCGCGAACTGGATCTTGTCCGGCGTCGCGATGGGACCGATTTCCTTGCGGACATGTTTGACGAGGTCCTGGCGCAGCGCGTCATTGCCTTCCTCGCCGGCCATCAGCGAGACGTAGCAATAGATGCCCTGGCCCTTGAGGCCGTGCGGATAGCCGACGACGGCCGCTTCCGAGACGAGATGGTGCGAGACGAGGGCCGATTCGATTTCGGCCGTGCCGAGGCGGTGGCCGGAAATGTTGAGCACGTCGTCGACGCGGCCGGTGATCCAGTAATATCCGTCCTCGTCACGGCGGCAGCCGTCGCCGGTGAAATACTTGCCCTTGTAGGTGGAGAAGTAGGTCTCGATGAAGCGCTTGTGATCGCCATAGACGGTGCGCATCTGGCCCGGCCAGCTGTCGGTGATGCAGAGATTGCCGTCGGCAGCCCCTTCCAGCACCTTGCCCTCGTTATCGACCAGTTCCGGCTTGACGCCGAAGAACGGCCGCGTCGCCGAGCCGGGCTTCAGGTCCGTCGCACCGGGCAGCGGGGTGATCAGGATGCCGCCGGTTTCCGTCTGCCACCAGGTATCGACGATCGGCGAACGGCCTTCGCCGACCACATTGTAATACCATTCCCAGGCTTCCGGGTTGATCGGCTCGCCGACCGAGCCGAGCAGGCGCAGCGACGACCGGTCGGAGCGCTTGACGAAATCGTCGCCGGCGCCCATCAGCGCGCGGATCGCCGTCGGCGCGGTGTAGAAGATGTTGACCTTGTGCTTGTCGACCACTTCCCAGAAACGGCCGGCATCCGGGAAATTCGGCACGCCTTCGAACATCAGCGTGGTGGCGCGGTTCGCGAGCGGCCCATAGACGATATAGGAATGGCCGGTGACCCAGCCGACGTCGGCCGTGCACCAGTAGATATCGCCGTCCTGGTAATCGAAGACGTATTTGTGCGTCATCGAGGCATAGACGAGGTAGCCGGCCGTGGTGTGCAGCACGCCCTTCGGCTTGCCGGTCGAGCCGGAGGTGTAGAGGATGAACAGCGGATCTTCCGCCTTCATCTTGGCCGGCGGACAATCGCGCGGAACGGTCAGCACTTCCTTGTGGTGCCAGATGTCGCGGCCCGGCGCCCAGCCGATCTTGCCGCCGGTGCGGCGCACGACCAGAACCTTGTTGACGATGACATGCTGCTTGGCGGCGATGTCGATCGCGGTATCGGTGTTTTCCTTGAGCGGGATCGGCTTGCCGCCGCGCACGCCCTCGTCGCAGGTGACGACGAAGGTCGATTCGCAGTCGACGATACGGCCGGCCAGCGCATCCGGCGAGAAGCCGCCGAAGACCACGGAGTGGATGGCGCCGATGCGCGCGCAGGCGAGCATCGCATAGGCCGCTTCGGGGATCATCGGCATGTAGATGGTGACGCGGTCACCCTTCTTCACGCCGTGCTTCTTCATCACATTCGCCATGCGGCAGACGTGTTCGTAAAGCTCGTTATAGGTGATCTTCTTGTCGATATAGGGGTTGTCGCCTTCCCAGATGATGGCGACGTCGTCGCCATGCGCCTTCAGGTGGCGGTCGATACAGTTGTAGGAGACGTTGGTGATGCCGTCCTCGAACCACTTGATCGGGACCTTGCCGGAAAACGAGGTGTTCTTCACCTTCGTATAGGGCTTGAACCAGTCGATGCGCATGCCGTGTTTGTCCCAGAAGCGCTCCGGGTTCTCGATGCTCTCACGATACCATTTCTGATAGGTGTCGTTGTCGATGAGCGCACGGTTTTTCGCGGATTTCAGGACCGGATAGGTCTTTGCGGACATGGATGCCTCCCTCATGACTGCGCATGCGCGGAAACCGTATTCTCCTCCGGCCCCGCCACTCTCGGCGCCATTCATATCAGGTCAAAGCATGACGGCAATTAGACAAAGGTCATTTGTCTCTTGAAGAATTGCATTTCTGCGACAGTGATTGTATAGAGGGCGCAATTCCCGGAACATAGTGGCTAACTACCCCACGACCCGCGACACCGGCGCGGACGGACAGAAGGACTATATGCATGGCTCAGCAGCTCCTCATGCCAAAGGCGACCGCGGTCTGGCTGGTCGACAACACGGCGCTGTCGTTCGAACAGATCGCGACTTTTTGCAAACTGCACCCGCTTGAAGTTAAGGCGATCGCCGACGGCGAATCAGCCCAGGGCATCAAGGGTCTCGACCCGATCTCGACCGGCCAGCTGTCGCGTGAAGAAATCGCGCGCGCCGAGGGCAACCCGAACCACAAGCTGAAGCTTTCCGACCCCAAGGTTCGCGTTCCCGAATCCAAGCGCAAGGGTCCGCGCTACACGCCGGTCTCCAAGCGCCAGGATCGCCCGAACGCCATTCTCTGGCTTGTGCGCAACCATCCGGAACTCAAGGATGCGCAGATTTCGCGTCTCGTCGGCACCACCAAGTCGACGATCGAGCAGATCCGCGAACGCACCCACTGGAACTCGACGAACCTGACACCGATGGACCCGGTCACGCTCGGCCTGTGCTCGCAGATCGATCTCGACCTCGAAGTCGAACGCGCCTCCAAGGGCCGCCCGCTGCCGACGGCCGCCGAACTCGGCGCCACGCTCGAATCCGCCCACGAAACGGAAAAGCTGCCCTACAGCGACCGTGAAGAGGAAAAGGAAATCGACGCCGACGCCGTCTTCGCCAAGCTCAAGTCGCTCAAGTCGTCCACCCCGGACGACGACGAAGACGACCGCTTCTAAGCGACGTCACCATTACAGAACGATAAGACCGGTCGCCAAAGCGGCCGGTTTTTTTGTGCCTCGCATTCGTGCCGGAACGCTGCCTCCCCACAACGTCATCCTTGAGCTTGACCCGAGGATGACGGAAGAGAAGGGAGCAGGCTAACCGATCCGTCGCTCCGCGAGAACCTCCGCGATTTCGTCCAGAATGGCGGGATCGTCGATCGTCGCCGGCATCTTCCAGTCCTCGCGGTCGGCGATCTTCTGCATCGTGCCGCGCAGGATTTTTCCCGAGCGGGTTTTTGGCAGGCGCTTCACGCAGATCGCCGTCTTGAAGGCGGCGACGGGGCCGATTTTTTCGCGTACGAGGCCCACGACCTCAGCCTCCACAAGCGATGATTCACGTGAAACATTGCTCTTCAGGACGAGGAAACCGGCGGGCACCTGGCCCTTGATGCCATCGGCGACGCCGATGACGGCGCATTCGGCAACGTCTGGATGGCCGGCGCAGACCTCCTCGATCGCCCCCGTCGAAAGGCGGTGGCCGGCGACATTGATGATGTCGTCGGTGCGCGACATGATGAAAACATAACCGTCGTCATCGATATAACCGGCATCCGCCGTCTTGTAGTAGCCGGGGAAATCCGACAGGCAGGCGGTGCGGAACCGGTCGTCGGCATTCCAGAAGCTCGGCAGGCAACCCGGGGGGAGGGGTAGCTTGATGGCGATATTGCCGAGCGTGCCGGCCGGTACCGCATGACCGGCATCATCGAGCACATGGAGATCATAACCCGGCATGGGCACGGTAGGCGAACCATGCTTCACGGGCAGCGCATCGAGGCCGAGCGGATTGCCGACGATCGCCCAGCCCGTCTCGGTCTGCCACCAGTGATCGATGACGGGAACGCCAAGCACGGCTTCGGCCCAGCGCAGCGTATCGGGATCGGCCCGCTCGCCGGCGAGAAACAGCGCCCGGAGGCTGGAGAGATCGTAGCGTTTCACGAGCGCGCCCTCGGGATCCTCCTTGCGAATGGCGCGGAAGGCCGTCGGCGCCGTGAAAAGCACGGAGACCTTGTATTCCTCCACCACCCGCCAGAAGGCGCCGGCATCCGGCGTGCCGATCGGCTTGCCCTCATAGAGCACCGTCGTGCTACCATTCAGCAGGGGCGCATAGACGATGTAGGAATGGCCGACGACCCAGCCGATATCCGACGCCGCCCAGTAGACCTCACCGGGTTTCACGCCGTAGAGCGCCTGCATGGTCCAGGCCAGTGCGACCATATGGCCACCATTGTCGCGGATGACGCCCTTCGGCTGGCCGGTCGTGCCTGACGTATAGAGGATGTAGAGCGGATTGGTCGCCGCCAGTGGTGCGCAGGCAATGGTGCGACCGCGCGCCGCGTCGAGCGCCGCGCCCAGATCGATGTCCCGGCCATCCTGTAGCGTCGCGGCAAGCTCGGGCCGTTGCAGGACAAGGCAACGGTCCGGCTTGTGACGGGCCAGATCGATGGCGGCATCGAGCAGCGGCTTATAGGCGACGACGCGGTTCGGCTCGATGCCGCAACTCGCCGTCACGACAAGCTTCGCCGTCGAATCGTCAATGCGGGCGGCAAGCTCATTTGCGGCAAAACCGCCGAACACCACGGAATGGATCGCGCCGATGCGCGCGCAGGCCAGCATGGCGAAAATCGCCTCGGGGATCATCGGCATGTAGAGGATGACCCGGTCGCCCTGTTCCACGCCCTGATCGACCAAAACCGCCGCCATAGCGTTCACGCGCTCGAGCAGCTCGGCATAGGTGAAGCGGGCCTTTCGTCCGGTCACCGGGCTGTCGTAGATCAGCGCCGCGACGTCCCCTTGCCCCGCCGCCACATGGCGATCGACGCAGTTGTGACAGGTATTGCCGCGCGCATCAGGAAACCAGCGGCCATAGACGCCCTGGTCACCATCAAAAATCTCCGTCGGTTCCATGAACCAGTCGATCGCCCGCGCGGCCTCACGCCAATGCGCGTGGTGATCGTCCTTCCACGCCCGATAGATCTCGGCATAGGTTTTCTGCATCGCTTCCTCCCGCCATGCACGGCCGATCAACGGCCGGTTCCTCAGCGGGAAGAATAGGAGAGGGCGGGCAATCCGCAAAGAGAGACGAAAGCCTCAAAAGGCCGGGCGGCTTTCTGCGTTCCGTCAAGCCGCGTCAGCGCGTGCCGAAGATCGCCGAACCGACGCGCACCGAGGTCGCGCCAAAACCGATGGCGACGTCGTAATCGCCCGACATGCCCATGGAGAGTTTTTCAAGACCGCAGCGTTCCGCAAGCTTGGCCAGCAACGCGAAATGCGGGCCAGGATTTTCCTCCGCCGGCGGAATGCACATCAGCCCTTCGATCGAGAGGCCAAGCTCCTCGCGGCAGAAGGTCACGAAGGCCACCGTATCGTCGGGCGCGATGCCCGCCTTCTGCGGCTCGAGGCCGGTATTGACCTGAACATAGAGCCGCAAGCTGCGACCCTGCCGCTTCATCTCGTCGGCGATGGTGCGGGCGATCTTCTCGCGATCGACCGTCTCGATGACGTCGAACAGTGCCACGGCCTCGGCGGTCTTGTTGGATTGCAGCGGGCCGATCAGGTGCAGCTCGATGCCGTCGGTCTCGGCGCGCAACTCCGGCCACTTGCCCTGCGCTTCCTGCACGCGGTTTTCACCGAAGACCCGTTGGCCGGCGACGATAGCCGGGCGGATGGAATCGGCATCGAACGTCTTCGACACCGCAACGAGCGTGACCGCATCCGGCTTGCGGCCAGCTTCCGCCGCCGCCTTCTTCATGCGGCCCTGAACCTCTGCGAGGCGGTCCTGAAGCTCCATCGTCACTCTCCTCTGGTATCGAGGGTCAGGACCTAGCGAAAACGACGCCGCTTGCCAAGCACGACAGACCCTGACGAGGCCGGAAAACTTGACGCTTCGGCGGTTTCATGATGAAGGTCTCGCCACTATATTCGCATGGGCGAACCGCTCGCCAAAACTCCCAAAAGACTTCCGGAACATCAAAGACATGGCCACCGAACGTTACAATCCGCGCGATGCCGAGCCCCGCTGGCAGGCAAAATGGAACGACGAAAACGTCTTCCTGACCGACAACGACGATCCGCGCGAAAAGTATTACGTCCTAGAGATGTTCCCCTATCCCTCGGGCCGCATCCATATGGGCCATGTGCGCAACTATGCGATGGGCGACGTCGTCGCCCGCTACAAGCGCGCCCGCGGCTACAACGTGCTGCACCCGATGGGCTGGGACGCCTTCGGCATGCCCGCCGAAAACGCCGCCATGCAGAACAAGGTCCACCCCAAGGGCTGGACCTATGAAAACATCGCGACGATGCGCAAGCAGCTAAAGTCGATGGGCCTGTCGCTCGACTGGTCGCGCGAATTCGCCACCTGCGATGTCGAATATTATCAGCGCCAGCAGCACCTGTTCCTGGATTTCCTGGAAAAGGGCCTCGTCTACCGCAAGCAGTCCAAGGTGAATTGGGACCCGGTCGACCACACGGTTCTCGCCAACGAGCAGGTCATCGACGGCCGCGGCTGGCGCTCCGGAGCGCTGGTCGAACAGCGCGAGCTGACCCAGTGGTTCTTCCGCATCACCGATTTCAGCCAGGATCTGCTCGATTCGCTCGAGACACTCGACCAGTGGCCGGAAAAAGTCCGGCTGATGCAGAAGAACTGGATCGGCCGTTCCGAAGGCATGCTGGTGCGCTGGGAAGTCGCCGAAGGCTCTGAGACCGCCGAGAAGGACGTGACCGTCTACACGACGCGTCCCGACACGATGTTCGGCGCCTCGTTCCTGGCGATCTCGGCCGATCATCCGCTGGCCAGGGAAGTGTCCGCCACCAATCCCGAAATCATGGCGTTCTGCGAGGAATGCCGCCGCGCCGGAACCTCGCTGGCCGCCCTGGAGACGGCCGAGAAGAAGGGCATGGACACCGGCATCCGTGTGCGCCATCCCTTCGATCCCAGCTGGGAATTGCCGGTTTACGTCGCGAACTTCGTGCTGATGGACTACGGCACAGGCGCCATCTTCGGCTGCCCCTCCGGCGACCAGCGCGACCTCGACTTCGCCCGCAAATATGACCTGCCCGTCGTGCCCGTCGTCATGCCCAGGGATGGCGACGCCGCGACCTTCGTCATCGGTGACGAGGCCTATGTCGGCGACGGCGTGATGATCAATTCGCGCTTCCTTGATGGGCTGAGCACCGAAGAGGCCTTCGAAGAGGTCGCCAAGCGCCTCACGGCAGCCACGCTGGGCAACGCCCCGCAGGGCGAGCGCAAGGTGAACTTCCGCCTGCGCGACTGGGGCATTTCGCGCCAGCGCTACTGGGGCTGCCCGATCCCGGTCATCCATTGTGAGGCCTGCGGCGTCGTGCCCGTTCCGAAGGCCGACCTGCCGGTGCAGCTGCCCGACG
The DNA here is from genome assembly GCF_946479415.1 of uncultured Shinella sp. The sequence goes on along the minus strand of NZ_CAMLFY010000007.1, from coordinate 21,414 downwards.
ACGTCACCTTCGACAAGCCGGGCAACCCGCTCGACCGTCACGCCACCTGGCGCCACGTCGCCTGCCCGCAGTGCGGCAAGGATGCCCGCCGCGAGACGGACACGATGGACACCTTCGTCGATTCCTCCTGGTACTTCACCCGCTTTACGGCGCCGTGGGAGAACAACCCGACTGACCCGGCGGCGGCCAATGCCTGGCTGCCGGTCGACCAGTATATCGGCGGTATCGAGCATGCGATCCTGCATCTGCTCTATTCGCGCTTCTTCACCCGCGCCATGCAGGCCACCGGCCATGTCGACGTGAAGGAACCCTTCAAGGGTCTCTTCACGCAGGGCATGGTCGTGCACGAAACCTATAGCCGCGCGATCGACGGCAAGCGGGAATGGGTGACGCCGGCCGAGATCCGCATCGAGGAAGTCGACGGCAAGCGCCGTGCGCTGCATCTCGAATCCGGCGAAGAAATCGCCATCGGCTCCATCGAGAAGATGTCGAAGTCGAAGAAGAACGTCGTCGATCCCGACGATATCATCGCCTCCTACGGCGCCGATACCGCCCGCTTCTTCGTTCTCTCCGACTCCCCGCCGGACCGCGACGTCATCTGGTCGGAAGCCGGCGTCGAAGGCGCGCATCGTTTCGTCCAGCGCGTCTGGCGCCTCATCTCCGAAGCGGCTCCCGCGCTCAAGGGCGCCGAAAGCCGTCCGGGTACGGACGGCGAAGCGCTGGCCGTCTCGCAGATTGCCCACAAGACGCTGAAGGCCGTCCAGGCCGATTACGACAAGCTCGCCTTCAACAAGGCCGTCGCGCGTATCTACGAATTCGTCAACGCGCTGGCCGCGCCGCTGACCAATGCCGCTGCAGGCACCGCTTCGGCCGATCTGGTCTCGGCACTGCGCGAAGCCGTCGGCATCCTGATCCGCATCGTCGCCCCGATGACGCCGCATCTCTCCGAAGAAGCCTGGCGCGAGATCGGCGGCGAAGGCCTCGTCGCAACCGTCGCCTGGCCGGCCTATGAAGACCGGCTGGTCGCGGAAAACGAAATCACCCTGCCGGTGCAGATCAACGGCAAGAAGCGTGCGGATTTGACAATCGCCCGCGATGCGGACCAGAGTGCGGTCGAAGCGGCCGTGCTCGCGCTCGAACCCGTCCAGGCCGCGCTCGCCGGCCAGCGTCCCAAGAAGATCATCGTCGTACCGCAGAGGATCGTGAATGTTGTTGTCTGACGGAACCGGTCTTTCGCGCCTTGCAAAACTCGCCGCCGGCATCGCCCTCATGGGCGCGCTGGCCGGCTGCCAGGTACGCCCGCTCTATTCCACGGGTGCCGGCACGGACACCAAGCTGGCGGCAGTCGCCATCTCGGAAGCCGATGACCGCGTCGAGCAGCAGGTCCGTAACGACCTGATCTTCCTGTTTGCCGGCGGCGCCGGCGAGCCGCAGGCGGCGATCTACCACCTCGAGATCAATGTCTCCGTCCGCAAGGTCGGCGTGCTCACGGATATCAGTAGCGACATTCCCCGCGCCGGCCGTATCATCGTTTCGGCCGACTACAACCTGACGAAGACCGACTCCGGCGAAACATTGGCGTCCGGCAAGCGGTCCAGCGTTGCCCTCGTCGATTTCCCGTTCCAGGAATTCGCCAAGCTGCGCGCCGTTCGGGATGGCGAAAATCGCGCGGCACACGAACTGGCGGAACTTATCCGCGCGGACGTCGCCGCGGCGCTTGCACGGCGCTGAGCCGGCTATGGCCGAAGTCAAGTCGCACGAATTCGATGCCTTCCTGAAACGGAAGCCTCTTCCCGTGCGACTCTTCCTCATTTACGGGCCGGATCGCGGTCTCGTTTCCGAACGCGCCGCAGCACTGGCGGCCGCAAGCGGCGTCGATCTCGCAGACGCCTTTTCCGTCGTGAAACTCGATGCGGGGGAAATCGGCAACCAGGCCGGCAGGCTGATGGACGAAATGAACGCCATCGGCCTTTTCGGTGGCGATCGCCTCGTCTGGATCCGCAATGCCGGCAGCGAGAAGGGCGTTTCGGACGCGCTGGAAATGCTGGCGGGCATGCCCTCAGGCGATTCCACGCTGATTGTCGAGGCCGGCGATCTCAAGAAGGCGGCCGCACTGCGCAAGGCAGCCGAATCGGCGCCGCAGGCCGTTGCCATCGCCTGTTACGCGGATGATGGACGCGCCCTCCAGGCCCTGATCGATCAGGAACTCTCGACGGAGGGTCTGCGCATTTCGCCCGCGGCACGCGAACGCCTGATGGAAACGATCGGCGGCGATCGACTGGCCTCTCGCAACGAGGTGCGCAAGCTCGCACTCTATTGCCGGGGTAAGGAGATCATCGAGGAGCAAGACGTCGAGGAGATCGTCGGCGATGCCAGCGCCATCTCCACGGATGACGCGATCGACGCCATCCTCAAGGGTGATCGCGAAGGGTTCCTGCACGCTATCCAGAAGATCGTTTCTTCGAAGACACCGGTCTTCCTTGTCCTGCAGGGATGCCTGCGGCAGTTCCAACTTTTGGAAATCATGCGCGCCGAAATGGATGAAAAGCGCGCGCCCGCCGGCCAGGTCATTGCAACGCTCGGCCGCCACCTGCATTTCCGTCGCAAGCCGATCGTGGAAAATGCCTTGAAGACCTGGACCGGCCCCGCCATTCGCCGGGAAACCCAGAGGCTGCAAACCGCGATCCTGCAAAGCCGTCAAAGAGCCGCGCTGGAAGATACGATCGCCATGCAGACCATGCTGGCGACCGTGCTTCAATCCGCCCGACGCTGAATCCGGCTAAATAGCCGGCTTTCTCGCGATTATTCTAGCGACGTTCCAGAAGCCGGCAGATTTCTTCCAGCTGCTCCAGGGTCTTGTAGGCGATCCTGAGCTGTCCGCCAGTGCCCTTGTGGTTCACGGTGACATCGAGACCAAGCACATCGGACAGCGTGCGCTCCAGTGCCAGCGTGTCCGCGTCCTTCACATCCTTCGGCGCGGCCTGGCCATGGTTCGGATCGCTCTGCGCCTTGATGTCATTCTGCGCCAATTTCTCGGCATCGCGCACAGACATGCCCTTGGCAACAACCGCCTTGGCGAGTGCTATGGGATCGGAGGTCGGAATAAGGGCGCGCGCATGTCCCGCCGAAAGCGAACCGGAAGCCAACATGTCGCGCACGGGTTCGGGCAGTTTCAGCAGGCGAAGGCTGTTTGCCACATGGCTGCGGCTCTTACCGATGATTTCACCGAGATCGTTCTGCGTATACCCATGATCGGCGATCAGCAGCTCGTACCCCATCGCTTCTTCCAGCGGATTGAGGTCCGAACGCTGCACGTTCTCGACGATGGCGATTTCCAGAGCCGTACGGTCATCCACGTCCCGGATGATGACGGGGATCTCGATCAAGCCCGCCAGTTGCGCCGCGCGCCAACGGCGTTCACCTGCAATGATCTCAAAGCGATTGTCCGCGGTTGTGCGAACGACGACCGGCTGCACGATGCCGTGCTGGCGGATCGAAGAGGCGAGATCCTGCAATTCCGATTCATCGAAATAACGGCGCGGATTGCGCGGATTGCGGCCGACGAATTCGATGGGCACGAGCCGATCCGGATTGACTGCCGGCCGCGCGCCGATATCGGCAGCCGGAAGCTGATCCATTTCACCGATCAGGGCAGCAAGACCCCGACCAAGACGCCGCTTTGAGTTGTCATCGTTCATCGGTTCTACTCACGGATACTGAAGTCAAGCAGCCTTGCGCTGCCTTTCACGCTGGATCACTTCGGAGGCCAGCTGGAGATAGGCCTGGCTTCCGGCGCATTTGAGATCGTAGAGAATGGCCGGCTTGCCGTAGGACGGCGCCTCGGATACCCGCACATTGCGCGGAATAAGCGTATGATACACCTTTTCGCCGAGATGCGTGCGCACATCGTTGACGACCTGCTGCGCCAGATTGTTGCGCGAATCGAACATGGTGAGCACGATGCCCTGTATATCGAGCCGAGGATTGACCGTACGGCGAACCTGATCGACCGTCTCCAGAAGCTGGCTCAGCCCTTCCAGTGCGAAAAATTCGCACTGTAACGGCACCAAAACGGAATGCGCTGCCGCCAGCGCATTCATCGTCAGCAGATTGAACGAGGGCGGGCAATCGACCAGAACGTAAGAGTAAGACAAGGCTTCGGAGGAGGCCAGCGCACGCTTCAAGCGGAAGACACGATCGTTCTGCTGGGCGATCTCCATCTCGACACCAAGCAGATCCATGGTCGAGGGGATGATGGAGAGATTCGGCACGGCCGTCTCCAGCACGGTCTCGGCTACAGTATGGCTGCCGACCATCAGGTCGTAGGAGGACAATTCGCGGCGGCTGCGATCGATGCCGAGACCCGTGCTGGCGTTACCCTGCGGGTCGAGATCGACGATCAACACCCGCTCGCCGATGGCCGCAAGCGCCGTCGCGAGATTGATGGCCGTGGTCGTCTTGCCGACACCGCCCTTCTGGTTCGCAATGGTAATGATCCGGTTTTTTTCGCCTATCATGGACGCCGCCAATCCCTAAGAACGTCGCGAGAGCTTGGACAGTTCGAGCACAACAGAATCCGGCTCGACGACACTGGCATGTTTTACCAGATCGAATCTCCAGCGACCAAGCGCTTTATCGATCTCGCGCTGGTAATCCCGGCCTTTGTGAAGGAAAAAGCGCAAATCCGGATTGCGCTCCACCCATGGCAGGCCGAATTCCATCAAAAGATCGAGATCGGCAAGGGCTCGCGCTGAGATGGCATCACACTTATCAATGACGGATGGCGCTTCCTCGATGCGAATCGCATGCACGGAAGCCCGCGCACCCGTCTCAAGAATGGCCGTGCGCAAAAAGGCGGCCTTCTTGTTGTTGCTCTCCACGAGATGAACCCATCCGCCGTTCGTGTCCCCCAGCAGAATGCAGGTCACGATACCCGGAAAACCGCCGCCACTCCCCAGATCGACCCATGTTCGCGGACCTGAATTCAGCGCATAAATCTGTGCGCTATCGGCGATATGCCGGCTCCATGTTTCTGCCAAAGTCGAGGGCGCGACCAGATTGATGGTCTTTGCCCATTTCTGAAACAGAGCGACGAAGGTGTTCAGCCGGTCAATGGTTTCACGTGAAACATTCAGACCGTTCAATTCGCGCGGCAGACTCGTCATGCGTGAGCAACCTGATCCCTATCATCATTTGGCTGGCGTTTGAGATGAACCAACAGCAATGTCAATGCTGCCGGTGTCATTCCGTCCACACGCGCGGCTTGAGCGAGGTTGCTCGGTCGCGCTGCCGAAAGCTTCTGTTTGAGCTCTATGGATAGCCCCGGGAGTGCAGCAAAATCAAAATCCGGCGGGATCTTCCGATCTTCCTCACGGCGTGTCTCGACGATGTCGTTTTGCTGGCGGTTCATATAGACAGCATAAGCAGCCTCGATTTCTATAGCCTCCCGGACCCGGACGGGGAAGCCACCGAGCGCCTCCGGCCAGACCGACATCAGCCTGGCATAGTCGATATCCGGATAGGCCAGCAGATCATAACCGCTTCGGCGAACACCATCCTGATTGATCTTCAGGCCATAGTTCACCGCCTCGTTGGGAGACAATTTCAAAGCCTTCAGGCTTTCCCGCGCCAGATCCATGGACGCTGACCAGTCCAAAAACCGATCGCCACGCGCCTTTCCAACAATACCAAGTTCCAGACCGAGCGGTGTTAGCCGGGCATCCGCATTATCGGCACGCAAAGACAGGCGATATTCAGCGCGGGAGGTAAACATACGATAGGGCTCGGTCACACCGCGGGAGGTCAGATCATCCAGCATCACGCCCATATAGCTGTCCGTCCGGCTGAAGACGTGGCCATCGTTTCCGCCGGCGCGACGGGCCGCGTTCATGCCGGCGACCAAACCCTGCGCGGCCGCTTCCTCATAACCCGTCGTGCCATTGATCTGGCCGGCCAGAAACAGACCGGGCTGCGATTTGACCTCAAGTGTCGCGGAGAGCTCACGCGGATCGACATGATCATATTCGATCGCATATCCAGGCTGGAGGATCGTAACCTGCTCCAGTCCCGGGATTGTGTGAATAAAGGCCCGTTGTACATCGGCCGGCAATGACGTCGAAATGCCGTTCGGATAGACCGTATCGTCGTCGAGGCCTTCCGGCTCCAAAAAGATCTGATGACCATCCCGTTCGCCGAATTTGACGATCTTGTCTTCGATGGAGGGGCAATAGCGTGGGCCGACACCCTCGATTTGCCCGGAATACATCGCCGACTTTCCGATGTTTTCCTCAATGATCCGATGGGTTGCCGGCGTCGTGCGCGTCACGCCGCATTCGATTTGCGGGGTCGTGATGCGATCCGTCATGAAGGAGAACGGAACCGGTTCCTCATCCGCCCCTTGGCGACCAACGCCCTCCCAGTCGATGGTTCGACCATCCAAACGAGCTGGCGTACCGGTTTTCAGACGGCCCAGGCGCAAGCCGAGACGCTCGAATGTTGCCGAAAGCCCCAGGGACGGCTGCTCGCCAACACGGCCTGCCGGAATCTTTTCGTTACCGATATGAATGAGCCCGCGAAGAAATGTGCCCGTGGTGATGACGACAGCATCGCAGGCAAGACGACGTCCGTCCTTAAGCACCAAGCCCGCAATTTTTCCATTCGCAATCTCAAGATCGAAAGCGTCCCCTTCGATCACATCGAGATTGGCGATGGCCTCGATCTCCTGCTGCATCGCCTCGCGATAGAGCTTTCGATCGGCCTGGGTGCGTGGCCCTCGCACCGCGGGGCCTTTGCGGCGATTAAGAAGGCGAAATTGGATACCGGCGCGATCGGCCACGCGGCCCATTAAGCCATCCAGTGCATCGACTTCGCGAACAAGATGACCCTTGCCCAGCCCCCCGATAGCGGGGTTGCAAGACATCACGCCAATTGTCGCGGCCTTGTGGGTTACCAGCGCCGTATGGGCACCGAAGCGCGCCGAAGCGGCAGCAGCCTCGACGCCCGCATGCCCGCCACCGACAACAACAACATCATAACGCATTGAAACCATCACCTAACCACCTGTTTCACGTGAAACGCGCCGTGTGACTCGCACACGTTGTGTTGTTTCACGTGAATCATTTGCCGACGCAAAACTCCGAAAAGATAACGTCGAGAAGATTTTCGACATCGACTCTACCAGTCACCCGACCGAGCGCCTGCCCTGCAAGACGAAGGTATTCCGCCTGAATGTCCAGGCCCGCTGGGTCCGAGGCCAAAGCCGACTTGATATGATCAAGTGCCTCTCGCAGATTGGCAAAATGCCGCTCCCGCGTTGGGAGAGACAGGGCTTGTCCCGATTCCAGATCAGGCAGGAACGTCGCGATTGCATCCAGCAATTCCGACATTCCCTGTCCAGACCTCACGGATATCATAACATCCACTGGACCCTTCGGCAAAGCGGCATCACGCGTGTCTGACTTCGACAGAACACGAATGACAGGACCGGAATAATCATCGATAAGCTCGGTCCAGTTGATATCCGGCTCACTCGATAAAAGAAGCACGAGATGTGCCTTTTCGATCGATTGCTGCGTTCGCCTGATTCCCTCGCGCTCAACCACATCATCGGTGTCTCGCAGGCCAGCGGTGTCGTGCAGACGGACGGCGTATCCGGATAGGTCCAGATCGACATGCAGGACATCCCGGGTCGTGCCGGGAACATCCGTGACAATGGCGATATCCTTCTGCGCTAAGTAATTGAGAAGGCTCGATTTTCCAGCATTTGGCGGGCCGGCGATGACGACATTCAAACCGTCGCGTACGATCTGGCCCGCGCGCGCGCCGGATAGATGGTTAATGATGTCCTGCTGAAGCTGGCGCATATCCTGCCAGATCGTCGATGCGATCGAGCCGGGAATATCGTCTTCATCCGCAAAATCCAGTTCGGCCTCGATCATCGCACGCGCATGGGTCAAACGTTTCGCCCACGAATCGTAAAGCGTCGAGAGGTGGCCGGACGCATGTTCCGCGGCGAGGCGGCGCTGCATTTCCGTTTCCGCTGCAATCAGATCCGCCAAACCTTCGACAGCGACGAGGTCCATACGCCCGTTCTGGAACGCACGCCGGGAAAACTCACCTGCCTCGGCGGCACGCAAACCGTCCAGAGCTGCAAGCCGCGTCAAAACAGCTTTTACAGTTGCACGACCGCCGTGAATCTGAAGTTCGGCTGTATCTTCGCCCGTAAAGGACGCCGGGCCAGGAAAGAATAAGACCAGGCCCCCGTCAAGCCTGTCACCATTTCGGTCACGAATCGGTAGGAGCGCTGCGTGACGTGGAGACGGAATGCGGCCACAAACCGCCTCTAACGCCTCTCTGCAATGCGGACCGCTCAGCCGTATGATCGCAACACCCGAAGGCAGGCTTCCGCTAGACAGGGCAAAAATCGTATCCTGATTCACAGCGTCATTCGCTTTCAAAGTTACGCAAACGAATCGATCGGGTCGTTTCGGAATAGAATCAATCTGTGTGTTTCAAACGAAAATGGCCCCACCTTGCAGCGGGACCATGAAATTCCAGATGTTTTTGCAATCCGATCAGGTGTTCATCGAATCGAAGAAATCACCATTCGTCTTGGTCTGCTTCAGCTTGTCGATCAGGAACTCGATCGCATCGGTCGTGCCCATCGGCGCAAGGATACGGCGCAGGACGAAGATCTTCTGGAGATCCTGGCGCGGAACGAGCAGATCTTCCTTACGCGTACCGGACTTGAGAATGTCCATCGCCGGGAAGATGCGCTTGTCGGCGACCTTGCGATCCAGCACGATTTCCGAGTTGCCGGTGCCCTTGAATTCTTCGAAGATGACTTCGTCCATACGGCTGCCGGTATCGATGAGCGCCGTCGCGATGATCGTCAGCGAGCCGCCTTCCTCGATATTGCGCGCTGCACCGAAGAAACGCTTCGGCCGCTGCAGAGCGTTCGCATCGACACCGCCGGTCAGGACCTTGCCCGACGACGGGACGACCGTGTTGTAGGCGCGGCCGAGGCGGGTGATCGAATCGAGCAGGATGACGACGTCACGGCCGTGCTCAACGAGACGCTTGGCCTTTTCGATGACCATTTCGGCAACCTGGACGTGGCGCGTCGCCGGTTCGTCGAAGGTCGAGGAAACGACCTCGCCCTTTACCGAGCGCTGCATGTCCGTCACTTCCTCGGGACGTTCGTCGATGAGGAGGACGATCAGGTAACATTCCGGATGATTTGCGGTGATCGAATGGGCGATGTTCTGCAAGAGAACCGTCTTACCCGTGCGCGGCGGAGCGACGATCAGACCGCGCTGGCCCTTGCCGAGCGGGGCGACGAGATCGATGACGCGCGGCGACAGATCCTTCGAGGTCGGGATCTCCAGCTCCATCTTAAAGCGCTCGTTCGGATAGAGCGGCGTCAGGTTGTCGAAATGGACCTTGTGGCGGATCTTTTCCGGGTCGTCGAAATTGATCGTGTTGACCTTGAGAAGCGCGAAATAGCGTTCGCCTTCCTTGGGACCGCGGATCGGACCCTCGACCGTATCGCCCGTCTTCAGCGAGAAGCGGCGGATCTGCGAGGGGGAGATGTAGATATCGTCGGGACCCGGCAGGTAGTTCGCATTGGCCGAACGCAGGAAGCCGAAACCGTCCTGCAACACTTCCACCACGCCCTCGCCGATAATTTCGACATCCTGCGAGGCCAGCATCTTGAGGATGGCAAACATCAATTCCTGTTTGCGCATCGTGCTCGCGTTTTCGACCTCGAGTGATTCGGCAAAGGCCAGGAGGTCGGTCGGAGTCTTGTTCTTGAGGTCTTGTAGCTTCATTTCGGCCATGAATGGTCCATGCTGCGGGGTATCGGGATGGGAAAAGGCGTGCGGGTCAAGGACGAACTGCTGGGGAAACGATGCAGTTCACTGAACGAATACACATGCCATGAAAGATGAGATGGGCGGAAAATAGCGGTTCCGGTGCGCCGTCGCAAGGGGCCTCGTGCATTTCGTCCGTTTTGTCGCGGCGCGGTCCGCGCATTTTCGGACGAAACAGGTTCGCTTTGGTCTGGGATAACAACCTCAGAACGGTTTGACGACGGCCATGATGACGATGAGCACCATCAGCAGCGCCGGCGCCTCGTTCCAGATGCGCCATTGGCGGCCGGTTTTTTCATTGCGGTCTTCGGCAAAGGCTTTCACGGCGCGGCCGAAATAGTGGTGGACGCCGGTGAGCAGCACGACGAAGGCAAGCTTGGCATGCAGCCAGCCGCCCTGGAACCCATAGACGGACCAGGCAAGATAGAGGCCGAGCAGCCAGGCAAGCCCCATGGCAGGCTGCATGATGGTGCGGTAGAGCCGCCCCTCCATGACCTTGAAGGTTTCCGACTGGGCGGAGCCTTTGGGCGCGTCGGTGTGATAGACGAAAAGCCGCGGCAGGTAGAGCAGGCCCGCCATCCAGGAGATCACGGCCATGATATGCAGGGCCTTGATCCACAGATAGAGATTGTCGGGCGGGTAGAGGATCAGGAGAAACGCAAGCAGGGCAAAGATGGTCAGTGCCGCTGCGGCTCGCAATCGCGCCCGGCGCCCGGCATTCTCGCCCGTCTGTTTCTCGCTCACCGATTGTCTCCACGCACCCGCGCCACCAGACGCGTGACATGATCCGGATCGGCCTGCGGCGTGATGCCGTGGCCGAGATTGAAGATCAGCGGACCATTTCCAAGCGCCTGAAGGATGGCATCGACGCCTTCATCCAGCGCAGTGCCGCCGGCAACGACCCGCATCGGATCGAGATTGCCTTGCACGGGGCCATCCTTCTGCAATTCGGCGGCAAAGGCGAGCGGCACGGACCAGTCGAGACCGATTGCATCGGCGTGCGTCGCCTGGCGATAGGTCTTCAGGAAGAGGCCGGCCCCCTTGGCGAAGGCGATGATCTTGGCCTGCGGCCGGCGAGCCTTCACCGAATCCACGATCTTCCGGACGGGCTTGATGGCGAATTCCGAAAATTCCTTCTCACCGAGAACGCCCGCCCAGGAATCGAAAATCTGCACGGCATCGGCACCGGCATCGATCTGCGCGACGAGATAATCGGCTGAAAGATCTGCCAGCGTATCGAGGAGATGGGCGAAGGCCTTCGGCTCCCTGTAGGCGAAAAGGCGGGCGGGCGCCTGGTCGGGCGTGCCGTGACCGGCGATCATATAGGTCGCAACCGTCCAAGGCGCGCCACAGAAGCCCAGCAGCGTCGTTTCCTCGGGGAGGGCGCCGCGGATACGGCCGACGGCCTCCATGACCGGCTGGAGGTGTTTTAAAACGTCCTTGCCATCCAGCTTGAGGATCCCGCATGCGTCGATTGGGTCTAGGCGCGGTCCATGACCCTCTTCGAAGCGCACATTCCGCTTCAGCGCATCGGGGATGACGAGAATGTCGGAAAACAGGATTGCCGCATCGAAGCCGTAACGGCGGATCGGTTGCAGCGTCACTTCCGTCGCCAGTTCCGGCGAATAACAGAGATCGAGGAAACTTCCGGCTTCCGCCCGCGTTGCCCTGTATTCCGGCAGGTAGCGTCCTGCCTGGCGCATCAGCCACAGGGGAGGGGGGGAGATCGTCTTCCCGTTCAGGACATCGACAATCTTCCGGCTTTTCGCGCTCACTGTGGGCTTCTCCCAAGAAAGAAATAATCTCTTAGAGAAGGTTTCTATTTCTTAGAGTCGGTGACTATCAAGGATTAAATCCTGTCCACACGAGTCCTGCTTTGTTCCAGGGGTTGGGGAAAACGACGAAGAAACTCCCCGCTTTCAGGCGAAAATCGAGGAAAAGCGGATTCACCGAATGGAATCAAAATGATCCGATCAGGCGCGAAAATAGCAGCTTGTGGATAATCTGTGGAGAAGCGCGACACTTTGCCGTGTCATGAGTCTTATCCACATGCCGGAAAAATCCCTTTCCCGCGAACCGCCAATTGTGGACAACTTGCCACTTATCCTCTTGCGTCCGAACCCCTCCCGCTTTTAGCTCAGGGCTGTCCCAGTCCATCAACAGGGCGCGGAGGATATTGTGGAAAGCACCAAAAACTACTTCCATCTGCACCTGATATCGGACTCGACGGGCGAGACACTGATCGCGGCGGGCCGGGCTGCGGCCGCGCAATTCCAGTCCTCGCAGGCGCTGGAGCATGTCTATCCGCTGGTGCGCAACCGCAAGCAGCTGATGCCGGTGCTCGATGCGATCGACGGCGCGCCGGGCATCGTGCTCTATACCATCGTCGACCGCGAACTTTCCGACATCATCGACCAGCGCTGCCGGGAGATGGGCGTGCCCTGCGTGTCCGTGCTCGAACCGATCATCGATCTCTTCCAGTCCTATCTCGGTGCTCCCTCGCGCCGTCGGGTCGGCGCCCAGCATGTGATGAATGCGGAATATTTCGCGCGCATCGAAGCGCTGAATTTCACGATGGATCATGACGACGGCCAGTTGCCGGCCGAACTCGACGAGGCCGATGTCATATTGATCGGCATCAGCCGCACGTCGAAGACACCGACGAGCATCTATCTCGCCAACCGCGGTATCAAGACGGCCAATGTGCCCATTGTGCTCGGTGTGCCCCTGCCCGAGCGCTTGTCGACGGCGACGAAGCCGCTGATCGTCGGCCTCATCGCCACGACGGATCGCATAGCCCAGGTTCGGCAGAACCGGATCCTCGGCCAGACCCAGGAATTTCGCGGCGACGATTATATCGACCGGGCGCAGATTTCCGAGGAGTTGAAATATGCCCGCGCGCTGTGTGCCCGCAACAATTGGCCGATCATCGACGTCACGCGCCGCTCCATCGAGGAAACCGCCGCCGCCATCGTTGCTCTTCGTCCGAAGAGCCGATAACGCGGAAGGATGAATCGGGAGAAATCGATGACGCTGATCCTTGCCTCGCAAAGCCCGTTCCGGCGCATGCTGATGGAAAATGCCGGCCTTGCCTTTACGGCGGAAGCGGCCCGCATCGACGAGCGCGCGGTGGAAACCGCTATTGCGGCACAAAATCCGTCGCCGCAAGACGTCGCCGAGACGCTGGCAATCGAGAAGGCGCGCGACGTGGCGGGCCGCCATCCGGGTGCCCTGGTGATCGGTTCGGACCAGACCCTGTCACTCGAAGGCCGCGTTTTCCACAAGCCGGCCGATATGGCCGAGGCGAAATCGCATCTCGCCTCCATGTCGGGCCGCAGTCATTCCCTGAACTGCGGCATTGCATTGGTGCGCGACGGCGAGACACTGTGGAGCCACGTCTCCATCGCCCATCTGACGATGCGGCCGCTGTCGGATGCCTTCATCGATCGTCATCTGGCCCGCGTCGGCGACCGGGTTCTGGCAAGCGTCGGCGCCTATCAGCTGGAGGGTGAGGGGGTGCAGCTGTTCGAGCGGATCGACGGCGATTATTTTACCATTCTCGGCCTGCCGCTGCTTCCGCTGCTGGCTAAGCTTCGCGATCTCGGTGCCATCGATGCATGATTCACGTGAAACATTGTTAAGAAATGCCTTCGTCACGGGCTGTCCCGTCAAACATTCCCGCTCGCCGCTGATCCATGGTCACTGGCTGAATGTGCTGGGTCTTCAGGGATCCTATACGCGGCAGGAGGTCACCCCGGAAGATTTCGCCGGCTTCCTATCGCGGCTGAAGAGCGGTGAATCCGGCTTCATCGGCGGCAATGTCACCATCCCGCACAAGGAGACGGCGTTCAAACTTGCCGACCGGCCGGATGCGCTGAGTGAAGAACTCGGCGCTGCCAACACGCTCTGGCTGGAGGACGGCGCGCTTCATGCGACCAATACGGATGGCTACGGCTTCCTCGCCAATCTCGATGCGACGGCGCCGGGCTGGGGCGAGACCGATCGGGCCGTGATCCTCGGAGCAGGCGGGGCCAGCCGGGCGATCATCCAGGCGGTGCGCGACCGGGGCGTCGGCGAGATCCATGTGGTGAACCGCACCGCATCGCGGGCGCAGGAGCTTGCCGACCGTTTTGGTATAAAGGTGCATGCCCATGCCATGAGCGCCCTGCCGGAGGTGATGAAAGGGGCCGGCCTGTTCGTCAACACGACCTCGCTCGGCATGGATGGCGAGGAAGCGCCGGAATTCGATTTCTCCCCGCTGGCAAGCGGCGCCGTCATCACCGACATCGTCTATGTGCCGCTCATCACGCCGATCCTGCGCCAGGCGGTCGATCAGGGTTTTGCCGTGGTCGATGGTCTCGGCATGCTGCTCCACCAGGCGGCACCCGGTTTCGAAAAATGGTTCGGCGTGCGCCCCACTGTCGATGACGCGCTGCGCCAGCTGATCCTTGCGGATATGGAGAAACACTGATGATCGTGCTCGGTCTCACCGGATCGATCGGAACGGGCAAATCGACGACCGCGGGAATGTTCCGCGATCTCGGCGTGCCGGTGCATGACGCCGATGCGACGGTGCACGATCTCTATCGGAGCGAGGCCGTGGCGCCGGTCGCTGCTCTTTTTCCCGAAGCGCTCAGGGATGGCGTGATCGACCGGAAGGTTCTTTCGGCGACGCTCGCGCAGGCGCCGGAGCGATTTCGGGAGCTGGAAGCCATCATCCATCCGCTGGTGCGGGCGCGCGAAACGGCTTTTTTGGAAACGCAACGGCAGAATGGTTCGGCCCTTGTCGTGCTCGACATCCCGCTGCTCTATGAAACCGGCGGCGAAAAGCGGGTCGACAAGGTCGTGGTCGTGACCTGTGATGCGCAAACGCAGCGGCGCCGTGTGCTCTCCCGGCCCGATATGACCGAGGAGAAATTCGCACTCATCCTGTCCCGCCAGATGCCCGATGCCGAAAAGCGCAAGCGCGCCGATTTCATCGTCCATACGGACACGGGGCTTGAAGCGGCGCGCAAACAGGTGGAAGAGGTGATCGAAACCTTGAGAGAAGAGCGGGACTGATGCGCGAGATCATTTTCGATACGGAAACCACCGGCCTCGACAACAAGCTCGACCGCGTCATCGAAATCGGCGGCGTCGAGCTGGAAAACCATTTCCCGACCGGCCGCACCCTGCATCTCTATATCAATCCGGGTGACCGCAAGGTCCATCCCGACGCGCTTGCCGTACACGGGATCACCGACGAATCGCTGAAGGACAAGCCGTCCTTTGCCGAGGTGGTCGAAAAGATCCTCGACTTTTTCGGCGAGGGGCGCTGGGTGGCGCACAATGCCAGCTTCGACATGGGCTTCATCAATGCCGAACTCGACCGGCTCGGCCGCCCGCCGATCCTGCAGGAAAAGGTGACGGATACGCTGGCGCTCGCCCGCCGCAAACATCCGATGGGGCCGAACTCGCTGGATGCGCTCTGCCGGCGCTACGGCATCGACAATTCGCACCGCAAATATCACGGCGCGCTCCTCGACTCCGAACTGCTTGCCGAAGTCTATATCGAGATGATCGGCGGCCGGCAGGCGGCACTCGGTCTCGGTGCAGCCGAAAACGGCCGCAAGACGCTGGTCGACAACGAGGATGAGGTGATCCAGCCGCTCGGCATGCGCCCACGCCCCTTGGCGTCCCGGGTTACGGAAGCCGAGCAGGCCGCGCATAATGCAATGGTGGACAAGATGGGTGCCAAGGCGATCTGGGCGAAATACGGCGCCTGAATCCGGCTCACTGTCTTCGACGAAAAGAAAAACGCCCGGTCATCAAATGGCCGGGCGTCCTTGTCTGGGAATGGAAGGTCGAGCTTAGTTGGCCTGAACCTTGGCCTTGACCTGCTCTTCAGCCATGCGCTGCTGGAACATCTGGGCGAAATCGATCGGGTCGATCATCAGCGGCGGGAAGCCGCCGTTGCGGGTCGCGTCGGAAATGATCTGGCGGGCGAAGGGGAAGAGCAGGCGCGGGCACTCGATGAAGAGAACCGGCAGCATGTGCTCCTGCGGGAAGCCCGTGACGCGGAAGACGCCGCCATAGGCGAGCTCTGCATTGAACAGCATCTTGTCGCCGTCCTTAGCTTCGGCGTTCAGCGAGAGGATGACGTCGAAGTCGGTCTCGGAGAGCGGGTTGGCGTTGACATTGACGCTGATATTGATGGCCGGAGCCTTGTCGCGGGCCTGCAGCGACCGCGGAGCACCCGGGTTTTCGAAGGAGAAGTCCTTCACATACTGCGCCAGGATGTTGAGCGACGGGCTTGCGCCGTTGGTCTCGGTTGCTGCTTCGGTCATGGAAAGTATCCTTGGAGACTCTGGAAAGTCAGGCCATCTAGCATTTCAGCCCGGGCCTTACAACCCGGCGCTTAGGGCCGGTCGCCGCGATGAAAATCGTTTTCGTCGAGATCGATCGTGCGCTGAGGCCCGGTCTGCGGCTGCTCGCGGCCGGGGCGCATGCCGCCGACATTGACGACAACGACGTTGCGCATCAGCCGGTTCCAGAGAAAGGTCCTGACCGGCGGCAGAAACAGCGCAAGGCCGACGATATCGCTGATGAAGCCGGGGATCAGAAGCAGGATGCCGGCAATCAGGATCATGGCCGCGTCGAGCAGTTCCTTGCCGGGCGCATGGCCGTCCTGGCCGGAGCGCCTCAGCCGCGTCAGCACGCCAAAACCCTGGATACGCATCAGCACGATGCCGGCGACGGCCGAGAGCACGACGAGCGACAGCGTCGGCAGGAGGCCGATGCGCCGTCCGACGAGAATGAAACAGGCAATCTCCGCCAAGGGCAGGAGAAGAAAAAAGAGGGGAAGAAGGATTCTCAACATGCCGTTCCAATCTCGCACAGATTTGCGTCGTCCGATACTGCCGGCGCGCCATCCGCGCGTCTTCGCCGCATTCACGTCATCGCCATTTGAATGATCGGGTTTTGCGGACTATATGGAAAAGGAACAAAAAACAGAAACCGCAGCGGATCGATAATGGGCTCATTCGACTTTGTAACGATTTTCTTCCTCGTGGCTGCGGTGGTCATCTTCCTGCAATTGCGCAGCGTGCTTGGCCGCCGCACCGGCAGCGAGCGTCCGCCCTTCGATCCCTATTCGAAGCGCGAGACCGCCGCCGAGGGTGATTCGGCCGATCGCGGCAAGGTGGTGACGCTGCCCAAGCGCGACGCCGACGAGGAGGAAAATCCCTATGCCGCCATCGATGCCTTCGCTCCGGCCGGCACGCCGCTGAACGAGCAGCTGCGCGCGCTGGTGAAGACCGATCCCTCCTTCAATCCGAAGGAATTCGTCAACGGCGCGCGCATGGCCTATGAGATGATCGTCGTCGCCTTTGCCGATGGCGACCGCAAGACGCTGAAGAACCTTCTGTCGCGCGAAGTCTATGAAGGCTTCGATGCCGCGATCGCCGAGCGCGAGAGCAAGGGCGAGGTCGTTCGCTCCAGTTTCGTCGGCATCGAGAAGGCCGATCTGGTCGGCGCCGAGGTCAAGGACAGCGAGGCCAATGTGACCTTGCGCATCGTCAGCCAGCTGATTTCCGCCACCTATGACAAGGCCGGTACGCTGATCGACGGCGATGCGGAGACGGTGGCCGAGGTCAACGACCTCTGGACCTTCGCCCGCGATATCCGCTCGCGCGATCCGAACTGGAAGCTGATCGCCACCGAATCGGAAGGCTGAGCGAGGCACGCACATGGACTATCGCCTGGTTCCGGCCCGGTTTTCGGCGCTTCCCGGCTGGGACGAGGACGATCCGTCGCCGCTGATGGCGGGAATGGCCCGCTGTCGCGATCATATCCGCAATGTCAAAGCCTATAAGACGGGCTCGCTCGGCATCACCGCCGGCGAGCTTTTGACATTGCTGGATGCGGCAGGCGCTGAAAAGCCCGAGGAGGCGGCGGCCGTGCGCGCCTTCTTCGAGGCGCAATGCGTGCCGTTCCGGATCGAGAAGGCCGATGGTTCCGCCGGCTTCGTCACCGCTTTTTATGAGCCGGAAGTAGCGGTAAAGGCCGAACCGGATGCCGATTATCGCTATCCCTTCTATCGTCGGCCAGACGACCTCGTCGATGTCGATGACGCCAACCGGCCGGATGGCTACCCGCAGGGCTACGCCTTCGGCCTGCTGAAGGACGGCGTGATCGTCGAACATCCCGATCGCGGTGAGATCGAGCGCGGCTATCTCGATGGCCGTGGTCTCGAAATCGCCTATGCCCGCTCGAAGGTCGATGTCTTCTTCGCCCATGTGCAGGGTGCGGCGCGCCTCGTCTACCCCGATGGATCGGTGACGCGCATCACCTACGCCGCCAAGACCGGCCACCCCTTCTCGGCGATCGGCAAGCTCCTGATCGATCGCGGCGAGATCGACGCCGCCACCGTCTCCATGGCCTCGATCCGCGACTGGCTGGCGCGGCATGAAGACCAGGTGGACGACGTGCTCTGGCACAACCGCTCCTTCATCTTCTTCAAGGAGGCGGCGGTCGAAGGCCTGGCGCTGGGGCCTATTGCCGCTGCCAAGGTGCCGCTGATCGCCGGCCGCTCGCTGGCCGTCGATCGCATGATCCACACCTTCGGCCTGCCCTTCTTCATTTCGAGCGACAGCCTGACCCATATGGATGGCGGCAAACCCTTCCGCCGGCTGATGCTGGCGCTCGATACGGGCACGGCCATCGTCGGCCCGGCGCGCGGCGATATCTTTACCGGATCGGGGGATGCGGCCGGTGCGCTGGCGGGCAATGTCCGCAATGCCGCGACTTTCCATATCCTCATCCCGAAGGCGGCAGCGGAGCGCTACCTCCATGCCCAGGGATAAGGCGCTCACCAGCGAGGACCGCATCCTCTGGGGCAAGGTGGCGCGCTCGACGCGGGCCATGCCGGGCAAGCTCGACGCGTTGACGGAATTCGAAGCCGTTTTCGCCGAGAAAATTCCGGAAGAAAAAGCCCCCGAGCCGAAGAAGGCCAAGGCCGAACAGCCGGCCGCTGAAGGCATCGCGCTCACCATCGGCCGCGGCAAGGACACGAAACACTATCCGCTGGAACGCCCGGTCAAGCGCAAGATCGCCAAGGGCCGCCTGGCGCTGGAAGCGCGCATCGACCTGCACGGCATGATCCAGAGCGAGGCGCACGGCTTCCTGCTCGGCTTCCTCATCAAGGCACATGAGCGCGGCCTGCGCCATGTGCTTGTCATCACCGGCAAGGGAACCTCGCTCGGCAGCGACGGCGCCTTGAAGCGCGCGGTGCCGCTGTGGTTCTCGCTGCCGGAATTCCGCCCGCTGATCTCC
Source organism: uncultured Shinella sp. (assembly GCF_946479415.1). Next base: position 2,230 of record NZ_CAMLFY010000007.1, on the reverse strand, counting down.
TCCTACGAGCCCGCTGCCCGCAATCACGGCGGCGAGGGCGCGCTTTATGTCCGTCTCGCCCGCCACCCCGGTGAGAAGCGATGACGACACCCTTCGGCAAGGCTGTGCGCCATCTCAGGGATCGCAAGGGCGTTTCGCAGAAGGAGATGGCGGCGGCGCTTGGCGTCAGCCCGGCCTATCTCTCGGCGCTCGAACATGGCAAGCGCGGCATGCCGAGTTTCGATTTCCTCCAGCGCGTCGCCGGCTATTTCAACGTCATCTGGGACGAGGCGGAAGAACTGTTCCGCATCGCGCAGATTTCCGACCCGCGCGTGGTGGTCGATACATCGGGCCTGCCGCCGGAATACACGGCCTTTGCCAACCGTCTTTCGGCCGAAATCGCCACGCTTCCGCCCGAGACCGTGCGCCGTCTTGCCGGCATTCTGGAAAAAGCGTGCAATTCCCGGGTAAAACCCTGACGATCCCCTGATTTCTGCCGCCTTTGCGGTGCTCGGATTTGGAACTTGGGGCTGGAATCCCTATATTCCAAGACTTGGAAAGCGGTGATTCGCCGCGCGTCCCGCCTTCTGGCGAAACCTCTGGAAAGAAGTTTGCATGACTGACACCCCCGAGACCGAAAACGGCCCGGCCGAGTATGGCGCAGATTCGATCAAGGTCCTCAAAGGCCTTGATGCCGTGCGCAAGCGCCCGGGCATGTATATCGGCGATACCGACGACGGCTCGGGCCTGCACCACATGGTCTACGAGGTCGTCGACAACGCGATCGACGAAGCGCTGGCCGGCCATGCCGATATCGTGACGGTGACGCTCAATGCGGACGGTTCGGTGACAGTGACCGACAACGGTCGCGGCATCCCGACCGACATCCACAAGGAAGAGGGCGTCTCGGCGGCCGAGGTCATCATGACCCAGCTGCATGCCGGCGGCAAATTCGACCAGAATTCCTACAAGGTCTCTGGCGGTCTGCACGGCGTGGGCGTCTCGGTGGTCAACGCGCTGTCGGTGCAGCTGAAGCTGAAGATCCGCCGCGCCGGCAAGATCCACGAGATGAGTTTCACGCACGGTGTCGCCGACGGCCCGCTGACGGTGACGGGCGAGGCCGGAAACGAGACCGGCACGGAAGTGACCTTCCTGCCCTCGACGGACACTTTCTCAAACATCGAATTCGTCTATTCGACACTGGAACATCGCCTGCGCGAACTCGCCTTCCTGAATTCCGGCGTGCGCATTCTCCTGACGGACCGCCGCCATTCGGATATCAAGCAGGACGAACTGATGTACGAGGGCGGTCTCGAAGCCTTCGTGACCTATCTCGACCGCGCCAAGAAATCGCTGGTGTCGAAGCCCATCGCCATTCATGGCGAAAAAGACGGCATCACCGTCGAAGTCGCCATGTGGTGGAACGACAGCTACCACGAAAACGTGCTCTGCTTCACCAACAACATCCCGCAGCGCGACGGCGGCACGCATATGGCGGGCTTCCGCGGCGCGCTGACGCGCCAGGTCGTTTCCTATGCCGATACATCCGGCATCATGAAGCGCGAAAAGGTGACGCTGCAGGGCGAGGATTGCCGCGAAGGTCTGACGGCGGTGCTATCGGTAAAGGTTCCGGACCCGAAATTCTCCTCGCAGACCAAGGACAAGCTCGTGTCCTCGGAAGTGCGCCCGGTCGTCGAAAACCTCGTCAACGAGGCGCTCTCCACCTGGTTCGAAGAGCATCCGGCGGATGCGAAAATCCTCGTCGGCAAGGTTGTCGAGGCCGCCGCCGCCCGCGAAGCCGCGCGCAAGGCCCGCGAACTGACGCGCCGCAAGGGCGCGCTCGACATTTCGTCGCTGCCCGGCAAGCTTGCCGACTGCTCGGAACGCGATCCGGCAAAGTCCGAAGTCTTCCTCGTCGAGGGTGATTCGGCCGGTGGTTCGGCCAAGCAGGGCCGCTCGCGCGAAAACCAGGCCATTCTTCCCCTGCGCGGAAAAATCCTGAACGTCGAGCGCGCGCGCTTCGACAAGATGCTGTCCAGCCAGGAAATCGGCACGCTGATCACCGCGCTCGGCACGTCGATCGGCAAGGACGAGTTCAACGCCGACAAGCTGCGTTACCACAAGATCATCATCATGACGGACGCCGACGTCGACGGCGCCCATATCCGCACCCTGCTGCTCACCTTCTTCTTCCGCCAGATGCCGGAGCTGATCGAGCGCGGCCATCTCTATATCGCCCAGCCGCCGCTCT
>NZ_CAMLFY010000006.1 GCF_946479415.1 uncultured Shinella sp. | reverse complement strand
GCAACCAAATCAAAAAAGCCCCGCTGACAGAAATGTCGCGGGGCTTTTGTCGTTCAAACCCACGAAACAACGTCAGCGCGGCACATGCTCCGCAATGTGAAACTCAAAAGGCAAAACACGACGAGCAGCCTAAAACGTGGGAAGAAAGTCCGGAGGCAGCCGGCCGACAACGCAGACTGCGGGTTCTGAACCCAGGCGAACTCATTCTGCGGATAGCAGTCGCCGGGTTAGCGGATGCTGCGCATCGGCCAGGCCGTCGATGACGTTGAAATGGTGCCTGTCCGGCTCGACCACTTCGGCCGTGGTTGCGCCGAGGCCCGTCCAGATATTGGCGAGCAGGACGTTCTGCCGCAGGAATTCCGAACGTTCGTTGCCGCCGACCCAGCAGGTGATGCGGGCGTTTCGCATGGGCCGCAGCAGGGCGGGGCTTTCCGCGAGCGCCTCGCTCTCATCGATGGCAAGCCTTGCATTCATCGCGGTCGAAAGCATCGGACGCAGGTCGTGCACGCCTGAAATCGAGACGACGTTGCGGATGCGCTGCTGGACGTCCGGCGCGAGTGGTGCCGTCGCCGTCACCATGCGGCTGGCGAGATGGCCACCGGCCGAATGCCCGGTCAGCATCAGCGGTCCATCGACATGGCGTGCCGCTTCCGTCACCGCGGCGGCGATCTCCTTCACGATCTCCGAAATGCGCACTTCGGGGCAGAGCGTATAGGACGGCATGGCGACGGCATAACCGCTCTCGACGCTGCCGGCGGCCAGATGCGACCAGAAACTCTTGTCGAGCTGCAGCCAGAAGCCGCCATGCACGAAGACGACGAGGCCTTTTAGCGCACCTTCCGGCAGGAAGAGATCGAGCCGGTTGCGCGGCCGGTCGCCGTAGGCGAGGTCGAGTTTCGCGCGGCCGGCGGCGGCCAGTGTGGTGCGGAAGGTTTCGGCGGGCTCCACCCAGGCGGCCGGCCAGCGATCGCCGCGCGCGATATTCGCGCCGTTGGAATAGGCGTCGTCCCAATCCGAAATCCGGTGCTCCAGCATTGCCGCACTCCTCCCTCGTGTTGCCAGCGGGTTAGAAATCGCGCGGATGCGCGACAAAGGCAATGCCATTGATGTAAGAAACTTTAGGCTTGAAATAATTTTTGACAGGTGCCATGCTGCCTCATGTTCAGCGCGGAAGTGGAGGTCTTCGCTGTGCCCATCACACCAGATGATTTTTCCCGCGCGACGACACGGTCCGGCAGCGTTTTGCCCGGCTGTGCGGCTCTGCGCGGCGCGTTGACCGGCCGGCTTTGACCATGCGGGCCGGTACGAACAGGGGGAATAGCCGTCACATGCTTGGACCGACCGCTCACGTCGATACGTTCACCCGCGATAACCTGCCGCCGCCGGAGGAATGGCCGGATTTTCTGCTCGACGGGTTCGACTATCCCGACCGCATCAACGCTGCCGTCGAGCTGACCGATGCCGTGGTTGCCAAGGGGTTCGGCGATCGCACCGCGCTGATCGGCAATGGCCGGCGACGCACCTACAAGGAGCTGTCCGACTGGACGAACCGGCTGGCCCATGCGCTGGTCGAGAATTACGGCGTGAAGCCGGGCAACCGCATCCTCATCCGCTCGGCCAACAATCCCGCCATGGTCGCCTGCTGGCTTGCCGCCACCAAGGCCGGCGCGGTCGTCGTCAACACGATGCCGATGCTGCGCGCCGGCGAACTCACCAAGATTATCGACAAGGCGGAGATCAGCTTGGCGCTCTGCGACACGCGCCTGATGGACGAGATGATCGCCTGCGCCAAGGACAGCCGCTATCTCAAGCAGGTCATCGGCTTCGATGGCACCGCCAATCACGATGCCGAACTCGACCGGGCCGCGCTCGACAAATCCGTGATCTTCGAGGCCGTGCATACCGGCCGCGACGACGTGGCGCTGCTCGGCTTCACCTCGGGCACGACGGGCGTGCCCAAGGCCACCATGCATTTCCACCGTGACCTGCTGATGATTGCCGACGGCTATGCCAAGGATGTGCTCGGCGTGACGCCGGAGGACGTCTTCGTCGGTTCGCCGCCGCTCGCCTTCACCTTCGGCCTTGGCGGCCTCGCCATCTTCCCGCTGCGCTTCGGCGCGGCCGCGACCCTGCTTGAACAGGCGACGCCGCCGCAGATGGTCGAGATCATCGAGACCTACAAGGCAACGATTTCCTTCACCGCCCCCACCGCCTATCGCGCCATGCTGAAGGCGATGGATGCCGGCGCTGACCTCTCCTCGCTGCGTGTCGCCATTTCCGCCGGCGAAACCTTGCCCGGTCCGGTCTTCGAGGAATGGACGCAAAAGACCGGCAAGCCGATCCTCGACGGTATCGGCGCCACCGAAATGCTGCACATCTTCATTTCCAACCGCTTCGAGGACCGCAAGCCGGCCTCCACCGGCAAGCCGGTCGGCGGTTATGAGGCGCGTATCGTCGATGAGGATATGCAGGAAGTGCCGCGTGGTACGGTCGGACGACTGGCCGTGCGCGGCCCGACCGGCTGCCGCTACATGGCCGACGACCGCCAGCGCGACTATGTGCGCGATGGCTGGAATCTCACGGGCGACGCCTTCCTGCAGGACGAGGACGGCTTCTTCCATTTCGCCGCCCGCTCGGACGACATGATCGTCAGCGCCGGCTACAACATTGCCGGCCCGGAAGTGGAGGCGGCCCTGATCGCCCATGCCGACGTGGCGGAATGCGCCGTGGTCGGTGCGCCCGATGGCGACCGCGGCCAGATCGTCGAGGCCCATGTCGTGCTGGTGGCCGGTGTCTCGGCGGACGAAGCGACGATCAAGCGGTTGCAGGAACATGTGAAGGCGCTGATCGCCCCTTACAAGTACCCACGCTCGGTCAAGTTCCTGGATGCTCTGCCGAAGACGGCGACCGGAAAGATCCAGCGTTTTCGCCTTCGCACGGAGCACTAGATGAGCAAGCCTTACGACCCCTCGAAGGAAGGCGCGCAGATGTCGTTCGAAGGGCGCATGTCCTACAGCGATTATCTCATGCTGGAAAAGGTGCTGACCGCGCAGGAGCCGCTTTCGACGGCGCATGACGAGATGCTGTTCATCATCCAGCACCAGACCTCCGAACTCTGGATGAAGCTCGCGCTGCACGAGATCAGCTCAGCCATCCGCGCGGTGCGGGAGGACCGGCTGGAGCCGGCCTTCAAGATGTTGACGCGGGTCGCGCGCATCTTCGAGCAGCTGAACAGCGCCTGGGACGTGCTGCGCACGATGACCCCCAGCGAATATACCGAATTCCGCGAGAGCCTTGGCCAATCCTCCGGCTTTCAGTCCTGGCAATACCGGGCGATCGAGTTCCTCGCCGGCAACCGCAACCTCGCCATGCTGCGCCCGCATGCCCATCGCCCCGACCTGATGGAAAAGCTGGAGGCGATCCTCGCAGCACCCTCGCTCTACGACGAGGCGATCCGGCTTCTCGCCCGCAACGGCTTCGACATCGGCGAAGAAGCCGAGCGCCGGGACTGGCGCGAGACGCGCACCGAAAACGACAAGGTCTTCGCCGCCTGGCAGACCGTCTACCGCAATCCGCAGCGCTACTGGATGCTCTACGAGCTGGCTGAAAAGCTCGTCGATTTCGAGGACTATTTTCGCCGCTGGCGCTTCAACCATGTCACGACCGTCGAGCGCATCATCGGCTTCAAGCGGGGCACCGGCGGCACGTCGGGAGCATCGTATCTCAAGAAGATGCTGGAAGTGGAACTCTTCCCCGAGCTATGGCATGTTCGCACAGACCTTTGATAGAAAACGATAAAAACCTGTTTATATGAGGAGAACAGCATGAAGCGCATTCTGGCAGCCAGCCTTTTCGGCCTTTCGCTCGCGACATCCGGCCTTGCCTATGCCGAGCCGGTCAAGATCGGCGTCATCACCACGCTTTCCGGCGGTGGTGCTGGTCTGGGCATCGACATGCGCGATGCCTTCCAGCTCGCCATCAAGCAGTCGGGCAACACGGATATCGAGCTCGTCGTGGAGGACGACGCGCAGAAGCCGGAACTGGCCGTGCAGATCGCCGAAAAGATGATCCAGGGCGACAAGGTCGACCTGATGACCGGCATCATCTGGTCGAACCTCGCCATGGCCGTCGTGCCGAACACGGTGGCGCAGGACGTCATCTATCTCTCGCCGAATGCAGGCCCCTCCGCGCTGGCGGGTGCGAACTGCAATGCAAACTATTTCAATGTCGCCTACCAGAACGACAATTTCCATGAAGGCATGGGCGAATACGCCAACAAGGACTACAAGAACACCTTCATTCTGGCGCCCAACTACCCCGCCGGCAAGGACGCGCTGACCGGCTTCAAGCGCTACTACAAGGGCGCGCTGTCGGGCGAGGTCTATACCCAGGTCGGCCAGACGGACTACGCCGCCGAAATCGCGCAGATCCGCGCATCGGGTGCCGATTCCGTCTATTTCTTCCTGCCCGGCGGCATGGGCATCGCCTTCATGAAGCAATATGCCCAGTCGGGCGTCGGCATCCCGGTCATGGGGCCGGCCTTCTCCTTCGACCAGGATGTTCTGCCGGCCGTGGGGGATGCAGCGCTTGGCGTGAAGAACGCCGCCAGCTGGTCGCCGGACCTCGACAACGAGGCGAGCAAGGCCTTCGTCCAGGCCTTCAAGGCCGAATACAACCGTCTGCCGTCGGTCTATGCCGCGCAGAGCTGGGATACGGCAAACCTTATCCTCTCGGCGCTTGGCAAGGCGAGCGTCAAGGACAAGGACGCCTTCCGAGCGGCGCTGAAGGCGGCGGATTTCAAGTCCGTGCGCGGTGATTTCACCTTCAACACCAACCAGCACCCGATTCAGAACATCTATGTGCGCGAGGTGGTGAAGGACGGCGACGTGCTGACCAACAAGATCATCGCGACCGCCTTCGAAAAGCATAAGGACGCCTACGCCGAACAGTGCGGCCTCTAAGGTTTTCGCTGCTTGATCTCCGGGCGCTGGCTTGCCGCGCCCGGACCATGCCCCACGCGCTCCCGACCCTGGACCCGACGCCGTGTTCACCGCACTCCTGATCGAACAATTGCTCAACGGGCTTCAGCTCGGCGTGATGCTGTTTTTGATGGCCGCCGGCCTGACGCTGATTTTCGGCGTCATGGGCCTGATCAACCTCGCCCACGGCTCGCTCTACATGATCGGCGCCTTCGCTTGCGCGGTTGTCGCCTCCGCTACCGGTTCCTTCTGGCTCGGCCTGATCGCCAGCCTTGCCGCCGCGGCGGGCGTCGGGGCGCTGATCGAGGTTGCGGTCATCCGGCGGCTCTATGACCGCGACCATCTCGATCAGGTGCTCGCCACCTTCGCGCTGATCCTGATCCTGTCGGAGGGTGCGCGCTGGCTGTTCGGCTCGTTCCCGCTCTATCTCGATATTCCCAAGCTGCTACAGGGCGCGGTGCCGCTGCCGGGTGGCGGGCAATACCAGCTCTACCGCCTCGCCATCATCGCCGTCGGCATCGTCGTCGCCGTCGGCCTCTATCTGCTGATCGCGAGGACACGGCTCGGCATGCGCATCCGCGCCGGCGAATCCGACCGCGAGATGATCGCCGCCCTCGGCGTCGATATCAGCACGCTCTATACGGTGGTCTTTGCGCTTGGTGCCGCCTTGGCGGGCCTCGCCGGTGCGCTCGTCGGCGCGCTGCAATCCGTGCAGGTCGGCATGGGCGAACCCGTGCTCATCCTCGCCTTCGTCGTCATCGTCATCGGCGGCATCGGCTCCATCAAGGGGGCGCTGGTCGGCGCCGTCATCGTCGGCGTGGTCGATACGATGGGACGTTTTCTCTTGCCTTCTCTGCTCGCGCTCACCATGCCCGCCGCGCAGGCGACGACCATCGGCGTGGCGCTCGCCTCCATGCTGATCTATGTCGTCATGGCCCTCATCCTTGCCTTCAGGCCAAGCGGCCTGTTCGCAGCGCAATCGTGAGGCACCGATGACCCGCGAAACCGCCATCAACCTGCTGCTCGCAGCCCTGCTTCTCGCCCTGCCGCTTATTGCCGCCGGCATGGGGGAACCCTTCTATGTGACGCTCGCGACCCGCGTCGTCGTGCTGGCGCTTGCCGCCGTCGGGCTCAATCTAGCGCTCGGCCTCGGCGGTCTCCTGTCCTTCGGACACGCCGCCTTCTTCGGCCTCGGCGGCTATGCCGCCGGTATCCTCGCCACCCACGCCTTCAATGCCGAACCGCTGTTCGCCGGCATTCCCGGCACGACGTCCATGCCGCTGATCTGGCTCGTCGCCATCGCTGTCGCCGGCCTCGTGGCGCTGCCGATCGGCGCGATCAGCCTGCGCACCACGGGCGTCTATTTCATCATGATCACGCTCGCCTTCGCGCAGATGATCTACTATTTCGCCATCTCCTGGCCGGCCTATGGCGGCGAGGATGGCCTGTCGATCTATGTGCGAAATGCCTTCCCCGGTCTCAACACTGCGCAGCCGCTGCCCTATTTCCTGATCTGCTTCGCCGTGCTCATGGCGGCTCTTCTCATCTTCCGCCTCGTCGAAGGCTCGCGCTTCGGCAGCGCCTTGCAGGCGGCGCGGCAGAATGGTGTTCGCCTTGCCGCCGTCGGCATTCCGCCGTTCAAGGTCCGGCTCGTCGCCTTCGTTCTGTCGGCCATGATCACCGGCCTTGCCGGCGCGCTCTATTCCGATCTCAACCGCTTCGTCGGCCCGTCCATGCTGTCCTGGCACATGTCGGGCGAGCTGATGGTGCTTATCATTCTCGGCGGCAAGGGGCGGCTGTTCGGGCCGGTCGCCGGCGCCATGATCTTCGTCTGCCTCGAATATGTGCTCGGCGGCATCACCGAGCGCTGGCAGTTCTTCCTCGGCCTCATCCTGCTCGGCATCGTGCTGTTCGCGCGCGGCGGGTTTTTGGGCCTCCTTTCGGGAAAGCCGCGCCATGTCTGAGCCCATTCTCGAAATCCGCGACTTGAGAAAGTCCTTCAACGCGCTGAAGGCGACGGATGGCGTCAGCCTCGATCTCCGTCCTGGCCAGATCCACGCGCTGATCGGCCCGAACGGTGCCGGCAAGAGCACGCTGATCCACCAGATCGCCGGCTCGCTGAAAGCCGATAGCGGCACGATCCGTTTCCTCGGCCAGGATATCGGCGGTCTCGACATGGCGGCGCGCGCACGGCTCGGCCTTGCTCGCAGTTTCCAGATTTCCTCGCTCGCCCAGGAATTCTCCGCGCTGCGCAATGTCATGCTGGCAGTGCAGGCGAAGGCGGGCAGCAGCTTCCGCTTCTTCCGGCAGGTGACGAGCGACAGGAGCCTGAGCGATCCCGCCATGGCCATGCTGGAGCGCGTCGGCCTTGGCCACCGCGCCCATGTGCCGGCGGCAGAGCTGTCCCATGGCGAACGCCGCCAGCTCGAAATCGCCATCGCGCTGGCGCTTCAGCCAAAGGCCTTCCTGTTCGACGAGCCGATGGCCGGCATGGGGCCGGAGGGTTCCAAGCACCTGACCACGTTCCTCGACGGTTTGCGCCATGAGGCGCCGATGCTGCTGGTCGAGCACGACATGGACGCCGTGTTCGCGCTGGCGGACCGCATCTCGGTGCTGGTCTATGGCCGCATCATCGCGACCGGTACGGTGGATGAAATCCGCCGCGACCCGGAAGTGCGCCGCGCCTATCTGGGAGAAGCCGCGTGACCCTGCTTTCCCTCAAAGGCCTCGAAACCTTCTACGGCGCCTCGCAGGCGCTGTTCGGCGTCGATCTCGATATCCGCCAGGGCGAGGTCGTCGCGCTGATGGGCCGCAACGGCATGGGCAAAACGACGACGATCAATTCGATCATCGGCCTCGTGCGCCCGCGCACCGGTGCGATCAGCTTCGGCGGCAAAGCGATCTTCGGTATGCGGCCACACCGCATCGCGAGGTTAGGTCTCGGCCTCGTGCCAGAAGGACGGCGCTGCTTTCCAAATCTGACCGTGATGGAAAACCTCGTCGCGACCGCCCGCGGCAGCGACTGGACCTTCGAGAAGGTGGTGGATCTCTTCCCCCGCCTTGGCGAGCGGCGTGATCAATATGCCCGCACGCTCTCCGGCGGCGAGCAGCAGATGCTTGCCATCGGCCGCGCGCTGATGACCAATCCGCGCCTTATCATCCTCGACGAGGCCACCGAAGGCCTCGCCCCCGTCATCCGGCAGGATATCTGGGCAGCAATCCGCAAACTCAAGGCCGCCGGACAATCGATCCTCGTCGTCGACAAGACGCTCTCGGAATTGCTGCCGGTCGCCGATCGCTGCTTCGTGCTGGAAAAGGGCAGGACGGTTTTCGAGGGGGCACCGGCATCGCTGACGCCGGAATTGCAGGATCGTTATCTCGGGGTCTGATCTTCAGGCAGCCGGGATGCCGCCCGCGAGCACTGCGGAATAGGCTTCCGCATCGATATTGCCGCCGGAGATGACGCAGACCACGTTGCCGGTTAGGGCCGGCCGCGCGATGGCCGCGGCAAGTGAGGCAGCGCCCGCGCCCTCGGCGACGATCTTGGCCTTTTTGAACAGCAGGCGCATCGCCTCCGTAACGTCGGCGGGGCTGACGGCGATGGCGCCGTCGATCAGCTCTTTGGCGATCGGCCAGAGCTGCGGCACCAGCGAGGGGCCGCCGATGCTCTTGATGAAGGAGGGGCGGGTCTCGATCGTCACGATCTCTCCGGCCGCAAGCGCTGCGGTGACGGGAGCGGCGCTGTCGTCCTCGGCGGCAAAGACACGCGCCCGTGCGGACATGGCCTTGACGGCGCTGGCGACGCCGGTGGTCATGCTGCCGCCGCCATACGGCGTCAGCACCACATCGACATCGGGCAGGTCTTCGACGATCTCCATGCCGATGGAGCCGTTGCCATCGAGCACTGCCTGATCGGTCACCGGGTTGATCAGCAGCTCCGGCGCCTCCGGCCGGTCCGCGCCGATGATATAGTCCCACCAGGTTTCCGCGCTGATGAAACGCACCTCGCCGCCCAGTGCCCGCACGCCGTCGACCTTGGTCTGCGGCGCGCCGCGATACATGTAGGCGACCATCGGAACGCCGGCGAGGCGCGCCGCCCAGGCCATGCCATAGGCCATGTTGCCGGAACTGGTGACGGCGATGCCGTTGCGAAGGCTTGCCGGATCGCGCGACAGCACGGCATTGAGGGCAGGGCGCAGTTTGAAGGCGCCGATCGGCGAGAGGGTTTCGAGTTTCAGGAAGATCTGTCGGTCCGGCAGGCCGAGATCGAGTTTGACCAGCGGTGTGCGGGCGAGGTGCGGGGCGATGCGTGCCCGCGCCTGCGCGATCGCGTCGAGGCTGGGGCGGTGTGGTGCGGTCATGGCAAAATCCCCGGATGAAGAACCGCGGGCGGTGGTGCCGCCCGCAGCCGAAAATTCAGGTCACGGCCGCGCGGACTGCGAAACGCGCATCCTTCCACGCGCCGGTGCGCAGGATATCCTCGAGGATTTCGACGGACTTCCATACATCGGCATAGCTGACATAGAGCGGCGTGAAGCCGAAGCGCATGGTGGATGGCGCGCGGAAATCGCCGATGACGCCGTGGGCGATCAGCGCCTGCATGATCTCATAGGCGTGCGGATGGCTGAACGAGACCTGGCTGCCGCGCTTGGCGCGGTCGCGCGAGCTTTCGAGTTCCAGGCCATGCGCCGCGCATTTTGCCTCGACGAGGGAAATGAAGAGGTCGGTCAGGCCGAGGCTCTTGCCGCGCAGCGCCGCCATATCGACCTCCTCCCAGATGTCGAGGGCACCTTTCAATGCCCGCATCGACAGGATCGGCTGGGTGCCGCAGAGGAAGCGGAGCATGCCCTTGCCGGCGGCATAGCTTTTTTCGAAGGCGAAGGGCCGGGCGTGGCCCCACCAGCCGCTGAGCGGCTGACTGACATGACCGTGGTGGCGCGTCGCGGCATAGATGAAGGCCGGGGCGCCGGGGCCGCCGTTGAGGTATTTGTAGGTGCAGCCCACGGCGAAATCGACATCGGCGCCGTCGAGATCCACGGGCAGGGCGCCGGCCGTGTGGCAGAGGTCCCAGATGATCAGCACGCCGTGTTCATGCGCCTTCTTCGTCAGCGCCGCCATGTCGCGCAGTTCGCCGGACTTGTAGTTGACATGGTTGACGAGCACGACGGCGACGCTGTCGTCGATGAGTTCCTCGATGGTGTCGGCATCGATGCCTTCGAGGCGCAACGTTCCACCGGGCCGGGTCGAGAGCACGCCTTCGGCCATATAGAGGTCCGTCGGGAAGCTGCCGCCCTCGCTGACGATGACCGAGCGGTCGGGCCGCAGCGCCATGGCCGCATGCAGCGCCTTGTAGATGTTGATCGAGGTCGTGTCGCAGACGGCGGTCTGGCCGGCGGCGGCCCCGATCAGTCGGCCGACGCGGTCGCCCAGCGTCAGCGGCATGTCGAACCAGCCGGCAACGTTCCAGCTGCGGATGAGGTCCTGACCCCATTCCTGCGTGGCGGCCTGCTGCAATTCGGCAAAGGCGGCCTTGGAGGCGACGCCGAGCGAATTGCCGTCGAGATAGATCAGACCATCCGGCAGGATGAAGCGGTCGCGGAAGGCGCTGAGCGCATCGGCTGCATCCATGGCCTCGACGGCGGAAAAGTCGGGAATGGCAGTCATCGGAAATTCCTATTCACGAACGGTTTCGCGGGCGGGTGCGGGGCCGCGGCTGCGCTTGAGGCTCGGCAGGGCCAGCATGGCAAGCACGAAGAGGCCCGTCGCCAGCTTCAGGTCCGGCGGCGGCATGCCGGCGGCAAGGCAGAAGGAGACGAGCTGGTAATAGACGATGGCGCCGACGAAGGGTGCGGCGAGCTGACGCAGCACGCTCTGCTTGCCGACGATGGCCTCGCCGATCATCAGGGCGGCCAGCCCGTTGATGAGAATGCCGAGACCCATATTGACGTCGGCAAAACCCTGCGACTGCACCATCAGCGCACCGCCGGCGGCGGAAAACGCGCCGGCAAGGCCGACGCCGCCGATGGTGGCGAGCCAGACATTGATGCCCTGTGCCTCGGCCATGTCGGGATTGGCGCCGACGGCGCGCACGGCCGTGCCCTTTTCCGTGCGGAAGAAATGCAGGAGCAGCGCGAAGACGACGAGGCCGAAGGCGCCGGCCATCACGATCTTGCTGGCCGGGAAGCCCGGTTGCAGGCCCGGCACCCAGTCGAACACCGTCGCCGAGCCGAAGACCGAGAGGTTGGAGCGGCCCATGATGCGCAGGTTGATCGAATAGAGCATCGTCATCATCAGGATGCCCGCCAGCAGCGTATGGATGCGGAAGCGCAGGTGGATGAAGGCGGTGCAACAACCGGCGACGAAACCGGCGAGAAGCGCAATCAGGATCGCCGGCAGCGGCGACATGCCCGCCGCCATCAGCACGCCGCAGACGCAGCCGCCGAGCGGGAAGGCGCCCTCGCTCGTCAGGTCCGGAAAGCTCAGCATGCGGAAGGGGATCATGATGCCGAGCACGACGAAGGCGAGGATGAGGCTCTGCGCCAGCGTGACGGGAACGAGCGAGACGAAGCTCGCAATTGTGTTTTGCAGGAAATCCATGGGTCTCAGCTCGCCAGAAACATGCGGTCGGTTTTGACGGAGAAATGGCCGATCAGGTCGGGGACCGTGATCGACGTCTTCTCGGCGCCGGCGATTTCGAGACGCACGCGGCCGGCATCGAGCATGATGACCCGGTGGCCGAAATCCACGGCGTGCTGCATGTTGTGCGTCACCATCAGCGTGGTGAGCTTCAGCGCCTCCACGGCGCGGATCGTTGCCTGCATGACGATGTCGGCGGTGCGCGGATCGAGTGCGGCGGTGTGTTCGTCGAGCAGAAGCAGTTCCGGCGAGCCGCCGACCGCCATGATCAGCGACAGCGATTGCCGCTGGCCGCCGGAGAGCAGTTCGACGCGGGTGTCGAGCCGGTTTTCCAGTCCGAGGCCGAGCAGCGACAGCCGCTCCTTGTAGGCGGCGAGGCGTACCGGGTTGAGGCCGCGCCGCAGCGTGCGCTTGTTGGCACGCAGCTCCGCGAGCAGCATGTTTTCGGCCACCGTCATCGACGCGGCAGTGCCCTTCATCGGGTCCTGGAAGACGCGGGCAAGCCGCATGGCGCGCTTGTGCACGGGCATGGCCGTCACATCGTCGCCGTTGATGACGATCTTGCCGCTATCGAGCACCAGCGCGCCCGAGATGGCGTTGAGCATGCTGCTCTTGCCCGCGCCGTTCGAGCCGATGACGACGCCGAATTCGCCCGTTTCGAGCCGCAGGTTGAGATCGTTGAGGGCGGTCTTTTCGTCCGCCTGTCCCTTGTAGAACACTTTTCGCGCCGACTGGATTTCCAGCATGGGCTTCCCCTTTTTATGGGGTGACGGCGCTGAGGCGCCGTCACCGGATAGAAACGCGGTCGGATCAGTCGACGATGCAGCCGCAATCGGCGAGCGAGGCCGGCACTTCGACGCCGAAGGCGGCGAGCGTCTTCTTGGAGATCAGCGCGCGATGGTCCTCATAGGCCGGACGCCAGGGGGCGATGGTCTTCGGGTCCTTGCCCTTCAGGATTTCGGCGGCGATCTTGCCGGCGGCGAGACCGACCTGCTCGTAGTTCACGGCAAAACTTGCCGGCACGACGCCGTCGCGCACGGCACCATCGTCGGAATTGACGATCGGGATCTGTGCCTGGCGGGCAGCGGCCGAAACGGCGGCGATCGCCGGCTGGAGCAGGTTGGAGGCGGGCGTGTAGATCACGTCGGCCTTGCCGGCGAAGGACGCGATGCGCTGCTGGATGTCGTTGACATTGTCGACGCCGACCGCTTCGACCTCGAAGCCGGCCGCAGGGGCCGCTTCCTTGATCTTGTCGAGCACGGCCACGTCGTTGGCCTCACCCGGATTGTACGGCACGCCGAAACGCTTGGCATTCGGCAGCAGCTTGTGGGCGAACTCCATCACGGCGGCGACGTCCTGAAGGTCGGTCGCGCCGGTCATGCCGTCGTCGCCCGCTTCCCAGGAGGGCACCAGCTTGGCGGCGACCGGATCGGTGACGGCTGAGAAGACGATCGGAATGCCGGAGCCGGCGAGCGCCTTCTTGGCGATCTGCGAGACGGGCGTGGTGATCGTGTAGATCAGCTTGGGCTGTTCGGCCTGCAGCTTGGCGATCATCTGCGGCACCAGCGAGGCGTCGAAATTGGTGTGGCTTTCGGAATAGACGACATCCTTGCCCTCGACGAAACCGTTTTCGGCCATCGCCTTCTTGAAGCCGGCAATCGAGGCGGCAAGCTGCGGATGTTCGCCGAAATTGGCGATGCCGATGCGGATCGGCTCGGCGAGCGCGTTTGCGGCGCCCAGCGCCAGTGCGCCGGCCAGAACCAGTCCCGAAACGAATGACTTTGTAAGCCTGCTCATGAAATCCTCCCAGAAATGACAAGCGGCCGCCGTTCCTCAGCGGCTTGGCGCGGATCATGGCGGCGGTGGAGCGGCTTGTCAAATAATATATATATTTTGATTGCACGGCCGAAAGTATATATATTTGACGCAGAGAATTGCCGGTGCCAGGGGATGTCGATGCAAGAGCACGAGCAAGCGACCAAAACAGAATCCGCCTATCGCCTGCTGCGCCGCGATATCCTCGCGACGCGGCTGAAGCCCGGCGCGCCGATGAAGCTGAGTGCCTTGCGCGATCGCTACGAGATCGGCTGGACGCCGCTGCGCGAGGCGCTGTCGCGGCTGGAGGCCGAAGGGCTGGTGACGGCGATCAGCAATCGCGGCTTTGCGGTCGCACCCGTTTCCCTCGACGCGCTGGAAGACCTGACGCGTGCCCGCATGGTGGTGGAAATCCCGCTCCTGCTGGAATCGATTGCCAACGGCGACAGCGCCTGGGAATCGGAGGTCGTCACGGCGCATTACCGGCTGTCGCGTTGCAAGCTTGTCGTCGAGACGGCGAGGGAGGCCGAGATTGACGAGTGGGATGAACGGCACGCCGCCTTCCACACCGCGCTGATCAGCGCGGCCCGGTCGAACTGGCTCATGCGTTTCCAGGCGACGGTGTCCGACCAGTTGCGCCGCCATCACCGCTTCCTCAGCCTCGCCCCGGCGCTTCGGGCGGCCGAGGGCAGGACGGAAGGCTACGAGGCGGCGGTCGCGGCCCTTCATGACGCCATGTCGATCGAGCATCATACCGAATTGATGGAGGCCGCGCTCGATCGGGATGCCTCGCGGGCACAGGTCCTGATGGCCGAGCATATCGGCCTGACGGTGAACGTTTTTGCCCAGTCGGAAGACGGCGACCGTGCCGAGCCGCGACCTTCCGCGCTGCACGCCGCCAGATGACGGCGCTGTCCAAGCGGTGCAAACATCTCTAAAAGGCAAGGCGACGGGACAGGAAACGGACCTTTGTTATGACGGGTGACGACACGTTCGACATCGCGCCGGATTGGGTGGATGGCGAGACCAAGGCTCTGGAGGCGCCGCACGATCACCGTGCCGAGCTTCGCCTCTGGCTGCGCCTGCTCACCTGCTCGACGCTGGTGGAAAGCGAAGTGCGCCGCCGCCTGCGCGAGGAATTCGATTCCACCCTGCCGCGCTTCGACCTGATGGCCCAGCTGGAGCGCGCGCCCGACGGCATGGTGCTCGGCGAAGTCTCCAAGCGCATGATGGTCTCGCCCGGAAACATCACCGTCCTCGTCGAGCGCCTGACGGAGAGCGGCCATCTCAGCCGCACGACGCTTCCGACCGACCGCCGCGTTCAGATCATCGCGCTCACCCCCTTCGGCCGCGCCGAATTCGAGAAGATGGCGGCCCGCCACGCCGACTGGATTTCCGACCTCTTCGCCGGCCTCGAACCGGCGGATGGCGGCGTTCTGATGGATGCGCTTGCCAAGCTCAAGCGCTCGGTCATCGCCTCGCTCGCCAAGAGTGGCTGAGAACGGCTGTTTTCGGTTTCCCAAGCCGGAAGACCCCTCCCCAACCCCTCCCCACAAGGGGGAGGGGCTTCCCGTGCCGATCCGGTTTCATACCTTCTGTAGCCTTGCTGCCAGCAGGGCCGGTCGAAGCTGGTGAGACGGAGCGGCTGGTTAAGCCCCTCCCCCTTGTGGGGAGGGGGTGGGGAGGGGACTTTTCATCCATGCTTCGCCGTCTCGCATTTCCAGACCAAAACAATTTTAAGCTTGAAATTTCTCCGAAACGGGTCCAACCTGCTGCCACAGTCCGGATGCCCGTGCGGCCTCTGCGACGCACGCGGCCGGAGCTCGGGAGGAGAACGACATGCGGATCGTCTGTATCGGTGGTGGGCCTGCCGGTCTCTATTTCGCGCTTCTGATGAAGCGCCAGCATCCCGAACATCAGATCGCCGTCGTCGAGCGCAACCGGGCTTTCGATACCTTCGGCTGGGGCGTCGTCTTCTCCGACGCCACCATGCAGTCGATGCGCCAGTGGGACCCGGAAACGGCCGAGGCGATCGAGGTTTCCTTCAACCATTGGGACGATATCGAGCTGGTCTTCAAGGGCCGCAAGATCCGCACCACCGGCCACGGCTTCGTCGGCATCGGCCGCAAGAAGATGCTCAACATCCTGCAGGAGCGCTGCCTGGAACTGGGCGTCGAGCTGCTGTTCGAGCGCGACGTGCAGGGCGACGAGGAATTCCCGGACGCCGACCTCATCATCGCTTCCGATGGCGTCAATTCCCGCATCCGCAACAAATATGCCGACGTCTTCCAGCCCGATATGGTGGTGCGGCCGAACCGCTATATCTGGCTCGGCACCAACAAGCCGTTCGATGCGTTCACCTTCGATTTCCAGCGCACCGAACACGGCTGGTTCCAGGCGCATGTCTATCGCTTTGACGATACGACCTCGACCTTCATCGTCGAGACGACCGACGAGGTCTTCAAGGCGCATGGGCTCGATAAGATGGATCAGGACCAATCCATCGCCTTCTGCGAAAAGCTTTTTGCCGAAAGCCTCGACGGCCACAGCCTGATGACCAATGCGCGCCACATGCGCGGCTCCGCCTGGCTGAATTTCGGCCGGCTGATCTGCGAGAAATGGAGCCATTTCAACGGCAACAGCCATGTCGTGCTGATGGGCGACAGCGCCCACACCGCCCATTTCGCCATCGGCTCCGGCACCAAGCTTGCCATCGACGACGCGATCGAACTGACGCGCCAGTTCGACATCCTCGGCCATGACAAGGCGAATATCCCGGCCGTGCTCGCGGCCTATGAAGAAGTGCGCCGCGTCGATGTCGCGCGCATCCAGAATGCCGCGCGCAACGCCATGGAATGGTTCGAGGTGGTCGGCACGCGCTATGCCGATACGCTGGAGCCGGAGCAGTTCATGTATTCCATGCTGACGCGCTCGCAGCGCATCAGCCATGAAAACCTTCGCCTGCGCGACAAGGACTGGCTCGAAGGCTTCGAGCGCTGGTTTGCCGAGCGGGCCGGCGCGGAAAAGGCGGCAAACGGCGCCGTGCCGCCGCCGATGTTCACACCGTTCAAGCTGCGCGGCCTGACGCTCCGCAACCGCATCGTTGTCTCGCCGATGGCGATGTATTCGGCGACGGACGGTCTGCCGGGCGATTTCCATCTCGTGCATCTCGGCGCGCGCGCCATGGGCGGTGCCGCCCTCGTTTTCCCGGAAATGACCTGCGTCTCGCCCGATGCGCGCATCACGCCCGGCTGCCTTGGCCTGTGGAACGACGTGCAGCAGCAGGCTTTCAAGCGCATCGTCGATTTCGTGCATCACGAAACGCCCGCCAAGATCGGCATCCAGCTCGGCCATGCCGGGCGCAAGGGCGCAACGAAACTTGCATGGGAGGGCATCGATCAGCCGCTGTCGGAAGGCGCGTGGCCACTGATCTCGGCCTCGGCTCTGCCCTATCTCAAGCATTCGCAGACGCCACGCGAAATGACCCGCGAGGACATGGACCGCGTCATCGCTGATTTCGTGACGGCAACCGAACGGGCGCGTGATATCGGCTTCGACATTCTCGAACTGCATGCCGCGCACGGCTATCTCCTGTCGAGCTTTCTCTCGCCGCTCACCAACCAGCGCACCGACGACTACGGCGGTGATCATGCGGCGCGTGCGCGCTTCCCGCTTGAAGTGTTCCACGCCATCCGCAAGGTCTGGCCTGAGGACAGGCCGATCTCGGTGCGCCTCTCGACCAACGATTGGCACGAGGGCGGCAACACGCCCGAGGATGCGGCGATCTTCGCGAAAATGTTCAAGGAGGCCGGCGCCGATATGATCGACTGCTCGTCCGGCCAGGTGGTGAAGGAGGAGAAGCCGGTCTATGGCCGCCTGTTCCAGACGCCGTTCTCCGACAAGATTCGCAACGAGATCCAGGTGCCGACCATTGCCGTCGGCGCGATTTCGGAGGCGGACCATGCCAATTCGATCATCGCCGCCGGCCGCGCCGATCTCTGTGCCGTCGCCCGCCCGCATCTGGCCGACCCGTCCTTCGTGATGCACGAGGCGGCGAAGATCGGCTATGACGCCCAGCTCTGGCCGAAGCAATATTATTCCGCCCGTGCGCAATATGTGAACAACCTCGCCCGCGCGACGACGGCAGGCAAGTCATGAGCAGGCGGCACGCTTTCGTCACGGGCGCCGGCAGCGGCATCGGCAAGGCCATCGCGCTGACGCTTGCTGCCGAGGGCCATATCGTCAGCCTTGCCGGCCGACGGGCCGCGCCTCTGGAGGCCGTGCGTGACGAAATCCGCGCGGCTGGCGGCGAGGCTTTCGTCCACGACGGTTTCGACGTGACGGACGCCGCGGCCGTCGAGCGCGGCATCGCCGCCGCCATCGCATCGGCTGGCGAGATCGCCGTGCTCGTCAACTGCGCCGGCGAAGCCCCCTCGGCACCGTTCGAAAAGACCGATTTCGCCCTCTGGCAGCGCGTGCTGTCCATCAACCTCACGGGCGTCTATCTGGTGACGCAGGCCGCGCTCGCCTCCGTGCGCCGCGCCGGCAAGGGCCGCATCGTCAATGTCGCGAGCACCGCCGGCCTCACCGGCTATGCCTATGTCTCCGCCTATTGCGCCTCCAAACACGGCGTCATCGGCCTGACGCGGGCGCTGGCGCTGGAATTGGCGCGCACCGACGTCACCGTCAACGCCGTCTGCCCCGGCTTCACCGATACGCCGCTCATCGATGGCGCGCTCGACACGATCAGCGAAAAGACCGGCCGCTCGCGCGAGGAGGCGCGCGCCAGCCTCGCGCGCTCCAACCCGCAGGGCCGGCTGGTAAGCCCGGCCGAGGTGGCGCACACCGTTTCCTGGCTCGCCTCGGAAGGGGCAAGCGCAATCACCGGACAGGCCATCGCGGTCGCCGGCGGCGAAATTCTTTGAAGGACGACGACATGACGAACCCCATGCAGGCCAAGCAGCGCCCCTTCAGGAACCATCAGGCGAAGCACTTCCTGTTCGAGACGGATGCCGATGGCCGCGTCGCGACGATCACGCTGAACCGCCCGGACAAGAAGAACCCGCTGACCTTCGAAAGCTATGAGGAACTGGGTGACCTCTTCCACGCGCTGACGCGGGCCAGCGACGTGCGCGTCGTGGTGCTGACGGGCGCGGCCGGCAATTTCTCCTCCGGCGGCGATGTGTTCGATATCATCAAGCCGCTCACCGAAATGGTGATGCCGGACCTTCTCGCCTTCACCCGCATGACGGGCGAGCTGGTGCGCCAGATGCGCGCGTGCCCACAACCGATCATCGCCGCCGTCGACGGCATCTGCGCCGGTGCCGGAGCGATCCTCGCCATGGCCTCGGACTACCGCGTGGCGACACCGGAGACGAAGACCGCCTTCCTCTTCACCCGCGTTGGGCTCGCCGGGGCGGACATGGGCGCCTGTGGCATCCTTCCGCGCATCATCGGCCAGGGCCGCGCCGCCGAGCTGCTGTTCACCGGCCGCGTGATGAGCGCCGCGGAAGGGCATAATTGGGGTTTCTACAACGCCCTGCATGAGCGCGACACCGTGCTCGCCGAAGCACAAAAGTTTGCCCGCAGCCTCGCCGATGGCCCGTGGTTCGCCCATGCCATGACGAAGAAGATGCTCGATCAGGAATGGGCGATGGGCATCGACCAGATGATCGAGGCGGAAGCGCAAGCGCAGGCGATCTGCATGGCGACGGGCGATTTCCGCCGCGCCTTCGAGGCCTTCGCCGCCAAGGCCAAGCCCGCCTTCGAGGGGAACTGACATGCAGCCCGCTGCCATGGCGCCGACCCGCGATCATCTCGACTGGCCGTTCTTCGACGACAGCCACCGCGCCCTTGCAGCGGAGCTTGACGGCTTCGTCGCGCGTGGCGGCCTCGACAATGTGGACCATGGCAATGTCGATGCGGCCTGCCGGCAGCTGGTCGCGGCGCTGGGTGCCGCCGGCATCCTGCGCCATTGCGTCCCAAAAGCTTTCGGCGGGGCCAGCGAGGCGATCGACAGCCGGGCGCTCTGCCTGGTGCGCGAAACGCTCGCCTATGCCGACGGCCTCGCCGATTTCGCTTTTGCGATGCAGGGTCTCGGCACGGGGGCGATCAGCCTGTCCGGTTCGCCGGCGCTGAAGGAGCAGGTGCTGCCGAAAGTGGCGCGCGGCGAGTGGCTGTCCGCCTTCGCGCTCTCCGAACCCGATGCCGGCTCCGACGTCGCCGCGCTCGCCTGCGCCGCTCGGCGTGAGGGCGACCACTTCATTCTCGACGGCGAGAAGACCTGGATTTCCAACGGCGGCATCGCCGATGTCTATACGCTCTTTGCCCGCACCGGTGAGGCGCCCGGCACGCGCGGCATCTCCGCCTTCGTCGTCTTCGCGGATACGCCCGGCTTCACCATCGCCGAGCGCATTGAGACCATCGCGCCGCATCCGCTCGCCCGCATCCGCTTCGACAATTGCCGCATCCCCGCGACGCAAATGCTTGGAAGCCCCGGCGAAGGCTTCAAGATCGCCATGCGCACGCTCGACATCTTTCGCCCGTCCGTGGCGGCGGCCGCGACTGGCTTTGCCCGCCGCGCGCTCGATGAAGCCGTGGCCCATGCGAAAAGCCGAAAAATGTTCGGCGCCACACTCTCCGACCTGCCGACGGCGCAGAGCACGCTTGGCGAAATGGCGACCGCCATCGATGCCGCCGCACTCTTGACCAGCCGCACCGCGTGGAAGCGCGACGTGCAGAAGCAGCCGACGACGCGCGAGGCGGCGATGGCCAAGATGACCGCGACGGAAAATGCCCAATGGGTCATCGACCAGGCGCTGCAGCTGTTCGGGGGCAGGGGCGTGCGCTCGGGCGAGATCACCGAGCGGCTCTACCGCGAGATCCGGGCGCTGCGCATCTATGAGGGTGCGACGGAAGTCCAGAAACTCATCATCGGCCGCGAGCTGATGAAAGCCCCGGCGCGCTAGGGAGGCTCCGTGTTCACCATCACCAAGCCGCTCAGGTTCGGAGACTGCGATCCCTCGGGCATCGCGTACTTCCCGTCCTATCTCAACATCCTCGTCGGCGTGCTGGAGGATTTTTTCGCCTCGCTCGGTTTCCCCTGGCGGGCGATGAACGAGGTTCGGCGGATGAGCGTGCCGACAGTGCACCTCGACCTTACTTTTCAAAATCCCGGCTTTCAGGGCGATGCCCTGGATTTCGCGCTGTCGGTGCGCGCCATCGGCCGTTCGTCGCTCGATCTGGAGCACACGGTCTCGCGCGGCGACACCGTGCTCTGGAGCGCAAGACACCGCATCGTCGCCACCTCGCTCGATACGAACCGTTCGCTTGCCTGGCCGGAGGATATCCGCGCCGCACTGACCCATCATCTGGAGACGCCCCATGCACACGATCCTGCAACCTGAAGGCTGGGCGAAGCCCATCGGCTATGCCAACGGCGTGGCGGCGTCGGGCCGCACGCTCTTCGTCGGCGGCCAGATCGGCTGGAATGCGCAGGCGCAGTTCGAGACCGACGATTTCGTCGAGCAGGTGCGCCAGACGCTGAAGAATGTCGTGGCCGTGCTCGCCGCCGGCGGGGCGGAGCCGCATCACATCACCACCATGACCTGGTATTTCACCGACAAGCAGGAATATCTCGGCAATCTGCGCGGTATCGGCCAGGCCTATCGCGAAACCATCGGCCGGCATTATCCCGCCATGGCCGCGATGCAGGTGGTGGCGCTGGTGGAAGACCGCGCCAAGATCGAAATCCAGGCCACGGCTGTCGTTCCCGAATAGGCGTGAAGATGCGGTTTTCCGAGAGCGTTTCGGCTTCCAGCCATGACGGCGTGCTCGTCGTCACCATCGACAATCCGCCGGTCAACGCGCTCTCGGCCCATGTCCGGGCCGGGCTGGTCGCCGCGCTGGACCATGCCGCCGGGACACCTGGCATCCTGGGCATCGTGATCGCCAGTGTGGGCCGCACCTTCATCGGCGGGGCCGATATCCGCGAATTCGGCAAGCCGCCGGTAGCACCCGCTCTGCCCGACGTGATCGAGCGTATTGAACTTTCGGAAAAGCCGGTGATCTCAGCCGTGAACGGCGCGGCCCTCGGTGGCGGCTGCGAGGTCGCGCTGGCTTGCCATGGTCGCATCGCCGGGGAAGGTGCGAGCTTCGGCCTGCCGGAAGTGAAACTCGGCCTCGTGCCCGGTGCCGGCGGAACGCAGCGCATGCCGCGTCTGATCGGCTCGGTTGCGGCCATCGATCTCATCGGCACGGGCCGAGCGGTGAAGAGTGCCGAGGCTGTGGCATTGGGCCTTGCCGATGCCGTTGCCGCCGATGCCGTCGCCGCCGCCATCGCCGTCGTGCGGGAAAAAGCCGGGCAGCCGCTGCGCCGCACCGGCGCGCTTGCCGTGCCAGCTGCGGACGAGACGGCGGTCAATGCGGCGGAGGCAAAGGTCATCGGCAAGAGCCGGGGCCAGATGGCACCCGCCGAGGCCATCCGCCTCGTCAGGGCCGCCGGCCGGCTCGATCTCGAACGGGGTCTGGCGGAAGAGCGGGCCACCTTCCTGCGCCTGCGTGACTCCAAGGAATCCTCCGCCTTGCGGCATGTCTTTTTCGCCGAGCGCGCCGCCGGCAAGGTTGACGCGCTTGAGGGCATTCAGCCGCGGCGCATCGAAACGATCGGCGTGGTCGGCACGGGGCTGATGGGCTCCGGCATCGCCGTCTCGGCACTGACCGGCGGCTACCGCGTCGTCGCGCTGGAGCAGAGCGTGGAGGCGGCCGAAAGCGGCCGCACGCGCATCGCCGGCCTGCTCGACAAGGCCGTCCAGTCAAAGCGCCTCACGCCGGAGACACGCGATGCCTGCCTCGCCCGGCTGGAGACGACCGCCAAGGCCAAAGATCTTGCGACGGCCGATCTGGTCATCGAGGCGGTCTTCGACGACCTTGCGGTCAAGACCGAGCTGTTTCGCAGGCTCGACGGCATCGTCGCGCCGCAGGCCATCCTGGCCACCAATACGAGTTATCTCGATCCCGACACTATCGCCGACGCCACCGCGGATCCGTCCCGCGTGGTCGGCCTGCACTTCTTCTCGCCGGCCAATATCATGCGCCTCGTGGAGGTGGTCGACTGCACGAAAACGGCGCCCGACGTGCTGGCGAGTGCGCTCGCCTTCGTCAAACGTCTCGGCAAGCTCCCCATCGTCTGCGGTGTCACCGAAGGGTTTGTCGGCAACCGCATCTTCTCCGCCTATCGCCGCGAGGCGGAATTCATGGTGGAGGATGGCGCGCTGCCGCAGGAGATCGATGCCGCAATGGAGGCCTATGGTTTTCCGATGGGCTTCTTCGCCGTCAGCGATATGGCCGGTCTCGAAATCGCCTGGGCACGCCGCAAGCGCCAGGCCGCGACGCGCGATCCCGCCGAACGGTATGTCGAGATCGCCGACAGGCTGTGCGAAGCGGGCCGTATCGGCCGCAAGACCGGGCTCGGCTGGTATGCCTATCCGGGTGGCGAGAAAACCGTCGATCCCGCCGTCGCCGCTGTCATCGAAGCGGCGCGAGCGGCGAAGGGCATCGTGCCGCGCGCCTTCACGGCAGACGAGATCATGGACCGGCTTCTGACCGTGATGGCAGATGAGGGCAGGGCGCTGCTTTCCGAGGGCATTGCCGCGCGCGCCAGCGATATCGATCTGGTGATGATCAACGGCTATGGCTTTCCCGCGCACAGGGGCGGGCCGATGTTCGCCGCCGGCCTCATCTCCTAGGTGGATGGCGGCGAAGGGCGGAACGCGGCACAGAGGAGCGACAACAGCGTTCTGCAAAGGGTGCCGCCCATGACTGCCTATCCGATCGACCTCATCCGCGCTTCCTTCCCGGCCTTGGAGGGTTCGCGCACCGCCTATCTCGACAATCCTGCGGGAACGCTGGTTCCCCGGACGGTGATCGATGCCGTGGCCGGGGCGATGGCGACGGCCTCGTCCAATCTCGGCGGGCGCTTTGCTGCGTCCCAGCGCGCGGATGCCACTTGGCGTGCGGCGCATGATGCGGCGGCGGAGTTCGTCAACGCTTCCTCCTGGCAGGAGATGATCATCGGCCCGAACATGACGACGCTTGCCTTCCAGATGGCGCGCGTCATCGGCAGCACGCTGTCGCCCGGCGACGAGGTCATCGTCACGCGCATGGATCATGAAGGCAATATCTCGCCCTGGCTTGCCATGGCCGAGGCCTATGGCCTGAAGGTGAGGTGGCTGCCCTTCAACAAGGAGACCTGGCGCATCGAGCCGGAAGACCTTGCCGCACTTCTGACGCCGCGCACGAAATTCCTGGCGCTCAACTACGCCTCGAACATGACCGGCAGCATCAACGACGTCGCCGCGCTGACGGCGCTGGCGAAAGCTGCGGGTGCTCTCGTCTGGATCGATGCGGTGCAGCTTGCGCCGCACCACCTGCCGGATGTGCAGGCGATCGGCTGCGATTTTCTCGTCTGCTCGTCCTACAAGTTCTTCGGCCCGCATCTCGGCGTGCTCTGGGGCCGCGGCGACCTCCTGCGCGCGCTGCCGCCGCATCGCGTGCGCTGCCAGAGCGACGACATTCCGGATCGCTTCTGCACCGGCACGCCGCAGACCGAGCTTCTCGCCGGCCTCACCGCGACGATCGACTATCTGGCATCGACGGGCGAGGCGGCCGGCAGCACGGGCACGCGGCGCGAAAAGATGGCCGGGGCCTATCAGGCCTTCGATGCCTATGAGGCGGGCCTGACGCGCCGGCTGATCGGCGGCCTGACGGCGCTGCCGGGTGTCCGGCTGGTCGGCATCGCCAATCCCAATCTCTTCGCCCATCGCGTGCCGACGGTCTCGTTTACGCATGACCGCGTCTCGACGCATCGTTTCGCCGAAGCGCTGGCGGGCGAGGACATCAATATCTGGTCCGGCCACAACTACGCGCTGGAGCCCGCCCGCCATCTCGGCCTCTCCGAGGATGAAGGCGTGGTGCGCATCGGTATCGCGCATTACAATTCCGCCGAGGAGATCGAGCGGACGCTCACCGCAATCGGCAAGCTTGTCGCGTGAGGGCGGCTGCCATAAAGGGGTGTAACTAGCCGTTTTTCTTCGGGAATCGCGCAGATGGAACCATGACCGATAGTGCCAGCTGGATAGAGCCCTTCGCCCATGCGCTTGACCGCTACGACCAGCCCGACAGCGTGTCGGCGCTGCTGGCGGCCATCGGCTCGGTAGCGCGGTTCCATCTGGCGCTGTCGGTGGTACACCGCAAGAATGGCGGGCCGAGCTATGTCTTCGACACGTTTTCCGGCCCCAAGGCCAAGCGGGCGGTGCAGCTGTTCATCGCCGGCACTTATCTGCTCAATCCGTTCTACAACGCCTATCTCGCCGGCCTGCCGGCGGGCATCTACCTGATGCGGGATCTGGCGCCGGACGAGTATCTCGGCTCCGATCTCTATCGCGGCCTCGACATTCGCCGGCATGAGGATGAAGAACTGGGTTACCGCACCCATGGCTGGCCGGAAGGCATGGAGGAGCTGCTGATCGCCATCGCGTTGCCGGGCGGCGAAATGGCGGAGATCAGCCTGTCGCGCATCCGCAGTGAAGGCGGTTTCGATGCGGCGTCCGTCGCGCGGCTGCGCGAGGCGCATCCCTTGATCGCGGCGATATTCCGGAGGCTCTGGGCGCATCTGTCGCGCAACGAGAATGCGCCGCAGGCGCGCCCCATCGATCATCTCTTCAGCGATTTCGGCCGCGATGTGCTGAGCCCGCGCGAGCGCGAGGTGGCGCTGTTGATCCTGAAGGGGCATTCCAGCGAGTCGATCAGCTTTCACCTGGGCATCTCGATCGCCACGGTGAAGACGCACCGGCAGAAGCTCTATGCCAAGCTCAATCTCTCCACGCAGCAGGAGCTGTTTTCGACGTTTCTGCGCAGCCTCAATCTGTGAGGTGAGGGGCCGGCGCGCTCGTCTCAAGCCGCATCCACAACCCGTGCTCCACCCACCAACGTCATCCTCGGCCTCGAGCCGAGGATCCATGCCACAAATTCAACGCGTGCCGTGGCGCGTGGATCCTCGGCTCAAGGCCGAGGATGACGGAGGAGAGGGTGGAGACTGTGTCGGCGGTTAGGGGGTGAACCTGGTTCGCCCCTCCTTTCCCATTAGTTCTTCAGGTTTTCGCGGATCGCGGCCGAGATGGCCGCAAGCCCCTTGCGCAGCTCGTCCTCGGTTGGCCAGGCATAGCCGATGCGGAAATGCCGGTCGTCCTGCTCGAACCAGCTGCCGCGGCCGACATAGGCCTGGTGGCGGCTGTAGAGGCTTTCGTGGAAGCCGGCGAGATCGACATTCGCTGACGGCACGATGCGCGGGAAACAGACGCAGCCGCCCGACGGCTCGATCCATTCGACCAGCGGTTCGGAAGCGATCCAGTCCTTCACGATGGCAAAGGCGCTGGCGATGCGGGCATTGTTGAAGCTGAGCCACGCATCGCGCTGGCTGAGCGCGACATAGGCGATGTACTCATCCACCGTGCTGCCGGAAATACCGATCTGTTCGCGTGCGGCAAGGAAGGTTTCCATGAGGTCCGCATCACGCGTGATCAGCCAGCCGATGCGGATGCCGGGAATGCCGTAGGTCTTGGAAAGCGAGGACACGCTGATCACGTGGGTAGACAGGCTGGCGGCGACCGGCAGCATCGTGCCCGAGGTCATCTCGCGATAGGTCTCGTCGAAGAGCAGGCGCGTGCCCTTGCGCTCCACGAGGGCGACGAGCGCTTTCAGCTCGCTTTCGGAAATCATCACGCCGGTCGGGTTGTGCGGATAGGTGACCGAGACATATTTCGTCTCCGGCCGGATCGCCGCTTCGATCGCGGCAAGATCGAGCCGATAGCCGGTCTCGAAGGTGAGATCGACAATGGTCATGTCGGCGCCGATGGTGCGCGGCGTTTCGAGGTTCGTCGCATAGTTCGGCCTGACCACGACGATATGGTCACCGGCCTCCAGCATCGAGGTCGCGATGATGAAGAGCGCGCCTGCCGCGCCCGCCGTGACCAGCACGTCGTCGGCCTTCAGGCCGTTGCCCGTCCCGGCGATCAGGCCGCGCAGATCCGGCGCGCCGCGATGGTCGCCGTAGCACAGAAGGATGTCGTCCAGCCGGAGGTTCAGCTCACCGAGGCGGCGGTCGGCGACCGAGCTTTCCGAGAGATTGTAGCGGATCGTGTCGTAGCCGAGCTGCTCGGGGGATTCCAGCTCGATGGGCATGCGGACATATTTCATGGTTCTCTCCTCTGGTCTGCCTGTCACAGGGCTAGATCAACGCCACGCCGCGCGCCATCCACCCGGAGGGTGATGGCAATGTCCTTGCCGGCCGCCGGCGGCGACCGGTTGCGGAACCAAATGGCTGCCGCCGCCATTTCGGCTCCATCACCCAAACCGATGGAGCAAGGCGATGGACGACCGCAAGCAAGCCTCCCGCGAGGACGATTTCCGGGACTACGAACAGCGCGACATTCGCGACGGCTGGCCCTATGCCGATCGCGACGGCGACCGGGGTGCGGGCAAGAATGCGCCCTATGGCACCACGGATGCCAATCCCGAACTTCTGGACAACAAGGGTGTCGAAGTGACCGGTGATCCGGAATTGCGCAACGTCGATGGCGGGCCGCTGCCCTTTTCCGATGGCGAGGAGGACACGATTGCCGACGACGATCTTGAAGAGCGCATCGCGCAATTGCTGGAAGACGACGGCCGGTTCGATCTCGATTCGCTTGAAATCACCATCCGCGGCGGCACCGCCGATCTAGATGGGGCTGTCGACAGCGAAGAGGATCGCTGTCATCTCATCGGTCTTGTGCGGCGTGTGAAGGGCGTGCGCGCAGTAAAGGCCGATCGCCTCATGATGCGCGGGGTCGATAGTCACATTCCACGCGATCTCGACGAATAGATTTGAAATGCGTGCGGCCCGGCATCGAAAGCCGGGTCGGCGATCTTCATTCAGTGAACGCTGATGGCGATATTCGCGTCATAGGCGGCCGCCAGGAAGGCATCGCGCACATCCTCGTCCTCGACATCGCCGTCGAGTGCATCCGCGCAGATGCGGATGGCATTGTAGAACGCGGCGCCGTGCTGTTTCGGCCAGAACTCCAGAAGGTAGGCCGCAGCTTCGAGAGAACTGCGCACGACCACGAAAGATTGTGCTTCGTCGTTGGTCACCACGACGGGCATCGGCCAATTGTGCGCGTTTTCCATGACGAACCTCGTTTCGATGTTCCGTCCTCTACAATCAGGGATGGAGCGAAATGTTCCCGAGCGCCGGTTCATGATGCAGCCGCTTGACAAGGCAAATAAGAACATATAGTGAACAAATATGAAGAAATCGCTGCAGCAACGCTTGGCCATCCTTTCGGATGCCGCCAAATACGATGCCTCCTGCGCGTCGAGTGGAACCGTCAAGCGCGACTCCGTAGAGAGCGGTGGTCTCGGCTCGACCGAAGGGGCTGGCATTTGCCATGCCTATGCGCCGGACGGGCGCTGTATTTCGCTTCTGAAAATCCTGCTCACCAATTTCTGCATCTTCGATTGCGCCTATTGCATCAACCGCTCCTCGAGCAATGTGGAGCGTGCCCGCTTCACGCCGGACGAGGTTGTTTGGCTGACGCTGGAATTCTACCGGCGCAACTATATCGAGGGCCTCTTCCTTTCCTCGGGCATCATCCGCTCGCCTGATCATACGATGGGTGAAATGGTGAAGGTGGCGAAGGACCTGCGCGTGGTGCACGGCTTTCGCGGCTATATCCATCTCAAGTCCATCCCCGATGCAGCACCCGAACTGATCGAGGAAGCGGGGCTCTATGCCGATCGTCTGTCGCTGAACATCGAACTGCCGACGGATGCCGGCATCGGCCGTTTCGCGCCGGAAAAGCGCCCCGAGGGCATCCGCCGCGCCATGGGGGACCTGCGCCGCAAGATCGAGGCGGCCGATGACCCGACCTTGCAGACCAAGCGCCGCAAACGCTTTGTGCCGGGCGGCCAGAGCACGCAGATGATCGTCGGCGCCGATGGCGCCGACGACGCGACGATCCTGAAGACCAGCGCCCGGCTTTATGGTAGCTACGGCCTGAAGCGGGTCTACTATTCCGCCTTCAGTCCCATTCCGGATGCCTCGCGCGCATTGCCGCTGATCAAGCCGCCGCTGGTGCGCGAGCACCGGCTTTATCAGGCTGACTGGCTCTACCGCTTTTACGGGTTCGGTGTGGACGAGATCACCGCGGCGACCGGCGGCATGCTGGATCTCGATATGGACCCCAAGCTCGCCTGGGCACTCGCCAACCGGCAGGATTTCCCCGTCAACGTCAACAGGGCGGCGAAGGAGACTTTGCTGCGCGTGCCGGGCTTCGGCACCAAGACCGTCGATGCGATCCTCTCCAGCCGACGCTTCCGCCGCTTGCGGCTGGAGGATCTGGCACGGCTCGGCGTGTCCGTGCGCAAGGTGAAGGCCTTCATCGAGGCGGAAGGCTGGACGCCGCTGAGGCTTGCCGATCGCGCCGATCTGAAGACGCTTTTTGCGCGCAAGCCGGAACAGCTTTCGTTGCTGTGATGTGGACGATCCCGCTTCTTGCCCGCGGTGATTTTTCCGAGTGGCGCGATGCCGCCCGCGCGCTTGCCGCTGCCGGCATCTCGCCGCGGGAGGTGGACTGGCGCATAAAGGGCGATATCGAACTTTTCGAAGCCAGCACCGTGCCGGACCTGCCGGCGCCGAAAGCCGCAGCCACGCCGCTCGCCGTGCCGCAGGCGTTCCTGCCGCTGGCCGAGGCGGTTGTGTGCCATACGGAGCCGGGGCGTTTTCACCTGCTCTATCGCCTGCTCTGGCGCCTGCAATCCGACCGGCGCCTGCTGGAACTGACGGCGGACAAGGATGTCGCTTGGGCACGGCTGCTCGCCAAGAACGTTGCGCGCGACAGCCACAAGATGACGGCCTTCGTGCGCTTCAAGGAAATCGCGGGCGAGGTGGAAGGCCGCCGGCGGTTCTTCGCCTGGTTCGAGCCGACGCATTTCATCGTTGCCCGCACCGCGCCGTTCTTCCGCCGGCGCTTTGCCGATATGGACTGGATCATCGCCACGCCGAAGGGCACGGCGAGCTGGGACGGCGAAAGCCTGATCGCCGATATGCGGCCGGGCGAGGACCCCGGGCACGGCGACCCGACGGACGCGCTCTGGCGCACCTACTATGCCAGCATCTTCAATCCTGCGCGGCTGAAGACCAAGGCCATGCAGGCGGAGATGCCGAAGAAATATTGGCGCAACCTGCCTGAAGCGGCTCTCATTCCCGAGCTGATCGCCAATGCGGAAGCCAATGTGCGCGCCATGGCCGAGCGGGCCGCCAGCGACCCGCCGACCTTTCACTACAGGCT
This sequence comes from uncultured Shinella sp., assembly GCF_946479415.1. Next base: position 60,312 of record NZ_CAMLFY010000006.1, on the reverse strand, counting down.
TCAGGAAGCCGCGCAAACAATGCCGCCCATCGGTTTTGCCGAAGCCGGCACGCTGGAGGGGCTGCGCGAAGAGGCTCGGCACTGCACGCGCTGCCCGCTGCATTGCACGGCGACGCAGACCGTTTTTGGCGAGGGGCAGGCGGCGGCGACGATGATGATGGTGGGCGAGCAGCCGGGCGATCAGGAGGATCTTGCGGGTCGCCCCTTTGTCGGACCGGCCGGAAAAGTGCTGGATGGCGTGCTGAAGGAAGCCGGCCTTGTGCGCGAGACGCTCTATCTCACCAATGCGGTCAAACATTTCAAATATCAGCCGCGCGGCAAGCGCCGCATCCACGAAAAGCCGAACCGCGGCGAGATCGATCATTGCCACTGGTGGCTGACGAAGGAAATCGAGCTCGTCAAACCGCGCATCATCGTGGCGCTCGGCGCCACGGCGTTCTATGCCCTGACGGGCGATCGGCGCCCGCTCAGCCAGGTGCGCAGCCGGCCCATTTCAATGCGGGATGCCGCGATGGAGGGCAATGTCGTGCTCTATCCGACCATCCACCCCTCGTTTCTGCTGCGCCTGCCCGATGAGGCCGAACGCCGGCGCCAGCAGGCTCTCTTTCTCGAGGACCTCAGGGATGTCGGCCATCTGGCAAAAAGCTTTTCGGTCTAGATGTTGTGCCGCTTGAAATCCGTCCGCGACACGACGCCGGAAAGGCGGCTCTGCCGGTCGAGCACGGCGAGACGGCGCAGGTGCAGCGACTGCATGTTGGCGAGCACGCCGGCGGGCTCCTCGTCCTCGTAACAATAGGTGATGTTGGTGGTCATGATGTCGGAAACCTTGGTGGTCTCGGCATCGAAGCCGGGCGCGACCGCGCGCAGGATGATGTCGCGGTCCGTCAGTGTGCCCACAAGGCCGCTGGCATCGGCGACCGGCAGGAAGGCGATATCCCATTCCGCCATGAGGCTCGCAGCATATTGCAACGTCTCCTCCGGGCGGACGAGGTGAACATTGCGGGTCATGATGTCGCCGATATGCATGAGGACCTCTCGAAAACCATTTCCGTAGGAACAGCCGAGGGCACTTTTGGTTCCGAAATCCGTCGTGTCCTGTCGAAGGCGACGGATATCCAAGGGCCGGCCTTCGCAGCCGGCGAAAGGCTGTAGATCGTTTCGCCGGGCAAGGGGGAGGGTGCTCCGTTCTCCTCCACCAGATTGGCGCGAAGAAGGAGCGTTCCGCCGGGTGACCGCCAGTCGATGGCGACGATGCCGTCGTCGGCAGGCAGGATGTGCGGCTCGACGGTCCCCGTCTTCAGCAGCGGCGCGATATGCCGCTGGCGCAGGCCGATCAGCTCGCGGATGAACGCTATCCGCTGCCGGCCTTCGCGCGTGGCAGCGCGCGACCAGTCGAGTTTGGAGCGTTGGAAAGTCTCTTCCGAGAGCGGATCGGGCAGGTCGGCAAGGGTCTTGTCGTCAGGCAGGCCGCCGAATTTTTCCGCTTCCGCCTTACGCCCGGTCTTGATCGCATGGGCAAGCTCGCCGTCGAAATCGGCGAAGAACTGGAAGGGCTGCTCTTCGCCATATTCGTCGCCCATGAAGAGGAGCGGCACGGGTGGGGATAGCATCAGCAGCGCCGTCATGACCTTGAGCAGGTCGGGATCGCTCTGGCTCGCCAACCGGTCGCCAAAGGCGCGGTTGCCGATCTGGTCATGGTTCTGCAGGAAATTGATGTTGACGTCGGGCGGAAGCGGATCCTGTGGTGCCGGGCCGACGCGGTCCTTGGCGCGATCTGCACCGACGAAGCCCTTGGCCGTGGCTTCTCGCAACGTACCAAACGTATCGTCGAAGAAGTTCTCATAATAGCCACCCGTCTCGCCGGTCGCGACGACATGCAGGGCATGGTGGAATTCGTCGTTCCAGCCGGCGGTATAATGCCTGGCGATGCCGCCGTCGCGGTTCAGCAGGCTCTTGCGGCTCTGGAGATCCTCCACCGCAAGGTGAATATTTCGGTCGGGCGCTGCCGCCCGCACGGTTTCCGCAAGCTCGATCAACAGATGCGTCTCGCTCTCGTCCTCGATCTGCTCGGTCGCATCGAGCCGCAGACCATCGAAGCGATAGTCTACGATCCATTGCAGGGCATTTTCGATGAAGTAGCGCCGCACGGCCGGCTCGTCGAAGGCAATGGCCGCGCCCCATGGCGTGTGCCGCTCGGGATGGAAGAAATCCGGCGCGATGCGCGGCAGCATGTTTCCGACAGGCCCGAAGTGATTGTAGACGACGTCGAGCAGCACCATCATGCCCTCGCCATGGGCGGCATCGACGAAGGCCTTCAGATCATTGGGGGTGCCATAGGCCGTATGCGGTGCATGGAGCAGCACGCCATCGTAACCCCAGCCGCGCAGGCCGGCGAAATGGGCGACGGGCATGAGTTCGATGGCGGTGACGCCGAGCGCGCGCAGATGCGCCAGGCGGTCGATTGCGGCGCGGAGCGTGCCCTCAGGCGTGAAGGTGCCGATATGCAGTTCGTAGAGAACCGCCTCCGCCCAGGGGCGTCCCGTCCAGCCGGTATTTTTCCAAGCATAGGCGTCATGATCAACGACAAGCGAGGGGCCGTGCACATCGTCCATCTGCGCGTGGGCGGCGGGGTCCGGCAGCGTGGTGCCGTCGCGAAGGCGGAAGGCGTAGCTGTCGCCGGCCTTCGCCTCTCTCCTCAGGCTGTGCCAGCCATTGTCCCTGCGCTGCATGAGAATTTCCCGGCCTTCGACCAGAAGCGTGACCGCCTCTTCTGCCGGTGCCCAAAGGCGGAACGTGACGCCGCCGTCCTTTTCCAAAACCGGCCCCCAGCTGCGCTGCGTCATCGATGGCTCCGTCATCCGCTTCCTCTCTGTTCGACAAGATCGGAACCGGTCGGGCAGCAAATTGTTCCGGAACAATCAGCACCTTTTCGCGTTGCATCATCGCCTTTTCGCGCCTGATAAACGGTCCGGTGGAGAACCGTGGGGTGCGATCGGGCAACCGCTGCAGCCTGTCGCAGCTTTATCCGGGGAGGCCATCTGCTCGCTCGAAGGGGACGCATTACATGAGCTATTCTTTTTCCGAACTCGACTTCATGAAGCCGGAGCTTGGCGCCGAATTCACCGGTGACGGCACGCATTTCGCGGTGTTTTCCACCCATGCGGAGCAGATGGAGCTGTGTCTGTTTTCTCCCGACGGGAAGGAAGAGACGGCGCGTCTGGCCTTGCCCAAGCGCGAGGGCGATATCTGGTCGGGTTACATTGCCGGCCTGAAGCCGGGCACCGTCTACGGCTACCGCGCGCACGGCCCCTATGATCCGAAGGCCGGCCATCGCTTCAACCCGAACAAGCTGTTGCTTGATCCCTATGCCAAGCAGGTTCTCGGCGAAATCCAGTGGGACGATGCGCTATACGGCTACAAGATCGGTGATGCGGCGGAGGATCTATCCTTCGACGAGCGCGACAGTGCGCCCTTCATGGTCAAGGGCGTGGTGCAGGATCCGGATTTCGACTGGGCGGGCGACGCCGCCATCCGCCGGCCCTGGACCGATACGATCATCTATGAAGCCCATGTGCGCGGCATGACGATGACCCATCCCGGTGTGCCGGAGGAGCTTCGCGGCACCTTCATGGGCATGGCGAGCGATGCGATCATCGAGCACCTGGTGGACATGGGCATTTCCGCCATCGAGCTTCTGCCGATCCAGTATTTCCCCGATGACCGCTACCTGCTCGAAAAGGGCCTGCGCAACTATTGGGGCTACCAGACGCTCGGCTTCTTCGCGCCGCAGCCGCGTTTCCTCTCCGGCAAGGCCATCACCGAATTCAAGACCATGGTGAAGCGCTTCCATGCCGCCGGCATCGAGGTCATCATGGATGTGGTCTATAACCATACGGCGGAAGGCTCGGAGCGTGGCCCGACGCTCAGCTTCCGCGGCCTCGATAATCTCAGCTACTACCGCCTGTCGCCGGACGACCCACGCCATTCCTACGACACGACGGGCACCGGCAACACCGTCAACATCGCCCATCCCATGGTGCTGCGCATGGTGCTGGACAGCCTGCGCTACTGGGTGGGCGTCATGCATGTCGATGGTTTCCGCTTCGATCTAGCCAGCACGCTCGGGCGCACGCGCCACATCGAATTCGACCGCGACGGCACCTTCTTCGACGCTATCCGGCAGGACCCGATCCTCTCGGGCGTCAAGCTGATCGCCGAGCCCTGGGATGTTGGCGATGGCGGCTATCAGGTCGGCGGCTTCCCCTATCCGTTCCGCGAATGGAACGACAAATACCGCGACGACGTGCGCCGGTTCTGGAAGGGCGATGGCGGGCTGGTCGCCGGCCTTGCCTCGCGCCTCACAGGCTCGGCGCCGCAGTTCAACCACTCCGATCGCGGCGCGACCTCCTCGGTCAACCTGATTAGCGCCCATGATGGCTTCACGCTCATGGACACCGTCTCCTATGACGGCAAGCACAACGAGGCCAATGGCGAGGACAACCGCGACGGCCACTCGGATAACCATTCGCACAATCTGGGTGCGGAAGGCGTAACCGACAACGCCGACATCATCGCCGCCCGCGACAGGCGCCGCCGCAACATGATCGCGACGCTGATGCTGAGCCAGGGCGTACCGATGCTGCTCGGTGGCGACGAACTCGGCAACAGCCAGAACGGCAACAACAATGCCTATTGCCAGGACAACGAGATCGGCTGGACGGACTGGAGCGGGCTCGACGATCCCTTCCTGAATTTCTGCAAGGGCGCGATTGCCTTCCGCAAGGCGCATCCGGCGCTGCGGCAGGAACGTTTCCTGACGGGAGACGCGGCGGAGGACGGTTCGATCGAGATCGCCTGGTACAAGCCGGATGGCGGCTTCATGAGCGATGCCGCCTGGAAGGACGGCAATCTGCGCGCTCTCGGGCTCTTCCTCTCGAAGCCGGCGAACGGCGAAGGTCTGGATCAGCTCTTCCTCGTCTGCAATGCCGGCGGCGATTGCGCGGTGAAGCTGCCCTCCGTGAACGGCATCACGGCCTGGAAACGCGTGCTGGACACTGGCGCGACTGACGATGCCTTTGCCGAGCACGCGGCGGAAAGCCCGGCCACGGTCTATGGCGCGAGCATCGCCGTCTTCGAACCTGTGAACTGACGGTGTGCCATGGCGCCTGACACGCTTTCGCAAACCGGTCTCGTCTATGTCTCCGACAGCGAACCCGGAATCCGGCGTCAGCGTGCAGGCCGCAGCTTTTGTTACCGCCTACCGGATGGTGCCCTCGTGCGGGATGCGGCGTTGAAGGCGCGCATCTCGGCGCTGGGCCTGCCGCCGGCCTATCAGAATGTCTGGATCTGCATTCAGGACAACGGGCACCTCCAGGCGACCGGCTATGATGCGCGGGGGCGAAAGCAGTATCGGTATCATGCCGACTGGCAGGCGTTGAAGAGCGGCGACAAGTTCGGCCAGCTCATCGCCTTCGGCCGGGCGCTGCCGAAAATCCGCCGCGTCGTACGGCGCGATCTGGATGGCGCGCCGGGCACGGTCGATACGATGCTGGCGGCGATCACCGTGCTGCTCGATGAGGCGCAGTTGCGCGTCGGCAACCGCACCTATGCGGAGGAAAACAAGACCTATGGCGCAACGACGCTGCTGAAGCGCCACGTCACGCTGGCTGATGGCCGGATCGAACTGCGCTTTACCGCCAAGGGCGGCAAGCGTGTGCGCCGCACGCTGAAGCATCCGCGCCTGCAGCGCATCCTGGAAGACAGCGCCGATCTGCCCGGCCGGCAGCTCTTCGTCTGGAAGGACGAGACGAACCTGGTGCGCCCGATCGATTCCGGCCGGCTCAACGGCTATCTCGCCGAAATCGCCGGCATCGCGGTCTCGGCCAAGACGTTCCGCACCTGGGCGGGAAGCCTCGCGGCCTTTGCCATGGCCCACCACGCCATCGAAGAGGGCGGACGGCCCACGATCAAGGCCATGGCGCTCGCGGCCTCCGAGGCCCTGCACAACACGCCGGCCATCGCCCGGTCGAGCTACATTCACCCTGATGTCATCGCGCTCACTGAGGCGCCGGAGACATTGCATCTCGCGATGCGCCGTCCACCACTCGCCATCAAGGGGTTGCGGGCGGAAGAGGAACGGCTGCTGCGCTTCCTCGAAAACCGTCGGAATGCCCGCCGCCGCGCGGGCAAAAAAACACCAGGGCTCTGTGATCAGCCGAGAATTTAAGGCGCATTGACGGGCGCTTTCCGAAGCGCTTGGGTTTTGATATAGTCGGCTATGCCGACAGTCTTCCGCTTTGATGGCCTGCGTGTAGTCATCTATCCCAACGACCATCGACCCGCTCACGTTCATGTCAGGGGCGCTACGGGCGAGGCGGTATTTATTCTGCATTGCCCCGATGGTCCGCCGGTGCTGCGGGAGAGTTTCCGCTTCAATGGCCCCGAACTGAATAGAATAGAGGTTGCGCTCGCCGGAGTTTTGGCGAGCTTGTGTGCAGAATGGAGAACGATTCATGGCCGTTACTGAACAGGACGTCCCACAGGCCGAAAAGCGGATGGCTGTGGCGCGGGAGAACGGTTTTGCGGTCTCAGCGCGCTATGATCGTCGCACGGCACGAATTGTCATCAATTTGAATACCGGTGTGCAAATCGCTTTTCCGCCCCGCCTGGCCGAGGGACTTGCCGATGCAAATCCGCTCGATCTCGCCGAAATCGAAATCAGCCCCTCCGGCCTCGGCCTGCATTGGCCGGCACTCGATGCCGATATGTATGTGCCGGCGCTTCTGCAAGGCGTGTTCGGCTCCAAGAAGTGGATGGCGGCGCAGCTCGGTGCTGCTGGTGGACGGGCCCGTTCACGTGCGAAGACCGCTGCTGCGCGTGAGAACGGCCGAAAGGGCGGCCGTCCGCGCAAGGTGGCGGGTGGTGGTCAGTAGTGCATTGGGGATGACTGCGCTACGGGAGGAGTGATGGCATTTTGGTGCTGGGTGTTGGTTGAGGTTTTCTACGGGCGGCAACGGCCTTGCGGGTTTCAGCGTCGGCTTCGACCGAATTGCGCTTCTTGAGCAGATGTTCGGGGAGCACGACTTTCTCGAACTCGTCGCGCTCACGCACGGCCTGCTCCCAGTGTTCCCGGTCCTTGCCGTGTTGGCGGCCATCGGCCTCCCACAAGCTGTAGGCACGTTTGTTGATCCATTCCTGGCGTTCGTCGTCTTGCACGGTGATGTCCCTTCGAATGTGGCGACGGGTCTATGCCGTCGTCCACGTGTTCACGCTGAAGCCGGCTTCCTTGGCGGCTTCGATAAAGGCCCGGCGGGCAAAGGCCGGGTCGTCGTCGCTGGTCAACCCCTGCTCGCCGACGCTGGTTGCCGTCAGATGAGCAGGGCCGTCTTCGATCGGCCAATGGTTCTTGAGGCAGAGCAGGGCGTCCCGCGTGCTGTGTACGCGCAAAACGCGCCCTTCACCCTCGAGGATGACGGCCTCGTCCCACAGTCTGTCGGTCGCGTAGATCGTCATGTCACGCCCTCCACCGCCGGTTCGGCCGGAATATCGACAAGACTGACGATGCCGACCACGCGCCTGTCGTCGTTGACCACCACGAGGCGCCGCACCGCGAGATCGCGCATGCGCGCCGCGACAGTGGCCGTCTCGTCATTCTCGTTACAGACCTCAGGCGACACTGTCATGAATTCGGCAAGGCCGGTCGAGGTCGAAAGACCCTTCGCCAGCACCGAGACCACGATGTCGCGATCGGTGATGATGCCGACGATGGCACCGACGCCGGGCACCTCCACGGGGAGCGCGCCGACTTCCGTTTCCGCCATCAGACGGGCAGCCGACTGGGCCGTGTCGTTGGGGGAAGCGGTGACGATCTGGGCGGACATCACGTCCTTGACACGCATTCCGTCGCCTCCTTCAAAGCCTTCCATTGGACAGGCTGCGGCCATGAACCGCCGCGGGTACGGTGACCTCGTCACGTCCCTGGTCGAGCGGCAGATCGACCTGATGTGGCACGATGACCTGCGGCTCCCAGGAATTGCGGCGTTTGCTGCGTTGGCTGGTTTCGGCATCCGTGTGGGGGGCGGGTTTGCGGGCGAGCGGCTTTTTCTTCTGGCGCACGTAAAACTCCTGCGAACTGGTTTGGTGTCTGAAGCAAACGCCGGGGCCGGGTCATGGTTCCCGAGAAATCTTGGAACAGGACTGCTTGCGGAGCATTCCTGTCGGGCTGTGCAACGGAGGAAACGCCATGCTTTTTGCAGGAAAGGTCGCCCTCGTGACGGGGGCCGGATCCGGGATCGGCAGAGCGACGGCGGAAGCCTTTGCGCGCCATGGCGCAAGCGTCGGCGTGCTGAGCCGCACGGAAGAGGAGGTTGACGCCGTGGTGCGCGACATCCGGGCGCTCGGCGGTGACGCGATCGCGCTGGTCGCCGATATCGTGGATGAGGCCTCGATGCGGGCGGCGGTGGATCGGCTTGTAGGGGCTTTCGGCGCTCTCGACATCGTGATCGCCAATGCCGGCATCAACGGCGTCTGGGCGCCGATCGACGACCTGAAGCCTGCCGAGTGGGATGAGACGATCGCGGTCAACCTGCGCGGAACCTATCTGACCCTGCACCTCACCGTGCCGCATTTCAAGGCTGCCGGAGAGGGGAGCATCGTCGTCGTCTCCTCCATCAACGGCACCCGCACCTTCACCACGCCGGGCGCCACCGCCTATTCCGCCACGAAAGCCGCGCAGCTTGCGATGGTGCAGCAGCTTGCGCTGGAACTCGGCAAATCGAAGATCCGCGTCAATGCCATCTGCCCGGGCGCAATCGAGACCGAGATCGACGACAACGCCCGCCAGCGCGGCACGGATGAGGCCGGCATCCCCGTTGTGTGGCCGCAGGGGCAGATCCCGATTTCGGCTGGAGAACCGGGCACGGCGGCGGAAGTCGCGGATGCGATCCTCTTCCTCGCCTCCTCCAAGGCCCGCCACATCACCGGTGTTCCGCTCTGGATCGACGGTGGGCAGGGTCTGTTGCGCTGACGGCGGCGGAACCAAATCCGGTCCTGCGAATTTCGGCGCAAAGCGTATCCAAGTGAGGCAGCCGATTTTGCAGGATCAAGATTTTTCCGCGCGTGTTCCGATCGTTCGCCCGGGCGAGAATGTCTGGCGTGTGGCGAAGGCCGCGCGCCTCAGCGTTCTGGTCGATGGTGAGGCCTATTTTCAGGCACTCGAAGGTGTGCTCGATCAGGCGCAGCGGGAAATCTGGATCGTCGGCTGGGATTTCAACCCGGATATCCGCCTGCGCCCGGAAGAGCCGCTGTCACCGACACTCGGCGCCTTCCTGCTGAAGCTGGTGGAAGAGCGGCCGGCACTCACCATCCGCGTGCTCATCTGGTCGATGGGGCCGATCTATTCCGGCAAGTCGCTGAAAATGTTCCGCAAGCGCCGGTGGTCCTCGCATCCCCGCATCATGCTCGCCTTCGACAGCCGCCACCCGATCCGGGGCTCGCACCACCAGAAAGTGGTCGTGGTGGACGATCAGGTCGCCTTTGTCGGCGGCATCGACCTTACCGCCAAACGCTGGGATACCGGCGAGCATAGCGTCGAAAATCCCCATCGTGCCCGCCCCTCCGGCGAACGCTACGAGCCGGTGCATGACCTGCAGGTGGCGTTGGAAGGCGATGCGGCACAGGCGGCGGGCGATCTCTGCCGCCGGCGCTGGTTGTTTGCGACGGACGAGGACGTCATCGCCATCGCACCTGCTGCCGCTGTGCGCCTCGACGGCATCGCTGCCGATATGATGGATGCATCGGTCGCCTTCGCGCGCACGGAACCGGCGATCCGCGGCCGGACGGGCGCGACGGAGGCGATGGACCTGACGCTCGCGGCGCTGAAGGCGGCAAAGGGCCATATCTACATTGAGAGCCAGTATTTCGCCTCAAGGAAGGTCTGCGACATTCTCTGCGAAAAGCTCGCCGATCCGAACGGGCCCGAGGTCGTCGTCGTCTCGACGCTGAGTTCGCACGGCGCCATCGAACGTCTCGTGCTCGGCGCCAACCGCAATCGCTTCGTCCGCCGGCTGGGCCGGCACGATCGTTATGGCCGGATGCGCGCCTTTTACCCCGTCGTGCCCAGGACTGATGGTTGCGAGCAGGAGATCATCGTCCATTCCAAGGTTATCATCGTGGATGATGCTTTCCTGCGCGTCGGCTCCTCCAATCTCAACCAGCGCAGCGAAGCTCTCGATACGGAGCTCGACGTTGCCGTGGAGGCGCAGACGGGCGCGGAGCGCCATGCCATCGTTTCCCTGCGCGACCGGTTGCTTGCCGAGCACCTGGATGCAGACCCCGTCACCTTTGGCGGCGCCATTCGCAACAGCGGTTCACTCGTCAAGACGATCGATGCCTTCAACATGCGGGCGCGGGGCCTGCGCCCGTTCCGGGAGGCGCAAGGTGACGGTGCCGTCGAGCCGGTTATGGGGACGGGGCTGGTCGACCCGGTTTCGCCCTGGTGGCCGGTGCCGGCCCTGGTTCAGACCGCGGGTGCTTTCGTAGGCCGTCAGCTTGGACTTCTGCGCAAACCCGTATCTGTGCTGGACCCCAGCAAAGCTTCGCTTGCCAGCAGCGAGACCAGTCCGAGCGGCAGGGGAATGAAGAAATAGACCACGCGAAAGGCGATCAGCGCGCCGATAGACGCCGAGCCGCCAAGCAGAAAGGCGAGCGTCGCCTCCAGCACGCCGAGTCCGCCCGGCACGTGGCTGACCAGCGCCGTCAGGTTGCCGACGACATAGGCCGCCGTGGTCTCGAGATATCCCACATTGCCGCTCAGAAGCTGGTGCAGGCAGGCGGCCACGAAGGCGAAGTTGAGCGTGCCGATGCCGATCTGCAGTGCGGCGATGCCGGCCGACGGCAACTGGAACCGCCAGCTTCGCAGCGAGACCTCACCGCGCAAAAAGGCCGCAGCCGCCACATAGGCGGCCCCCACGCAGAGGCAACCGACGCCGAGCGCCATCGACGCGCCGGTGCCGAGCCCGGCGATCTTGCCGGCGGTGCCGGGCAGAACGAGCAGGCAGAGACCGGCAAGCGACACGAGCCCGAGGCCGACCGTCACCCCGCAAAACACGATGAGCTTGGCGATATCCTCGCCATCAAGCCCCCAGCGCGAATAAAAGCGGTAACGAACCGCCCCGCTGCTGAGCGCCGCGACACCGACATTGTGCCCGATGGCAAGGCTTGTGAAGGAAGCGAGGGCCGCCCGGTGATAGGCGAGCGGCTTGCCGACATAGCGCAACGCCAGAAAATCGAACAGCGTGAGGCAGATGTAGGATGCCGCCGCGAAGGCGAGTGCGAGCGCGAAGTTGACGGGCGGGATGTCGGAAAGGGAGGAGCGGATGTCCTGCCAGGAATACTGGCTGAGCGTGCGGTAGATGAGCCAGCCGGCGGCGATGACGGCCAGGGCGATGACGGCATGCAGGATATGGGCGCGTTTCATTCGCAATCTCTTCCATCGATTTCAAAAGCGGAACGAAAACGGGGCTTTTCGTGTTCCCGAGCCGTCGCAAATATCGAACGGCTGACAGGGAAAGGAAGGGCATGGGCAGGCGGCTCAGGATCGTGACCTACAATGTGCATAGCTGCTTCGGCACGGACCGAAAGCTTGATCCCGCGCGCATCGCCGACGTGATCGCCGAATGCGAGGCCGATATCGTGGCCTTGCAGGAAGTGGACGTGGCACGTGCCCGCAGCGGCGGCATCGATCAGGCCCAGACGATCGCCAGCCATCTGCGTATGGTCTCGCATTTCCACCCCGCCCTTCACCTGGAGGAAGAGCGCTACGGGGATGCGCTGCTGACTGCTTTGCCGACGCGCCTCGTCAAGGCCGAGGGCCTGCCGTCGCGCGGTGAACCGCGCGGCGCGCTTTGGGCGGAAGTGCCGGTCGATGACGTGGCGCTGCAAATCTTCGTGACGCATCTCGGTCTGCTCGGCGCCGAACGCGTGCGGCAGACGGAGGCGTTGATCGGGCCTGGCTGGCTCGGTGCCGAGATGCCGGACAATGCCCGTGTCCTGCTCGCCGGCGATCTCAACGCGATCTCGCGCTCGGCCTCCTACCGTCTACTCGTGCGACGCCTTCGCGACGTCCAGATTGCCGGCGGTGGAAGGATCAGAGGCACCTTTCCCTCGCGGCTCCCGCTCTTGCGCATCGATCATATCTTCGTCGGCAAGGGCATTGGTGTACGGGGCGCCTTCGTGCATGACAGCCCGCTTGCAAGACGTGCGTCCGATCACCTGCCGCTCTGTGCCGATCTGGAGATCGAGGACGACTTGGAGAAGACGGGGCGGGTCGGGAACTTATCGCCGCAAGCCTAGTTTTGTCTTGTTGTGTCATGGGAGGACAAGATGAACGAACAGTCCAATATCCAGTTGCATTTCGACGTGGTGAGCTGCCGTGCGATGCTGTCCTGCGAAGGCAAGGATTATGTCCTGCCTGACACCTATCCCAATAAGGAAGCCGCCGCAGCCGCAGCAAAGACTTTCGCCTGGGAGCGGCTCGGCCTGAAAAGCGGTCGCGCGGCAAAAGCCGCCGACCTTCCCGTTTTCCAGCGCTAAAGCTGGAGCCGATATTTGACGTTGTATATTCCTGCCCTATGTCCGTCGCTGCCGCCAGGTGGCTTCGGCAGGGGCGGGAGAAGTTTGGTCAGGCAATATTGATTGCGATTCTTCGTTGGGGTTCCACGCCGGAAGCGACCCGAAAGATCGGCATGCACAGGGGGTATGAATGCGGGTGGAAGACGGGCTGGAGGATGCGGTCAACAGTCGTTATCCGTTCCTCAGCGGCGGCGGCGATGCGGCCGGCCTGATTGCCGACTTTGACTGGACCCGTACCTCGACCGGCTCCCTCGACGATTGGCCGCAAAGCCTCAAGACCACGGTCAGCCTCATGCTGCGCTCCCCGGTGCCGATCGTCCTCCTCTGGGGGGAGGACGGCATCATGATCTACAACGACGGCTATTCCGTCTTTGCCGGCGGTCGGCATCCGGCCCTGTTGGGCAGCAAGGTGCGCGAAAGCTGGCCTGAAGTTGCTGCCTTCAATGACAATGTTATGAAGGTCGGCCTGGCCGGCGGCACGCTCGCCTACAAGGATCAGGAACTGACGCTCCTGCGCCATCGCGGCGAGCCCGAACAGGTGTGGATGAACCTCGACTATTCGCCCGTGCTCGGCGAGGACGGGCGCCCCGCCGGCGTCATCGCCATCGTGGTGGAAACGACCAGCAAGGTGAAGGCGGAGGAGCGGCTGAAATCGGAGGGTGAGCGGCTGCGCCTGATGTTCGAGCAGGCGCCCGGTTTCGTATCGACGCTTGTCGGCCCGGATCATGTCTTCGGCATTGCCAACAACGCCTATCGCCAGCTCGTCGATAACAGGGATATCATCGGCAAGCCGCTGCGCGAGGCGCTGCCGGAGGTGGTGGAACAGGGCTTCGTCGATATTCTGGACCGCGTGCTCGCCACCCGGCGCCCCTATGTCGGCCGGGGTGTGCGCGTCCTTCTGAAGCGCCGCCACGACATGGTGCCGGACGAGCGTTTTCTCGATTTCATCTACCAGCCGGTTTTCGATGACGATGGCAAGCCGACCGGCGTTTTCGTGCAGGGTCACGATGTGACCGAGCAGAGGGCCGCGGAAGATGCGTTGCGCGAAAGCGAGGCGCGGTTTCGTCTTGCCGCGGAAAGCGCGCCCGTCATGCTCTGGATGGGCGACGAGAACGGCAAGTGCCTTTATCTCAATGCGGCAAAGCGCGCCTTCTGGGGTGTCGAGCCGGACGAGATCGACAGCTTCGACTGGAACACCACCGTCCATCCCGATGACCGGCAGTCGCTGGCGGAGGTCTTCGGCGATGCGATGCGTCGGCAGGCGCCGTTCGTCGCCGAGGCGCGTTATCGCCGCAAGCTCGGCTGTTACCGCCTGCTGCGTACGGATGCGCAGCCGCGTTTCGACGCGGGCGGCGAATTCCTCGGCATGATCGGTGTCAATGTGGATGTGACGGAAGTGCGCGCCGAGGAGATCAGGCGCAATGCGCTGATCGAGCTGACGGACCGTTTCAGCCAGCTGACCGATCCCGCCGACATTGCCTTTGCGGCGGCGGAGATGCTTGCCAAGGTACACAATGTCAGCCGAGCCGGTTATGGCACGATCGACCTCGTCGCCGAGACGATCACCATCGAGCGCGACTGGAATGCGCCGGGCGTGAAGACGATCGCCGGCGTGCTGAATTTCCGCGACTATGGCAGCTATATCGACGACCTGAAGAGCGGCGAGACCGTGGTCGTGGCGGATGCGGAAAAGGACCCGCGCACCAAAGCAACGGCGCAAGCGCTGAAGGCGATCAAGGCGCAGGCTTTCATCAATATGCCGGTGACGGAGGCGTCCGGCCTCGTCGCACTGCTCTATCTCAACCATGAAGACGTGCGCGAATGGTCGGCAAGCGAGCTGGACTTCGTGCGCGATGTCGCCGCGCGCACCCGCATCGCGGTGGAGCGCCGGCGCGTCGAACAGAAGCTCGAGCAGCTCGCCAATTCGCTGGAGCGGCAGGTCGGTGAGCGCACCGCGGAGGTCAACCGCCTTTGGCGCAATGCGCGCGACCTGCTCGTCGTCACCGGCGAGGACGGCACGATACGCTCCGTCAACCCGGCCTGGTCGGACGTGCTGGGCTTCCCGGCGCGCGAAAGCGTCGGCCGGCGTCTGGGCACGTTCGTGTGGCAGGAGGATGCGGCGCAATTCCTGTCCGGCGACCGGCGGTTGGGCTCGGCGGAACGCGAGGTGCGCTTCCGTCATTTCGATGGTTCGGTTCGGTGGATTTCCTGGCGTGTTTTCGTCGAGGAAGGCCTGACCTTCGCCTATGGCCGCGATATCACGGCCGAACGGGAACAGTCCCGCGCGCTGGCGGAGGCGGAAGAATTGTTGCGCCAGGCGCAGAAGATGGAATCGATCGGCCAGCTGACCGGCGGCGTGGCGCACGATTTCAACAACCTTCTCCAGGTGATTTCGGGCAATCTCCAGCTGCTTGGCAAGGACATTGCCGGCAATGCGCGCGCCGAGCAGCGCGTCGCCAATGCGATTGCGGGCGTCAGCCGCGGCTCCAAGCTCGCCAGCCAGTTGCTCGCCTTCGGCCGCAGGCAGGCGCTGGAACCGAAAGTGATCAATATCGGCCGCTTCATCGCCGGCCTTGAAGATCTCCTGCGGCGCACGATCGGCGAAGCGATCGAGATCGAGACGATCCGCTCCGGCGGTCTCTGGAATACCTTCGTCGATCCCCTGCAGATCGAAAATGCCGTGCTCAATCTCGCGATCAATGCCCGCGACGCCATGAAGGGGGTCGGCAAGCTGACGGTCGAGGTCGGCAACGCCTATATCGACGACGCCTATGCAAGGCAGCATTCCGATATCAAGCCGGGCCAATATGTGCTCGTCGCCGTGACGGATACCGGGGAGGGCATGGCGGCGGATATCATGGAACGGGCCTTCGAGCCGTTCTTCTCGACCAAGCCCGTCGGCAAGGGCAGCGGTCTCGGCCTTTCCATGGTCTACGGCTTCGTCAAGCAGTCGGGCGGCCATATCAAGATTTACAGTGAGCTGGGGGAAGGCACGACCGTGCGTATCTACCTGCCGCGCTCGCTGGAGGAGGAGGACCGCCTCGCGGAGGTCGATTTCGGCCCGATCATCGGCGGGACGGAAACAGTGCTCGTTGCCGAGGACGACGACGAGGTGCGCGCGACCGTCGTCGAAATGCTCGGTGATCTCGGTTACTCCGTGCTGAAGGCGCGGGATGCGGCGAGCGCGCTGACGGTCATCGAAAGCGGTGTCAGCATCGATCTTCTCTTCACCGATGTCGTCATGCCGGGTCCGCTGCGCAGCCCTGATCTCGCCCGCAAGGCGCGCGAACGCCTGCCCGGCCTCGCGGTGCTCTTCACCTCGGGCTATACGGAAAATTCCATTGTGCACGAGGGCCGTCTCGATGCCGGCGTCGAGCTTTTGCCGAAGCCCTATACGCGCGAAGCGCTGGCGCGAAAGCTGCGCACCACGCTTTCCAGCCGCAAGGGAGTTTCGCCCACGGCGGAAACCGAGCCGGTGCCCGAGCCGGAAAAAGAACCCGAAAAACCGCGGCGGCTCAGCATTCTCCTGGTCGAGGATGATTTTCTGATCCGCCTCAACGCAGTCGATCTTGTGCAGGAGCTCGGCCACGACGTGGTGGAGGCGACGACGGCGGAGGAAGCCCTCCCGCTCATCAAAAACCGTGCTTTCGACGTGCTTCTCGCCGATGTCGGCTTGCCGGGCATGTCGGGCACGGAGCTGGCGATCCGCGCCCGCGAGGAACGGCCGGCTATCGGTGTCGTCTTCGCCACGGGGCACAGCGACCTGCCGGCGCTTGCCATCGGGCAGCCGGCCGTCCTGCTGCAAAAGCCTTATGATGCCAGGGACATTGCGACGGCGCTTGCCGCAACGGGCGTGTGAGACGCAGGGAACATTGCGCGGCCTCGATGGTTTGGCGGGATACCGTCAACGAGGAGACCGTCCCATGCCCGCAAAATCCAAAGCGCAGCAGAAGGCTGCCGGCGCCGCGCTCTCGGCAAAACGCGGTGATACCAAGAAAAGCGAATTGAAGGGCGCTTCCAGGAGCATGGAGAAATCCATGTCGGAAAAGGAACTGAAGGAGATGGCTTCGACCAAGCGCAAGGGCAAGCCCGAGCACGACGCGAAATCGGCGTGACGCGGGAGGAAGCCATGCGCGTCATGATCGTCGAGGACGAGTTCCTCATCGCCAGCCTCCTGGAAACCGTCGTGCAGGAAAGCGGGCATGAAACGCTCGGACCTGTTTCGACCGTCGAGCAGGCACTCGCCTACGCGCCGCGCGCCGATATCGCTTTGGTCGATCTCGGCCTTTCCGATGGCAACAGCGGCCATCTGCTGGCCCGCAGGCTGATCGACCGCTTCGGTATCGATGTCATCTTCGTCACCGGCGATCCCAGTTCGCTGCCTTATGGCTTCGACGGCGCGCTGGCGGTCATCGCAAAACCCTTCCGCGACGAGGAAATCACCGAGGCGCTGCAAAGGGCGATCGACAAGCGCAGCCGCTCGGTCGCCCGTCGGGTGGCGACCTGAGCAATTCCGGCAAAAGTGCCCGGCGGTTTTGCGTCCGCAATGGCGCCAAGGATCAGCGCGCCGCTCCATCGAGACCGAGCGGGTCGGCGACGCGCGGCCAAAGGTCGGTGCGGGCCTTGCGATAGGGCGTGGTCGCCGGATCCGTCGGGTAGGATGTCGGCGCGGCGATATAGACGATTTCCGAGGCCACCGGCTGGAAGCCGGCGTGGAAATGGTTCGTCGATTTCACCAGCAGGAAGGCTTTCCGGGAAAAATCCACGCTTTGGTTGGAGAAGATGTCGGGCTCGTAGGTCTGCGTGCGGCTGGTGATGAGCACGATATCGATCGTCGTGCCGACGGGCCGGATCACGGCCGTGCTGCCGAGCGTCACGCGGCTGTTGCGAAAGCTCTGCCAGCCGGCATCGAAGACATGCTCCACCGTCACGCGCAGATCGAGCGGCTCGCCGCCCTCGGGGCCGGATTTGCCCCCGAAGCGCAATGCCAGTTCCGCGCCTTTCCCCGCCGCATGGCAGAAGGAGACGGCGATCGGATCCCAGATCGTCGCGACGGCAACGTCCTCCAAACCGCGCTCGATCATCTGGCGCAGAATGAAGGTCGCGTCGCCCGCCACGCCGCCGCCCGGATTGTCCCAGACATCCGCGATGACGACAGGCTTTTGCGGATGCGCCGCACGGATCGCCTGCGCCTTGTCGAGACCCGGCGCGGTGGCGAGCATCGGCATCGCGGTGTGCCTGCGCAGGCCGTAGAGTTCGTGGCCGAGTGCCTCTGCCAGTTCGTCGCCCCTAGCCTTGTCGTTGTCGGTCACGACGACGATCCGTGTTCCCATGTCGGGCACATCGCCGGCCATGAAGCCGTGGATGACGGAAATCGAGAGAACGCCGTCCTTGCCCTCCAGCGCCTTCAGCCGGTCGACGAAGGAACGCATCGGCTCGCGGCTCGTCGGGTAGATGGTGATCATGCGGCAGTCGAAGGTAGAGACGGCGGGGCGGATCTCGCCCTTCAGCGTGCGCAATGCGAGTTCCACCACATGCTCGCCGCGCTCCTCGAAATCCGTATGGGGGAATTCCAGAAAGGCCGCCATCAGGTCGAGATTGGCGACGCGCCTGACGGTGAGATGGCTGTGCGGATCGAATTCCACCGCGACCAGCACATCCGGGCCGACGAGCGCGCGGATGCGGGCCAGGAAATCGCCCTCCGGGTCGTCATAGCCCTGAGCCACCATCGCGCCATGCAGGCCGAGCACGACGGCATCGACGGGCAGCGCGGCGGTGAGTTCGCCGAGGATCTGGTCGCGCAGCGTCTCATAGGTCTGGCGCTGGATGAGGCCGGCAGGTTCGGCCCAGCAGGCGGTGCCCTCGATCACCGTAAAACCCTCCGCCCGGCCGCGCCGGCGCAGGATCGGCACGACGGAGGAGCAGAGCGTAGGTGTATCCGGATGTTCGCCCGGCCCGGCATAGAACGCGGCCTTGAAGGCGTTCATATCCGTCGGCACGGGCGAGAACGTATTGGTTTCCGTTGCAAGCGAGGCCGTGAAAATACGCATCTCTTTCCGCTCCTGTGGCACGCGCCGCTATATCGGTTGCCGGTGCGTAATTTATTTTCTCAATAAAGTGAAAATAGCATGGAAAGTCAATATGTTAACCATGTGCGATCCTGGTGCCGCCTCGCCGTTTCTTTCGCGACGAAAAGACAGAAGAATTTCACTCGCGGAATCAGCGAAAGGAGAGAGCAGGCGCGTTAATGTGCAAAAATGACGATTGATATCATGATGATAAGTCAGCCATGGACCTGCGGATATTGACGGTGGCGAATGAAAGCCTGAGAAAATCCACGGGCAGAATGGGGCGCGATTTTCTGGCGGTTTTTGAACGCCCTCGAACCCACCCGATCTTTTCTTCAGGAAAAATTGCAGGAAATTAAAAACCTCGAAGTTCCGGCGTTTCACGGTGGAAGGATGATCGAGAAAACCAGCTTGATGCGCACGCATTCCATGATACGGCTTTCGTGCCGAGAAATTTGTTTTCACGACTTGATGCTCTGGCCGGCGGAGCAGGACGGGACTATGGATCTTTTGCAAGCCTTGTCGGATGCGGACGGCAAACGTTCCGCTCTCGACCGGAAACTGGCGCAGATCGTCCTCGACGACGTGGATTTCGTGGTTAGTGCCGCGATCGGCGACATGGCAAAACGCGCCGGCGTCTCGCCACCCACCATCACCCGTTTTTGCCGCCGGCTTGGCTGCAAGGGTTATCCGGATTTCAAGGTACAGCTCGCCAAGCTCACCGCTGTCGGCCTGCGCTATGTGAGGCCTGATATCGCGACCGAAACACCTGAAGAGGTGGCGGCCGATATCATCGCAAAGGCCCAGAACGCGCTGCTCCAGCTGCATCGCCAGCTGGATTTCGCAGCCCTTGAAACCGCGGCGCGCCTGCTGTGCGGGGCCGAGTTCATCCAAGCCTTTGGCGCGAGCGGCAATTCGGCGATGATCGCCAACGAATTGCACAACCGGCTCTTCCGCCTCGGCTGCCGCATCAGTGCCTCCAGCGACCACAATATGAATGCCATGATGTCGGCGGCCGCCCAGCCGGGCACGGTGGTCTTCGGTTCCTCCTTCACCGGGCGAGACCCGGCGCTCGTGCATTGTCTGGAGCTTCTGCGCCAGCGCGGTGTGCCTACCATCGTCATTACCCAACGCGGCTCGCCCGTCGCGGCGGCGGCCGATGTCGTCCTCGCCGTCGACCTTCCGGAGGGCCGTAACATCTTCCGCCCCACCTCGACGCGTTATGCCTATCTCGCCGTCATCGACATGCTCGCCAATCTTGTCGCCTATGGGGATCGCAACAAGGCGCTGAAAACCCTGCGCGGCATCAAGCAGGAACTCGTCAGCCGCCGTGACGGTGACGATCGCCAGTTGCTTGGGGATTGACGACACGCCCTTTGCATCGCCGTCGCGCGATGAGCGCTTCACCGTTGATCGCCCACGGAAAATGCCGCACGATCCCTGTCTCTGGGAGGAGATCACCATGGACACGACACCGGCCCCTTTTACCGCCGACCCCGCGCCTTTCCTCGATTGCGCGGACCGCGCCTGGGCGCGCCACGCCATCGGCATTCTGGAAGGGGATGCCCGCCGTTCGGCGGATACGCATCTCGTCAATCCGGTGTTCAAGGGCCTTAAAGGCATCTCGATCTATCTCAAGGACGAGAGCACCCATCCGACGGGCAGCCTGAAGCACCGGCTCGCCCGTTCGCTCTTCCTCTACGGCATCTGCAACGGGCGGATCTGCAAGGGCACGACGCTGGTCGAGGCCTCCTCGGGATCGACGGCGGTGTCGGAGGCCTATTTCGCCAATCTGCTGGAGCTGCCCTTCATCGCCGTCATGCCGCGCAGCACCAGCAAGGCGAAGATCGACGTCATCGAGCGTTTCGGCGGCCGCTGCGCCTTCGTCGATCGCCCGGCGGAGGTCTATGACACTGCCGCACGCATCGCGGCGGAAACCGGCGGCCACTATCTCGACCAGTTCACCAATGCCGAGCGTGCCACCGACTGGCGCGGCAACAACAATATCGCCGAGAGCATTTTCGGCCAGATGGAACGCGAGGCCCATCCGGTGCCGAGCTGGGTCATCATGGGTGCGGGCACGGGCGGCACCTCGGCCACCATCGGCCGCTACATCCGCTACCGTAACCTTTCGACGCGGCTCTGCGTGACCGATGTGGAGAATTCCGTCTTCTACGACGCCTGGAAGGAAAGCGCCCCGGGCGCCACCTGCCAGACGCCGTCGCGCATCGAAGGCGTCGGCCGACCGCGCGTCGAGCCGTCTTTCATCCCGACGGTCATCGACCATATGATCAAGGTGCCGGATGCCGCCTCCATCGCCGCCGCCCATGTCCTGTCCGACCGGCTGTTCCGCCGGGTTGGCGCTTCGACAGGCACCAATTTCTTCGGCCTGCTCTCGATTGCCGAGGGCATGATGAAAGAGGGGCGCGAAGGCTCGCTCGTCACGCTGATCTGCGACAGCGGCGACCGCTATGCTGGCACCTATTTCAACGCCGACTGGCTTGCCCAGAACAAGATCGACATCGCCCCCTGGTGCCACGCCATCGAGACCTTCCTCGACACGGGAACCTTTACGATGCTGTAACTCACCCCTTGCGGCCGACGCGCGGATAGCTCGACGAAAAGATCTGTTCGAGCGGCGGGTGACCGTAGGTGCGTTCGGGGTAGCGGTTGAGCAGACCGTCGAACTGGCGCTGCGCGCGCGCCTGTTCCTCGGCCGCGTCGAAGCCGGGAATGACCCCGTCGACCATAACGAAGCGACCGTCGATGACGACGGTGCGCACGTCGCGGCCGGACGAGTTCATCATCAGCGTCTGGATCGGATCGATGACATGGCCGATGCGGTCATGGCCCATGTCGATGACGATCATGTCGGCCTTGGCGCCCGGCTGGAGACGGCCGAGATCGGGACGGCGCAGCGCATCGGCGCCACCGAGCGTGGCGGCGTCGAAATAGTGCTCCGAGCGCACGCTCGAGATGGAGGCATCCACTACGCGCGACACCATGATGCCGACCTGCATGTTCTGGATGAAATCCGGCGGCCAGGTATCGGTGCCGAGACCGATGCGCACGCCCAGCGCGCGGAACTTGCTGAAACTGTCCATGAAGCCGCCGTGGCGGGCCGAAACGATCGGGCAATGCACCAGCGTGGCGCCGGCCTTGGCGAGGATATCGAGGTCGCGCCCGGCGCGCGCCACGTTGCGCGTGCCGGCGACGAGTTCGCCATGCGGCAGCAGCATGCGCTGCGAGAGCACGCCGAAGGCTGTCGAGCCATTCGAGCGGTGTCGCGTCATGTACGGCGACGATGCGGTCGAATTCGAGTTTCGACTGGCAGCAATGCAGCCGCACCGGCACGTCGAGATCGTTGCCGGCGGCGGCGGTGCGGCGAAGGAATTCGGCAGTCCCCGTCTCGATGCGGTCGGGTGCCAGCATCGCGCGCACCAGCGGTGAGGCCATCGCCTCGATGCGCTCGGCAAAGGCGACGGCGCCGGCGAAATTGGCGAGACCGCGCGCCTCGTCGAAATAGAAGCCGATCTTGCCGTCGTCATCGACGAAGCTGTTGCCGGCGCGATAGGCCGGGCCGAGATAGACGCGCAGGCCGAGATCGTGCGCGGCATGGGCGGCGGCGGAGAACTCGCCGTCGGTTTCCGCCCATTCACGGTAGAACAGCGAGGCGATCGGCAACGCCGTCGTCACGCCATTGCGGATGAGCTGCGCGAAGGCATAGCGCTTCTGGAAGGCCAGCTCCTCCGGCGTGTACATCTCGTAGGGGCCGCGATCCATGTAGCTCTTCGGCCAGACACGGCCGGTGCGCCAGCCGGGCTGGTTGTCGAAGGCGAGCACCGTCGTGTCGAGGTCGGACAGCGCGTCAAGATCGATGAAGCCGGGTGAGAGAATGGCATTGCCGCAATCGATGCGATGGGCGACCTCGCCGGGATAGTCATGACCGACGAAGGTCACGGTGTTGCCTTCGAAGACGACGCAGCCATCGTCATAGAGCACATGACGGCCGTCCTGGTGGCCGACAACCCAGCGCGCGCTCATCAGGACCGGGCCGGCAAGGCGCCCGGAGTACGGAAGTGTCGTCATTTGTTGGCTCGTAATTGTATTAAATTTTATTTTTTATTGCATACAATAAAGCAATGTCAATCCACTGCTCCCTCACCGAAACGGCGCCGGTAGGCGCGTGGCGATCTCAACCCGCCCGTTGCCGATCGGTGTGCAAGGCGTGCTGAGCCTGAAGACGCAGGACGGCGATGTCGGCTGTTTCCAGTGCGTGCTGGAACTTTTCGAGCATTTCGAGACCGGGGAGAAGACTCAACCGGAAGACCGCGACCGGATGCATTCCGGCCGAATGGAACAACGAAGCCGAGCGCACCGAACGCGTCGGCCTCCGGCGCGAACTCGACCATTCCAAACGCGCCGCCTTCCCCCTGCGACCCGCGCGACTGGGAAAAGCACAATGCGGAGATCGCAACGATGTCGCTGCCTGGCGAGCGGCTTTTGGGTCTCCGGTCCTACAATGGTAGCCTATGGAGCTTTCTTCGGCGGCGCGGCGGGAAGGACGTCGAGCCGCTGGTCGCCGACGCTGCCGTCGGCCTCGACGATGGCCTGCCAGCGCCGGTT
This sequence comes from uncultured Shinella sp., assembly GCF_946479415.1. Next base: position 36,988 of record NZ_CAMLFY010000006.1, on the reverse strand, counting down.
GCCGCAGCGGACGGACAGCCGCCAGCGGCCTTCATCCTCGCCTTCGCCACGCTCGACGCGGGAGGAGACGAGCCCGCGCCGCATCATGTCGCGGAAGGTCTCGACCGGCCAGCTGAAACGGGCGGCGAGCATCTCCGCCGGCAGCAGGAATTCGCCATTTTCATCCCGCGCGATGGTGAGGGGTGCAGTCACGACAGCGCCTCCCGCGAGATCGGCAGAACCTGCATGGAGTCCTCGCCGCGATGGAAGGCGATGGCGAGGCGGAAGGAATGGGCGATGCGCAGCGCCCGGTCGAGGAAGAGATCGGCGACCTCGGGCGGGCAGAGCCGTTCGACGGTTGCGCGAAACAGCGAAAGCCAGCGCTGGAAATGCGCCTCGCCGAGTTCGGGAATGGAGAGGTGCGGCGGCAGCGGCCGGCCCTCGTAGCGGCCGGTGCGCAGCAGCGTTGCGGACCAGAAGGCGCACATCTTTTCCAGATGAACCGGCCAGTCCTCGGCCGCGATGATGCCGTTGAAGACGGGCCCGAGCAGCGCGTCCTTGCGGATCTCGTCGTAGAAACCATACACGACGGCGTGGATCATCGCCTCGTCGACCACATCGGGCAGCAGCTTGCCGTCGATGACGATGCTGCGTTCGGGGCTGCGTTCGGGCGCGGGCCGGCCTTTCATCGGTTCACCTCGGGCATGGTTCAGTCCTTTCCATCAGGCCGCGACGGCATTAAGGCCAAGCAGCGGGCCGAGTTCGGCGCGATTGCGCACGATATCGGCGAGTGTGTATCGATCGAGCACGGCGAGGAAGGCCGCGAGTGCTTCGTGCAGCATGCCCTTCAGCCGGCAGGCCGGCGAGATGGCGCAACAGCTGCCGCCCTCGGCCTGCATGCATTCGGCGAGCGAGAACGCTTCCTCCGTCGCCCGCACCAGCGCGCCGATGCCGATGGCCTCCGGCGTTCTGGCGAGCCTGATGCCGCCGGCCCGGCCGCGCGTCGTCTCGACAAGGCCGATATCCCGCAATGTCTGCGCGACCTTGAGGAGATGGTTGCGCGAGAGCCCGTAGGCCGCCGCCACGTCGCTGACGGTACAGAGCCTATCCGGTCGCGTCGCCATATAAATCAGCATGCGGAGCGCATAGTCGGTGTGCAGCGTCAGGCGCATGGCGCGAACTTTCGAAAGCGGGTTGCCTGGTTGCAGCGCATTCAGGCTTTAATAAGTATTTCAAATACCACTTTTAACTCAAGTCGCGTGGCGCTGAAAGTGCCAAGGCGTCGCAGCCGTTTCGGAAGGGGAGAGCGGGGCCGGGGTTCGGCACCGTTGGTCGTCAAAACTAGGGGCGCACGGTCTTGCGCCAGGCGACCTGCGCCGGCAGGCGCTTGGTCGACGCCGGTTCAGGATCGTCCCGTTCGATGATGCCGACGATATGGTCGGCGATCTCCTCGACCGGCTGGCGGAAGGTGGTGAGGTTGTAGCCGAGCCAGCCCGCCTGCGGAATGTCGTCGAAGCCGATGACGCAGAGATCATCGGGAATGCCTAGCCGGAATTCCTGACGCGCGACATCCATGAAGCCGAGAGCGAGGAGGTCCGTAGCGCAGAACACGCCATCCGGCCGGCTGGACGCGCCGAGCAATTGCCGTGCGCCTTCCGCACCCGTGGCGTAGCTCGTCGGGCCGGCGCGGCCGATCCTGACGTCGATGCCAAGCTCTGCCGCCGCTTCCAAGAAGGAGGTCTCTCGCGCCAGAATGCTCGGCGTGGCCGCAGTCGAGGTGACCAGGGCAAGCCGCCGGCAGCCGGCGCGATGCAGCATCAGGCAGGCTTCGCGCGCCGCCGCCTCGTTTTCCACCAGCACACATTCCGGCCCCTCGACCGGGTCGTCGCGGTTGATGAGCAGAACACGCTGGCCGTTTTCGATACAGGTTTCGATCAGCGATACCGGCGGCATGCCGGAGACGACCACGGTGGCGTCGGCGCGGTAGTTCAGTGTCTGGCGCAGCGCCGCCGCGACATTGTCGGATTGGCCGGCGGTGTTCAGCACCATCACGACCTTGCCGATCGCTTGCAGCTTGCGCGTCGTGGTCTCCACGACATTCGCCTGGAAGGGCGATTCCAGCTCCGCGACGATCAGGCAGACGATGCCGGATCGATGATGAATGAGCCCGCGCGCGAGATGGTTGACGTGATAGCCAAGCTTTTCCGCCGCCGCGAGCACCTTTGTGCGGGTTGTCGGCGATACGCTGGCGCCATCGGTGAAGGTGCGGGAAACCGCCGAGCGGGAAACGCCGGCAAGTTCGGCGACGCGCAAGGCGCTGACCGAGGATTTTTTCGCTTTGTCCCTCACGGTCGACACGTCGCCTTTCCCCACGGATCCTGTTGCACGGCGTGCGGCTTGCCCCACAGTGATACGGGGGCAGGGCCAGGCCCGTCTTTTTCCGGAAAATGCGGGATTCTGCAAGGGTTTATATGAGCATTTTGGCATCTGAGGCGCGATGTTTTGCACGCAATCCTGCACGCCTGTGCATGATTTTGGACAGGTCTTCGCAGGAACTCTTTTTGCGCCCGCACATTCCGCTTGGGCTGGTACCCGATTGTACCGGTAAAGAGCGATGACCTTCGGGAAGGGGGAGGATGATGACGCGATTGAACGCGCCAAGGTTGCGTTTCTACTGGTGCGAGCAACCGGATCCGTCAAATGCTTAATATAATCTTTACCATCCGTTTATATCCCTTTGGGTGAACTCGCCCTGAATGATCCGCTCAGACACGGTTCAGGGTGCATGTCCGAATATGCAACGCAGAAGCCGCTATGGCTTGCGAGAGGAAGAATCATGAAGATTATTGGTGCTATGATCGGCGTTCTCGGCTTTGCAGCCGTTGCCCATGCAGATGACATTTCGCTCGGCGTGCCGGGCTACGGCGGCAGCGGCTGCCCGTCCAACAGCGTCTCGGCAACGCTCAGCCCCGATTCCAAGTCGCTCAGCCTGCTGTTCGACGAATATATCGTCCAGGCCGGCGGCGACACCGGCAAGTCGCTGGACCGCAAGACCTGCAACGTCGCGATCCCGGTTCACGTGCCGCAGGGCCGCAGCGTTTCGGTTCTGGCCATCGACTATCGCGGCTTCAACCAGCTGCCGCGCGGCGCCCGTTCGCAGTTCAGCGTGGAATACTTCTTCGCCGGCTCGCGTGGCCCGTCCTTTGCCAAGACCTTCACCGGTCCGAAGGAAGACGACTACCTGATCACCAACAAGCTTGTCGCCGACGCCCTCGTCTGGTCGCCCTGTGGCCAGGACGTCAACCTGCGCACCAACTCCTCGATCCGCGTCTCGACGACGCGCAATCAGGAAGCCATGGCAACGGTCGATACGCAGGACGTCAAGGCTGCGATCATCTACCAGCTGCAATGGCGCAAGTGCCGCTAAGCCGTTAACAACGGACTGCGCAAATCGGGGCGGCCTTCGGGCCGCTCCCTTGTAAATCACTAAGACCGGGTGAAGTTTTGACGGTTCTGAAACAGGCAAATCGTGCGCTGATCCTGACGGGTCTCGTGCTCGCGGCGGGTTCCGCCCAGGCTGCCAACGGCTGTGCGCCGGGCACCTTTTCCACGACCCTGTCGCCGGACAGGAATTCCACCAGCTTCCTTTTCGATTCCCTTTTCGCCATCAGCGACCGCACGCAAGGTCCGGGCCGCACGACCTGCTCGCTCTCCGCGCCGGTCACGCAGGCCAAGGGTTATTCGGTGTTTTCCGTCGATTATCGCGGCTTCGTCACGAAGACGGAGGATCAGACCGTGACGCTCGACGGCGGCAAGAAGGGCGATCGCGTTCGCCTCTACAATCCCGACGGCGAGGTTGCCGAGGATTACGAAATCAACCGCCGCATGGGCACGGTCGATTCCGAAACGCTCGACCTCTCGATCCTGCTGACGGCCGCGGGCGAGGACGGCGAATTCGGCCCTGCGCAGATCTTCCTGGATACGCTCGACGTATCCCGCATCGGTTTCACGACCCGCGAATCCGTGAAGGGCTCGCTCGATGGCCTTGCCGAGCAGCGCCGCTCGCTTCTGGCCGGTGTCGATACCGTGGCCGGACGCATTCTTGGCCTGACCGACCCCTTTGCCGGCGACGACTATATTTCCGCCTTTGCCGGCACCGAGGGCATGGTGGGCTTCAATGCGCGCTGGAATGCGACGGACGAGATCACCCTGATGGGCGGCCTGGCCGGCTATGATGCGCGCCAGACCGGCACCGATGCCGACAACATGCTGATCGCTGCCGCCTCCGCGCGCTATGCCGTGCCGCTTGATGACGGCTGGAAGGCCTTTGGCGAGGTCGGCATTTGGGGCTCGCCGGATGTCGAAGCGAAATACACGCGGGACTATATCAATGCCGGCCGGCTCGTTTCCCGCACGAACGAGGCTTCCGGCTCGCTGATCGGCGGCCATGTGCGCGTCGGCGTCGCCTATGCGCCGGATACGCAGAACGAGTTTACCGCAGCCCTCCGGCTGTCCCGCTCGGCACTCGATGTCGCCTCCTATGCGGAAACGCCTGACGCCGACAATCTGTTTGCCGCGGCCCTTTCCGGCAAGAGCACGGCGGCCGACACCGCAGACGTCACCGTCATGTGGACGCATGCGCTGAACCCGACGGTCGATTATTCGCTCTTCGCCACCGCCGGCCAGACATTCGGCAATGGCGATGCCGTCAAGGCGGATGTCGACTGGGTCGGCCAGGCGACAGGCGGCTGGGAAGCACGTCGCTTCGGTTCGCTCGGCGCCCGCGTCGGCTGGAAGTTCCATGAGAACTGGGCGGTCGATACGCGCGCCAGCCTGACGGTCGCCGAAGAAAGCAAGCCGCGCTGGAATGCCGGCCTGCAACTCAAGGCAAGTTTCTGATCTTGAACGAGAGAGCGGCCATCGGGCCGCTTTCTTCGTTTCGAGTACTTCATAAAATCAGTAGAAATTATTTTCTCGTTCTCTGGCCATTCCGGAGAGCGAAAGTTCCCGTTCGCGCTGCCCAATAAATCGCCATTCGTTGTTCACGAAAGCGGCATTTGCGATTTTGCTCCCAGAAACCGGGTCGGTTTCGAGCGTCGATCCTCCCAATCGCGAAAGCAGGCTATCATGTTGAATATCATCAAAAACCGTCTCTCCCGCCGCGCGGCGCTCGCCGCACTCGCCGTTGCCGCCGTGTCCGTCTCGGTCCTCTCCGTTTCTGGTCCCGCCGTTGCGGAAGACAAGAGGGACCTGAAGGTCGGTATCATCTCCGGTGAGGATGAGGATGTCTGGCGCGTGGTCACCGCCGAGGCGGCCAAGAAGGGCCTGACCATCGAGACCGTCGTCTTCAACGACTACACTCAGCCGAACGAAGCACTGGAGCGCGGCGAAATCGACGCCAACGCCTTCCAGCACCTGCCGTACCTCGAAAACCAGATCAAGACGAATGGCTACAAGATCGTGCCCGTCGGCTATACCGGCGTCTGGCCGATCGGCCTCTATTCCAACAAGCACAAGACGCTTGCGGACCTGCCGGAAGGCGCCGTCGTCGGCGTGCCGAACGACCCGTCCAACGAAGGCCGCGCGCTGCGCGTCCTGCAGAACGAGGGCCTGATCAAGCTCAAGGACGGCACGGGCATTCTGGCGACCATCGCCGATATCGCCGAAAACCCGAAGAAGCTTGAGATCAAGGAGCTCGATGCCGGCATCGTCGGCCGCTCGGTGGAAGATCTCGACGCCGCCGTGGTCAACACCGACTGGGCGCTGAAGAGCGGTCTGAGCACGGACAACCGCATCGCGCAGGAACCGGTTGCCGACAATCCGTACCGCAACTTCATCGCCGTGCGCGAAGAATCGAAGGATGAGCCCTGGGTCAAGCCGCTGGTCGAAGCCTATCAGAACGACGCCGTGAAGGCCGAATTCGACCGCGTCTACAAGGGTACGGGCATCAGCGCCTATTAGACATCGGACGGCCAATCCGGCAGCCCGCGACGCGCTGAAACGCCGTCGCGGGCTGCCTTGGCATTTGCGGAAGGACGCGCAATGAACTCACATGTGACCTGGAAAGCGGCCTCCGCTGCGGCCGAAGAGACGGATGTCATCCGCCTTGCGGACGTGCGCCGGCGCTTCGGCGAGACGGCGGCGCTGGATGGCGTGACGCTCACCGTCCGCCGCGGCGAGATCCTCGGCATCATCGGCCGCAGCGGTGCGGGCAAATCGACGCTGATCCGCTGCCTCAACGGGCTGGAACGGCCGGACAGCGGTACGATCGAGATCGAGGGCCGCGAGATCACCGGGCTTGGCGAGGCCGATCTCCAGCCGCTGCGCCGCCGCATCGGCATGATCTTCCAGCACTTCAACCTGCTCTCCGCAAAGACCGTGGAAGAGAATGTCGCCCTACCGCTGAAGATCGAGGGCTGGCCAAAGGCAAAGCGTCTGGCGCGCGGCGCCGAGCTGCTGGAACTCGTCGGCCTATCGGGCAAGGCGAAGGCCTATCCGTCCGAACTTTCCGGCGGCCAGAAGCAGCGTGTCGGCATTGCCCGCGCGCTCGCCGCCAAGCCCGCGCTGTTGCTCTCCGACGAGGCGACCTCCGCGCTCGACCCGGAAACCACCCGCTCGATCCTGACGCTGCTGAAGGACATCAACCGTAAGCTCGGCCTGACCATCCTGCTGATTACCCATGAGATGGAAGTGGTTCGCGGCATTGCCGACCGGGTGACCGTGCTCGATGCCGGCCGCATCGTGGAGGAGGGGCCGGTCTGGCAGGTCTTCTCCCGCCCGCAGGCGCAGACGACACGCAGCCTGCTCAGCAGCATCCGCCCGCAGCTTCCCGCACACATTGCTGAAAGGCTGGTAGCCGACGTTGGCGGCGAGGCGATCCTCGGCATCGATATTGCCGGCCCGGCCGCCACCGGCCCGCTGTTTGAGGGGCTGTCGCAGGAGTTCCCCGGCGGCTACCGCCTCGTCCATGGCGGCATCGATCATATCCAGGAGCAGGCTGTCGGCCGCTTCTTCCTCGCGGTGCCGGCCGAAAAGGCCGCGTCCCTTGCATCCTATGCAGAGCGCCTCGGCGCCCAGGTGGAGGTCCTCGGCCATGTCGCCGATCATGCTTGAACTTCTCGTCCGCTCGCTCTGGGAAACCGTCGTGATGACGGCCGCCTCCGGTATCATCTCGCTGGTCTTCGGCCTGCCATTGGGCCTCGCGCTGGTGGCGAGCGCCCGCGGCGGCATTGCGGAAAACCTCTGGGTTAACCGCGTGCTCGGCGCCGTCATCAACGGCTTCCGCTCCGTGCCCTTCATCATCCTGCTCGTTGCGCTCATTCCGGTCACGCGCCTTATCGTCGGCACGTCCATCGGCACCTGGGCGGCCATCGTGCCCCTGTCGATTGCCGCGACACCCTATTATGCGCGTATCGCCGAAGTGTCGCTGCGCGAGGTCGATCGCGGCCTGATCGAGGCGGTGCGCGCCATGGGCGGCAATCGCTGGACGATCGTCCGCGAGGTGCTGATCCCCGAGGCGCTGCCCGGCATCGTCGCGGGCTTCACGGTGACGCTGGTCACGCTGATCGGCGCTTCGGCCATGGCCGGCGCCATCGGGGCCGGCGGTCTCGGCGACCTTGCCATCCGCTACGGCTACCAGCGTTTCGAGACCGCCGTGATGGTGGCCGTCGTCGCCGTGCTGATCGTCATGGTCTGCGGTATCCAGTGGATCGGCGACCGTTGGGTGGCCAAGCTCGATCATCGCGGCTGAACAGAGGAGACGGCGGCTTGATCAGCCGCCGTATTCGATGATCTCCAGGCCGGCATTGTAGTCGGTCGCATAGATCAGGCCGCGCGCATCGACGAAGACATCGGCCGACTGGATGACCTGCGGCCGGCCGGGCCGCCGGTCGGTCATCGTCCTCGGTGCGGCCGGCACCAGCGCGCCGGTTTCCACCGGCCGATAGGGATCGGAAATGTCGAAGGCGCGAATACCGGCATTCTGCCAGGTGGCGAAGATCAGCGTATCCGAGACGAAGGATCCCGGCCGGTTCTCATGCAGGTTATGCGGCCCGAAATGGCCGCCCTTCTTTGTATAGTCGATCTCGTCGGGGATCGGGAACGTCGCGATGCTGATCGGGTTCGCCGGTTCGCGGATATCGAAGAGCCAGGTGTGTTTGCGGCCGTCTTCCTCATTGTCCGCCACCGCCTCGTCGGCGACGACGAGCAGGCCACGCTCCACCAGCGGCAGGGGCGAATGCGTACCGCCGCCATAGGGCGGGCACCAGTTGTGATGCTTGATGAGTTTCGGCGCGGCATGATCCCCGATGTCGAGCAGTGTCAGCCCGCCGTCGCGCCAGCAGGCATAGGCGGTGTCGCCATGCACCAGCGCGTGATGCAGCGCATGGCGTCGGCCCTCGGGCGCCAGAGAAACCTCGCCGGCCGCCGTGTTCATGCCCGGCAGCCACCAGCGGCCGACGAGCTCCGGCTTCGTTGGATCGGCCATGTCGATCGTCACGAAAATATAGTCGGTGAAACCGTCGAGCAGTGCCGAGGCATAGGCATAACGACCGCCGACATACCAGAGCCGGTGAAAGCCGACGCCGTCCACATCGAGCTGGCCGATCTTCCGCGGGCGGTCGGGTGTCGAAATATCATAGACCGTCATGCCCGCCTTCCAGGCGCGGGACCGCTTGGCGCGCGAGACCGTCTCGCCGACCGATTGTGTGTAATAGGCCTTCTCGTCCGTAAAAGTCTCGACATCGGCGAAGAGGTCGAGCGCGTTGATGACGAGCAGCAGGTCGTCATGGGTCTGGAGATGGATGTTCCAGGTGTTCGGCGGTGCCGGCACATAGGTCACATTGCCCGGCCGTTTCGGGTCGCGCACGTCGACGATCGAAAACCCCTGCGACCAGGGATGGGCGACATAGGCAAAACCCCTGTGCACCATCAGCTGCAAGCCATCGCCCCGCCCGCCGATATCGGAATGTCCGATCAGCGTCATGTTGCGGGCGAAATCGGGTGTCGGCAGGCTCATTGCGAATGTCCTCGGCAGGGTTGGCGAACCGGTCCGTTTCGCCGGCAGAAGGCCACTTTCGCAGGGTGCGACGGGATGGAACAAGCGCGCCTTTTGCGAAGAGAGATTTGGAAAAGAAAAATAATTCCAGATATTTGTAGGGTTGTTCGAGGTTGTTCACCCGTATTTTCCGCAGGCCCTTACCTGTGCAATGAAATTCTATGGTTTTTGAAGACTATAGCAGCGCCTTTCTTATCAACCCGGCCGTTTGCCCGCATCATCATGGCTGTTCTGTTTGCGAAGAAAGGATGCTGCCATGCCGTCCATCGATATTCCCCTGGATACGCTGATCCTGCCAGGCCTCAACGGCTCGGCGGAGGGACACTGGCAGCGGCATTGGGCGCGCGACAATCCGGGCAGCCGGGTCGTCGAGCAGTCCGACTGGGCCTGCCCGGACCGCGAGGCCTGGCTGTCCGAGCTGGAACGGCAGGTGGCGATGACGACGGGCGATCTCTTTCTGGTCGGGCATAGTCTCGGCTGCGTGCTGGCGGCGCATTTCGCCGAAAGCCTGTTGGCGTCGCGCATTCGCGGCGCTTTGCTCGTCGCGCCCTGCGATCTCGATACGACCGAGACGCTGCATCCCTGTATTATCCGGTTCGGCGCCATGCCGCGCCGCCGCCTGCCGTTCCCCTCGCTCGTCGTCGGCAGTCTCGATGATCCCTATATGCCCGCGGACCAGCTGCGCCGCACGGCGCGCGCCTGGGGCAGCGATCTCGTCGATATCGGCAATGCCGGTCATATCAACATTGCCAGCGGTTTCGGCCGCTGGACGGCGGGTTACGATTTTCTCGAATTGCTCAAGCTGCGCAGCGAGCGCGATCCCTTTGCCGCAAACAGAGACGGCCGCCTGTTCACGGCGGCCGTTGCGGGCATGGGACTGGCGCTCAACTGAGCGCCAATCTTCCTATCGGTGGGCGGCCCAGGGCACCAGACGCCGCTCGATGAGGCGCGCGACATATTCCAGCACGATGGCGATCAGCGCGATGACGATGATGCCTGATATCACGATGTCGGTGACGAGGAACTGCGCCGCCGACTGGATCATGAAGCCGATGCCGCTGGTCGCCGCCACCAGTTCCGCCGCCACCAGCGTCGTCCAGCCCGCGCCGAGCGCGATGCGGATGCCGGTCAGGATGGACGGGACGGCACTCGGCAGAACCACCTCCCGCAGCACCTGTGCCCTGCTGGCGCCGAGCGAGCGGGCGGCATTGACGTGGTCCTTCGAGACGGCGCGCACGCCGGCCGAGGTCGAGAGGATGATCGAGGGCAGCATGGAGAGCGCGATGACCGTGATCTTCGAGGCCTCGCCGATGCCGACCCAGATGATGACGAGCGGCAGATAGGCGAGCGGCGGCAGCGGGCGCAGGAACTCGACGATGGGATCGAGGATGCCGCGGCCGATCCGGCTCGTGCCGATGGCAAGGCCGGCGGGAATGCCGATGAGGATGGAGGCGATCAGCGCCCCGAAGATGCGGTAGAGGCTCGCGCCGACATGTTCGGCCAGCGTCGCATCGACAAAGCCCGTCACGACCAGATTGTAGAGCGCGATCACGACCTGGCGCGGCGAGGGCAGGAAGACCGGCGAGACCAGCGCATAGGCCGAGGCGAGCGCCCAGAGGCCGATGATGACGCCGATGGTGAGCGCGGAGATCACGGCGATGGGGAGGGGGCGGGCGGTGCGGGCCGGCGCCGTATCGGTCGTCTCGCCTGCGAGGGCGTTGAGTTCACTCAAGAGCGTCATGCGGCAAGCTCCTCTTCGCCGGCGTGGATGAGGCCGGTCAGCCCGGCATGCATGCGTTTGAAGATCGGCGACGCCTTGACGTCGGCCACCGATGCGCCGTTCAGGATTTCGGCATTGAAACCGGCCTCGATCTCGGCCGTCAGGCGGCCCGGATTGGGTGAGAGCACGACGACGCGTGTGCCGAGCAGCAGCGCCTCCTCGATGCTGTGGGTGATGAGCACGGCGCCCGCGCCGCTCTCGGCCTTGATGCGCAGCAGGAAGTCCTGCATGCGCGTGCGGGTGAGCGCATCGAGCGCGCCGAGCGGTTCGTCGAGCAGCAGGAAGCGCGGCTCGGCGGCCAGCGCCCGCGCAATGCCGACCCGCTGGCGCATCCCGCCGGAGAGCTCCCAGATGCGCCGGTCGCCGGCATCCGCAAGTCCGACGCGTGCAAGAAGCGTTTCCGCCCGCGCGCGTCGTTCGGCAAGCGGCACGCCCTTCAGCTTCAGCGGAAAGGCGATGTTGTCGCGCGCATCGAGCCAGGGATAGAGCGCGTCGTCCTGGAAGACCACGGCGCGGTCGGCGCCCGGTCCCGTGACGGGCGCGCCATCGATACTGATGGTGCCCGCGGTGGGCGTGAGGAAGCCGGCGGCGAGATTCAGCAGGCTGGTCTTGCCGGAGCCGGAGCGGCCGATGATCGCCACCAGCTCGTCGGAGGCGACCTGCAGGTTGATGCCGTCGAGGACGCGCTTTTCGCCCGCACCGCCCTTGCCGGTGCGCGCTGGATAGGTGAGCGAGACGTTGCGGAAGGTCAGGATGCTCATGGGGCCTCCGGAAGGATTGCTTGGGATGGGCGATGGCCCGGCGACGCTTTCGCGCGACCGGGCCACCTCCGCCGCAGGTTGTTCGCCGATCAGTAAGCGAGCTTGGTCGCGTCCGTGACCCAGCGGGTGGAGACGTAGGGCTTGTAGTCGGAGAGGGTCGCCGGGATCTTGCCCTGTTCGAGCAGGAAGGCCGCGGTATCGGAAACCGCCTTCACCGTGCCGCCGCCGAGCAGCGCTTCGCCGGCCTGTTCTTCGAGCGTCGGGAAGATATAGCCCTTGAGGAGGGCCGGAACCTCGCCCTGCTTGGCGCCGGTGAGGCGGGCGATCTTTTCCGCTTCCGGCGAAGTGGCGTTCCAGGCATCCGGATTGGCGCGGTAGGCGGCCGTCGCATCGCCCGTCACCTTGACGAAGGCGGTCACGACATCGGGATGCTCTTCGGCGAATTTCTTGCTGACGATCCAGGCGTCGAAGGTCGGGCCGCCCCACTCGGCGACGTCGGCCGAGGTCGCGAGCACCTTGCCGCTCTTCTTCAGCTCGGACAGGACCGGATCCCAGACATAGGCGCCGTCGAGATCGCCGCGTTCCCAGGCGGCTGCGATTTCCGGCGGGCGCAGGTTGAGGATCTCGACCGACTTCGGATCGACGTTCCAGTGCTTCAGTGCGGTCAGCAGGCTGTAATGGGCGGTCGAGACGAAGGGCGTCGCGATCTTCTTGCCGGCGAGGTCTTCGGGCTTTTCGATACCCTTCACGGCGAGCGCCTCGGCCTCGCTGATCAGGCCGACGACGAAGATCGTCTCGATCGGCAGCTCGCGGCTGGCGGCGGCGGTGAGGGGCGAGGAGCCGACATAGCCGATATCGAGCGAGCCGGAGGCGATGGCCGCGATGACGTCGGCGCCGCCGTCGAATTTCTGCCAGTTGATCTTGGCGCCGGTCACCTTCTCATAGGTGCCGTCGGCCTGGGGAACGCGCGAGGGTTCGACGATCGGCTGGTAGCCGATGTTGAGTGTTACCTCGTCGGCGAAGGCCGTGCCGAAGGATGCGGTAAGCGTCAGCGCGGCGGTGGCGGCCAGCAGGGTTCTGCGGGTGATGGTCATGGAGCTCTCCTCAAGTTGCCGTTGCCCGAGGTCTCTGGCGGGCCGGTGACTTGAGATTATATAATCGATAAATTTAGTAGAGAAATTTTCGCCTCAATTTTCCGGTCCTGCTGCAATTTGTTTTGCGTCTATCCGGGGCGATAATGGAACACGTCGTGCTTCCCGCCGTTGCCAACATGGGTTCCCAAAGCCGAAAAAAGGTCATCGAAGGGTCAACGACGGTAGAATTGATGCGGATTGATCACGTTTCGCGTGAAAACCGGCGAAAGTCTTGATGAGTCAGGCTGTTTTTCTTGCGATAGAGGGCGCAAATAAATTATACCGTTTTTATATGTTTTTCGCACTTCGGTGCCTAGAATGAGCCGGAATCACCCGTCAGGGGTGAACCGATCGATCTTCCCCAAGACGACGGACCAATCCGGAGAGCGCGACAGACGTCTTTGCGCCGCCGGGTAACCCGGACGAATAAGACATGCGGATGGAAAGCAGGCGGACATGCTGACGAAAAAGGGAAAATACGGACTGAAGGCCCTGGTGGATCTGGCGCGGCTTGCGCCCGGCGAAACGGCCTTCGTCAGCGAGATCGCGCTGCGCAACAACATTCCGAAGAAGTTTCTCGACACGATCCTTTTGGAACTGCGCAATGCCGGCATGCTGCGCTCCAAGAAGGGGCCGGGCGGCGGCTATTCGCTGTCGCATGCCGCCTCCGAAATCCGCATCGGCCACGCCATCCGCGTGCTCGATGGTCCGCTCGCGCCCATCCGCTGCGCCAGCCGCACGGCCTTCGAAGCCTGCGAGGATTGCGCCGATCCGCAAACCTGTCAGGTCCGCCGCGCCATGACCGACGTGCGCGACGCCATTGCCTCCATTCTCGATACGATGACGCTGGAACAGTTCGTCGCCGTTCCCGGCGCTGCCGCGATCATCGACGAGGAAGAGCTGGAGAAGCGCGCCGGCTGAGGCGCTTCATGGCCCGTCCATCGGGGCGGGCCACCTCGACATGCTTCAGGTTTCGGCCTCCGGTGCGTGCCTGTGCATCTCGATCAGCAGGCGGCCGCTGTGTTCCAGCGCAGCCCGTGACGGGGCCGACAAGGTTTGCTCCGCTTTTTCCATCCCCACTGATTCCGCCTGCCGTATTGTGCTCGCCGCTTCCTGCGCCACCGTGAGCGCGGCCGTCGCGGCGAGGAAGGCGTTTGTCCGGTGCTGTCCGGCGAGGCCGATCTGCGCGGCGTCGATGGCGCGTCCGGCCTCCTCGGCCATGGCCTCGGCTGCGGCAAGGCGGGCGGAGAGGAGGCCGATCGTGGCCGGTTCCGCTGTCCCGTCCAGAACCTGTCGCAGCGCGCGGCGGCCGGCGCCGAGATGACGGCTCGCCTCCAGCAGCAGATCGAGTGCGTGCGGCACGGGTGGCTGCGGCGCCTCGCTGGCGGCATGCAGTAGCACGTCGCCATCGATGAGCACATCCTTGAACAGGACCGGCTCGGCGGGCTGCACGCCGCCGGGCGCGGGCTCGCAGCTGTTGGCGGCGTAGCGCAGGCCGTCGATTCGGGTCGGCAGCAAAAGGCCGGCGGTCTTGCCGCCATCGCCGAGCACGGGGATCAGCATCCAGTCCGCATGACGCGTGCAGGGCGTCGACAGCGCTTCGCCACTCAGGCGGTGGGCTAGGCCGACAATGGCGAGCGGCAGCGCCTCCAGCTCGACGCCGCCCCGCCGGCCGACAGCCCGTGCAAGCCGGGCGCCCGAGCGGGCGGCGGCAAAGATCGTGTTGCGCTGGCCTTCCGTGCCGAAGCTGCGGATATGTTCGAGCGCGGTGAAATGCGCCGCAAGGATTTCGCCAAGCGCGGCCGAATGCGACGCGGCCTCCGCGCAGACGGCGACCAGCACCGTGTTGGACACATCGATGCCGCCCTGTTCGGTGGGAACGGAAATGCCGAACAGGCCGGAGCGGGAGAGTAGATCGAGGCGCGCTTCGGCCGTGCCGTTTGCCGCCGGGCCTGAAAGATCGAACAGGCCCGCAACCGTGCGGGCCACATGTATCGCTTCGTCTTCGGTGCCGATCACGGCGGCGGTGCGCACGGGTCGGTCAAGCGCGGATGAAATCGTACCCATGGCGTCAGCTCCTTGCGGAAGGTGGTTTCAGGGTGCGCTGGTTCGGTCGGGCAAAAGATCATATTCTATAGACATTGTATAGATCGCTTTGGCGCCCGGCGCAAAGCCGGGCAGGCCGGGGTCTTTTGCACGGCCTGGCAATGCTGCCGCACATGGAAGGGCCGTCTCGCGAGCGAAACTTACAATGGAAAAACCCGCCATCTGGTTCCTCGCTCCCGCATACGACGTCGATGCGGGCGCAGAATAGCACCCGCTCCGTTCCGTTCAAGCCGGCGGATCGCCCCGGGCGGACCAGCCTGGAACCAAGCGGCGCGCTGGTCATTTCACCGATCTGAGGATGGCCGATTAATAGTCTATAGATTTTGTAGATAAATGCCGCTAGAGTGCTCACGTCATCCTTCGGGAGGAAACGGAATGCGACAAGAGACGGATGTGGCGGTCATCGGTTCGGGTTTTTCAGCCGTGGCGCTGACGCTCAATCTCGTTGAACTGGCACCGCCGACGGCACGGATCAGCCTTGTCGGCGCGCGCGAAGGGCAGGGCAGGGGCATCGCCTATGCGACGACCGCGTATTGCCATCGCCTCAACGTGCCCGCCGGCCGCATGAGCCTGTTTGCCGACCGGCCCGATCACTTCACGCAATGGCTTGCGGAAAACGGTTATGCCGCAGCTGCCGGCGATTTCGCGCCCCGGCGCCTGTATGGCGATTATATCGGTGATTGCCTCGATGCCGCGTTGAAGCGCACGGCCAATCGCGCAGCACTCACGCTCGTCGATGCCGAAGCGCAGCGCGCCGAGGCAATGGCCGATGGCGGGCTGCTCTTTCATCTCTCCGATGGTTCCAAGCTCGCCGCGCGCGTTTCCGCGCTCTGTACCGGTGCCGGCACCGGCCGTCTGCCCTTGCCGGACGAAGCGATTTCCGAGGAGGTTCGCCCGTTTGTCGTGCAGAACCCCTGGGACGATGCATGGTGGGAGCGCCTGCCTGACGATGGCGACGTGCTTTTCGTCGGAACCGGCCTCACCATGGTCGACCAATGCCTTCGCCTCGCGCGGACCGGTTTTCGCGGCACCATGCATGCCGTTTCCCGCCACGGCCTCCTGCCGCAGGCGCATCTCGCGCGGCGGGCCGACCCGCTGGCGCCGGTACTTCAGCCTGAAGACGGCGAGATCAGCGCCATGCTGGCGACGCTTCGCGCGGCCGCGACAGCCACGCCGGACTGGCGCGCCGTCATGGATGGCCTTCGCCCGGTGACGCAAGGCCTCTGGAAAGGCTGGACGCCGCAGCAGCAGCGCCGGTTCCTGCGCCACGCCGCGCCGTTCTGGAATGTCCATCGCCACCGCATGGCACCCGACGTCGCTGCGGAGATCGCAGTCTTGCGGAAGAGCGGGCGGCTGGTCGTGGAGCGCGGCCGGCTGCGAGCGTTGAAAAAGCAGGGTGATGGCGTGGTCGCGACTATCGACGACCAGTCGCTTCCGGCTGTCCTGGTGGTCAATTGCACCGGTTTCGAGCGATGTACGGTTTCGGCCTCTCCGCTTTTGTCCAGCCTTGCCGCCGAAGGCATCGTCGAGCCGCACCCGATCGGCCTCGGCATCGTGGTCGATGACCATTCCGCGGTGCCCGCATACGAAGGGCGCCTTTATGCGCTTGGCCCGCTCACCGCCGGACGCCACTTCGAAATCACCGCCGTGCCCGATATCCGCGTGCAGGCCCGCTCCGTCGCCGGGCGCATCGCCGCCGAGATCGCCGGGTCATGATCTCGCAGAAATCCAAATATGCCCTGCGGGCGCTTCTTGCGCTGGCGCGTGTCGCGCCGGGCGAGACGATGCGCATCGCCGCCATTGCCGCGCGGGAAACGATCCCGAAGAAATTCCTGGAGCAGATCCTGCTGGACCTGAAGCGGGCGGGCTTCGTCGCCAGCCGCCGCGGCAAACATGGCGGTTATCTCCTGCTGCGCAGCCCGGAGGAAATCGTCTTCGGCGACGTGCTGCGCCTGATGGAAGGGCCATTCGTGCCACTCGGCTGCCTGTCGCGCGGCGGCCATCGCCCCTGCACGGATTGCCGCGACCGGGCGCTCTGCGCGGTGCGGCGGGTCTTTGCGAAAGTCGCCGCCGCCTCCGACGAAATCCTAGACGGGACGACGCTGTCCGACCTGCTTGCCGATCCCAAAGGAGGCTCCGCCGCAGCGACGGACGCAAGCATGGGAATTGCGCGCTCAATTAGTCTAGTAAAAATGTAGAAAATATCCGAAACTGCGCTATCATACCGTTCGGCTTCCACGGCGAAAGGAAGGGACAGCATATGTTCTTCGACAGAGGCGTAAGGGAAGACGGGTCGTGGCCGGCGGGGGTGCCGGCGTTGAAGATCGCGATCATCGGGGCCGGCCCGTCCGGTCTTGCCACGGCGATTGCGTTGATGAAGCGCCTGCACCGGCCCTTCGAAGCCTGGCTCATCGATGCCGAGGATGCGCCGGGCGCCTTCGGCAATGGCGCGGCGGGCCTGGTGCCGACGACCGAGCCGGCGCGCGACCTCTCGGTCGTGCCCGAGCGCCCCGATGATTTCGCCGACTGGCTGAAGACCAATTGGCTGGCCGGCGGCACCGTCGCCACGCTCTGCCGCCCGCAGGACCTGCATGCGCCGCGCGCGCTGTTCCGTGACTATGTCATGGCGCGCTTCGGCGAGGTGATGGCGCTGCGCAAGGATGTGCGCATCCGCACTTTCCACGGCCATGTCCGCCATGTCGATACCGGCGGCACCACACCGCGGCTGATCTTCCGCGACGGCGAATGCGGCGATTTCGACCATGTCTTCGTCGCCACCGGTTTTGGCACCACGCAGCGCGAGGCCGCTTCGTGGCGGGCGGCGCACAGCGCTGCCGAGCGCCTGTCCGGCCTCGAAAACCCGCCGCCGCTGACCCTGGTCGGCAATGGCCCGCGTCTTGCCGCCATCCTGCTCCACCTTCGGGCGGACGGTTTTGCTGGGGACATCCATATCGCCGCCGCAAGCGGCCGCCTGCCGCAACCGCATGCCCGCCCGCAGTCTGGCCTCGCCTTCGGCGAACCGCCGGCAAGCCGTTCGTTGCAGGAAGCGTTCCGCTATGTGCGGCGCGAATGTAGAAGCGCGGAGGCGCGCGAGGGCGGCCAATGGCAGGCCGTGGTCGATGCCGCTTCCGCCCGTCTCGCCGTGGTCTGGCGCAATCTGCCCCAGGCCGAGCGCAACCGCTACCGCCGCCATCTGCTGCGCCTGCATCGTCACTTCTCCATCCGCCTCGCGCCCGACGTCCACCGCCGTCTCGCCGCCGAAATCGAGACCGGCCGCACGCGCTTCGTCTCCCCACGCGCCGCGAAATCCGCCGACGAGACCGTCATCGACTGCCGTGAGGTGCCGTCCGCCCGCGCGCTCGCCGGCTTGCTCTCCTGCGACGCGGCGGCGCTGAGCATCGATGACGGTGGTCATCTCGCGCATCATGGTGTGCTCATACCGGCGATTGCCGTGGTCGGCGCCATCGCCTCCAGCCTGCGGCCGGGTCCCTTCACCTTCGCCGAAACCGTGCGTCAGGCCTATCGCGCCGTGCTCTCCGCCACCCCGTATGGCCTTGCCCGCACCTCCGAGCGCTGAAAAAAGTTTGGGGCGACGGACAAAAACGGGCATTTTCGGCGGATGCATTTTGCGCGTCAGCCACCGTTTGCGAGATGAACCGTGCGCGACCTGACGGTAAAAGCAGGTCTTCCATTGCGCCGTTTCGGCCTGTTTGGAACCGGTTTTGCGAACTTTCCGGGCATTGTTGACTAACTCTACTAATTCAATAGGGTTTTAGTCGGGACAAGCATCCAGGAGGTTGAGATGTCGATTTTGGTAAAACGGGTGGGGGCATTGCTCCTGAGTGTCGGACTTGCGTTCGGCAGTGCAACGGCAACGCTGGCGGAGACGACGCTTCTGAACGTCTCCTACGATCCGACGCGTGAGCTGTACAAGGATTACAACGAGGCCTTCGCCAAGCATTGGAAGGCCGAGACCGGCGAGGACGTCACCGTCCAGCAGTCGCACGGCGGTTCGGGCAAGCAGGCCCGTGCGGTTATCGACGGGCTGGAAGCCGACGTCGTGACGCTCGCTCTGGAAAGCGACATCAACGCCATCGTCGACAAGACCGGCAAGATCAACAAGGACTGGCGCACGCGCCTTCCGAACAATTCGGCACCCTACACCTCGACCATCGTCTTCCTGGTGCGCAAGGGCAATCCGAAGGGTATCAAGAACTGGGGCGACCTGGTGAAGGGCGACGTGCAGATCGTTACCCCGAACCCGAAGACCTCGGGCGGCGCCCGCTGGAACTATCTCGCAGCCTGGGCCTGGGCGAACCAGGAATTCGGCGGCGATCAGGACAAGATCAAGGCTTACATCGCCGAGCTCTACAAGCGCGCGCCGGTTCTCGATACGGGTGCCCGCGGTTCGCTGACGACCTTCGCCCAGCGCCAGATCGGCGACGTGCTGCTCGCCTGGGAAAACGAAGCCTATCTCGCCGGTGCGGAATTCGGTGCCGATAGCTTCGACATCGTCGCTCCGCCGATCTCGATCCTCGCCGAGCCGCCGGTTGCCGTCGTCGATGGCAACGTCGATGCCAAGGGCACCCGCAAGCAGGCGGAAGCCTACCTGAACTACCTCTATTCCGAGGAAGGCCAGAACATCGCGGCCAAGCACTTCTACCGTCCCTCGAAACGGGAAGTGGTAAAGCCCGAGTTGCTGCAACAGCTGCCCGACATTAAGCTGGTGACGATCGACGACCCGATCTTCGGCGGCTGGGCCAAGGCACAGCCCGAGCATTTCGGCGACGGCGGCGTGTTCGACCAGATCTACAAGCCGGGGAACTAAGTCCTTTGACGACATCTGCTGCTGCCTCCGGGCGGTGGCGACTGAGACAGCCGAGTGTCATTCCGGGTTTCGGACTGACGCTCGGCTTTTCGCTCGCTTACCTGACCCTCATCATCCTGATCCCGCTCGCCGGCCTCGTCTGGCGCTCCGCCTCGCTCACCGGCGCGGAGTTTCTGGCCATCCTCTCTGACGAGCGCACCATCAAGGCGCTCGAAGTGTCCTTCGGCACGGCCTTCGTCGCCGCGCTGATCAATGTCGTCTTCGGCGTGCTCGTCGCCTGGGTCATCGTGCGCTACGAGTTCCCCGGCCGCCGCATCGTCGATGCGATCGTCGATCTGCCCTTCGCGCTGCCGACGGCCGTCGCCGGCATCGCGCTCGCCGCCCTCTATGCGCCGAACGGCTGGGTCGGCCAGCTGCTGAACCTCGTCGGCATCAAGGCGGCCTTCAACCCGACCGGCATCGTCATCGCGCTCGTCTTCATCGGCCTGCCCTTCGTGGTGCGCACGGTGCAGCCGATCATGGAGGAGATCGACCGCGAGGTGGAGGAGGCGGCAGCGACCCTTGGCGCCAACCGTTTCCAGACCATCCGTCGCGTGCTGCTGCCGGGTCTTGCGCCCGCCATCCTCACCGGCTTTGCGCTAGCCTTCGCCCGTGGTGTGGGCGAATACGGCTCGGTCATCTTCATCGCTGGCAACATTCCCTATGTTTCGGAAATCGCGCCGCTCCTCATCGTCATCCGGCTTGAGGAGTTCAATTACGGTGCGGCGACGGCCATCGCCACGATCATGCTGTGTCTTTCCTTCGCCATGCTCTTGGTGATCAACCTCATCCAGACGTGGAACCGCAGGAGGTACGGACATGGCGCGTAAGACCCTGCGTTCGCCGACGACGGAGGCCCCGCTGGCGCGTTACGCGCTGATGGCGACGGCCTTCCTGTTCCTGGCGCTCTTCCTCATCCTGCCGCTCGCCGCCGTCTTCATCGAGGCCTTCCGCAAGGGGCCGGGCGAATTCTTTTCCTCGCTCGGCGATCCCGATACCCGCGCGGCCATCCGTCTGACGCTGCTGGTGGCGGGCATCGCCGTGCCGCTTAACCTCGTCTTCGGCGTGGCGGCGGCCTGGGCCATCGCCAAGTTCGAGTTCAAGGGCAAGGCGTTCCTGACCACGCTGATCGATCTGCCGTTCTCGGTCTCGCCGGTCATCTCCGGCCTGGTCTACGTGCTGCTCTTCGGCGCGGGCAGCGTGCTCGGCCCCTGGCTGAAGAGCCACGGCATCGAAATCCTGTTCGCGGTGCCCGGCATCGTGCTTGCCACCGTCTTCGTGACTTTCCCCTTCGTTGCGCGCGAACTGATCCCGCTGATGCAGGAGCAAGGCACGGGCGACGAGGAGGCCGCATTATCGCTCGGCGCAAGCGGCTGGCAGACCTTCTGGTACGTGACGCTGCCCAATATCAAATGGGGCCTGCTCTACGGCGTGCTGCTCTGCAACGCACGCGCCATGGGCGAGTTCGGCGCGGTCTCGGTGGTCTCGGGCCATATCCGCGGCCTTACCAACACGATGCCGCTGCATGTCGAGATCCTCTACAACGAGTACAATTTCGTCGCCGCCTTTGCGGTTGCGTCCTTGCTCGCGGCACTCGCGCTCGTCACGCTCGTCGTCAAGACAGCCCTGGAACTTCACTACGGCGCGGAAATCGCGGCCGGCCGCAAGCATTGAAAGGCACGCCCGTATGGACGTCAGTGTAAAAAACATCCGCAAGGAATTCGATCGATACCCGGCGCTGAACGACGTGTCGCTCGATATCCGCTCGGGCGAGCTGATCGCGCTTCTCGGACCCTCGGGCTCCGGCAAGACGACCCTGCTGCGCCTCATCGCCGGCTTGGAGACGCCAACGCTCGGCAGCATCTATTTCGGCGCCGAGGACGCCTCGCACCGCACGGTGCAGGAGCGCCATGTCGGCTTCGTCTTCCAGCACTACGCGCTCTTTCGCCATATGACCGTCGCCGACAACATCGCCTTCGGCCTGACAGTGCGCCCGCGCGGCGAGCGTCCGCCGAAGGCCGAAATCCAGCGCCGCGTCAGCGAACTGCTCGAGATGGTGCAGCTCTCGGGCCTCGAAAAGCGCTATCCCAATCAGCTCTCCGGCGGCCAGCGCCAGCGCGTGGCGCTCGCCCGCGCCATGGCGATCGAGCCGAAGGTCCTGCTGCTCGACGAGCCCTTCGGGGCGCTGGACGCCAAGGTCCGCAAGGAACTGCGCCGCTGGCTGCGCGAATTCCATGATCGCACGGGCCACACGACGGTCTTCGTGACGCATGACCAGGAAGAGGCGCTTGAGCTTGCCGACCGCGTGGTCGTGATGAGTCAGGGCAAGATCGAGCAGGTCGGCTCGTCCGACGATGTCTACGACCGGCCTAACTCGCCCTTCGTCTTCTCCTTCATCGGCGATAGCGCCAGCCTGCCGGTCAGCATCGCCGATGGTGCCGTGCGCTTCCAGAACACGCCGGTCGGCATTACCCCGCGCAGCGGCGATATCACGAGCGGCGAGGGCACGCTGTTCTTCCGTCCGCAGGATGTCGTGCTCGTTTCCGACCCGGAAACACCGGCGCTGGAAGGCCGCGTGTCGACCTCGCGGCGCCTCGCGGGCACCCGCATCGCCGATATCGATATCGGCACGCCCGGCGAACCGCATCACGTGGAGATCGAGGTGCCGCTCGATGCGCAGGCCTCGACGGGCACGGTGCTCCGCTTCCGGCCGACCCGCTGGAAGACATTCGCGGCATGAAACGAAAAAGGCCGGCGGTGACGCCGGCCTTTTTGTTTGTGCGGAAGGGATGCTTCAGCTGGACGCTTTGTCGATGCCGCCGGAGACGAGGCGCCCCTTGTGGAAGGTCGCCGTGCGCGGTGAAACGCGGGCGACCGCTTCGGTCGTGCAGCTCGCCTCGGCCAGCGAGAAGCCGGCCTCGTCGCCGACCTTCGGCCAGGCGCGGTTGCCGTCCTTGTCGAGCGGCAGCACGCCGCCGGTGGAAATGGCGAGCGACCGCGACAGATGGTACTCGTCCGAGCCGCGATAGAGCTGGGCGTAGAGATAGGCCTTTTCCAGCATGTCGCCGCTGCCGAAGGGCGACCAGTGATCGATCACGCTGTCGGTGCCGGTCATCACGAAGACGCCCTTTTCGGTAAGCTTCGGCAGCGGCATCATCAGCCCGCCGATCGGAACCGTCGAGGCGATGGTCATGCCGTTCGCGGCGAGCCGGCCGGCCGTTTCTTCCAGCTGTTCGGGTGAAAGCGTCGTCAGCGCGAAGGCATGACTGATGGTCACCTTACCCTTCAGCGCTGGGTTCTTCTCCACCGTGTCGATCATGTATTCGACCGCGGCAACACCCGCCGGGCTCGTCTCGTGCAGGTGGATATCGACGCCCTTGCCGGTGTCGAGCGCGATCTGGAACATCGCGTCGAGCGACTTTTCCATGGCACTGTCGACATTGGTCGGGTCGAGCCCACCGACATAGTCCACGCCCATCTGCATGGCCTCGCGCATCAGGCCGTCGACCTTGGAGTGCAGCAAGCCATGCTGCGGGAAGGCGACGATCTCGCAGACGAAATCGTCCTTGTGCCTTTCCAGCGCGATCTTCAGGTGTTCGAGGCTCTTCAGCCCGCTCACCGGATCGATGTTGCAATGGCTGCGGGCGACCGTGCTGCCTTTGGACTGCAGGAGGGCGATCAGGCCTTCCGCGCGCTCGACGGAGGTCGGCAGCAGCTGCGGCAGGAGTTTTTCTTCCAGCGCGATCATGTCCATGATCGTCTTGCCCTGGCGCGGACGCGGCGCCTGCCACGGGCCGCCGTAGAAGGTCTTGTCGAGATGGATGTGCATGTCGCGCATGGTCGGCAGCGCGAGCTGGCCGTTTGCCTGATAGGTCGGCAGGCCGGCGGGGAGGGCGCTGCCTGCTGCATGCAGGGCGGCGATCTTGCCGTCCTTGATTTCGAGCGTATAGAGCGCCGTGCGCGTGGCGACGATGACGTCACCGTCCTTTTCAAAACCCTCCTCAAGCCGGACATCGGCGAGCAGGTAGTGGCTGTCCTTGAGTGCCGTCACGGTCTTCTTCTCCTCGCAGGCGGCCGTTTGCGCGGCAGCCTCGCCGCTCATGCCGGTCAGGCCGGCGAAGGCGGCGGCGGTGGTCAATTGGCCGGTGCGGCTCAGGAAAGCCCTGCGGCTTTGCGATACGGTGCGTTCCAACATCGTCTCCTCGTCGTGCTTGGAAGGGATGACGCCATTGTAGAAAAGGGCGCGGTCCGTTGGCAGCGACATTTGAAAATGCTGGCTATTCGATTTGCCGATACTAACGCTAGCGCGTCAAATCGCAGAAGGCGATGAGCCGCTCGGCAAGATCGAGCGTCACGGCCGTGGCGGTGTCGCGATAGAACAGAGCGAGTTCAAAATCCTCGATGGGCAACAGGCGCTCGGCTTCGCCGAGAACGCGATGGCTCGGCAGGCGGCAATTCGCCGGCAGCAGGCTGACGCCGAGGCCGGCGGCCGAAGCGGCCGCGAGCGCGGCAAGCCCGCCGCCGCTATAGCTGACCCGCCAGCGAATGCCGAGCGCGTCGAGCGTCTGGCAGAGTTCCTCCCGATAGAGGCCATTCACCGGAAAGACGGCGAGCGGCACCGGGGATTGTTCGATGGCCGGATGTTCGAGGCTGTCGAGCCAAAGCAACGGTTCGGGCCGGGCGGCACGCGGCAGGTTTACCCGGCGCTGCTTGACGAGCACGAGATCGAGCTCTTCCTGCCGATAGGCCTGGTAGAGGTCCGGGCTCAATCCGCTGGTTACGTCGAGCCGCAGATGCGGATGCTCCCGCTTGAAGGCGGCGAGCAGTTCGACCGTCGGCACGGTGAAATCCTCGGGCATGCCGAGCCTCAGCACGCCATCGCGCCACGGCCCGGTCAGCGCGTCATGCGCCTCCTCGTTAAGCGCGATGATGCGGCGGGCATAACTCAGGAGCTTGATGCCTTCTTCGGTCAGCCGCACCTCGTGCGAACTGCGCTCGAACAGCGCCTTGCCTAGCAATTCTTCCAGCCGGCGCACCTGCTGGCTGACCGTCGATTGCGACAGCGACACCCGGTCGGCGGCGCGGGTGAAGCTCGACGTTTCGCAGACGGCCACGAAACTGATCAGGAGCTGGGGGCTGAACATGGGGTAACGGTTCATTTTTCCGCAGCCTTGCATAAGGGAGGGCGATCCCTTTGTAGTGAATGCGGAAGTCGCTTCCAAGAGGCACCGGCCGCGTCGGGAAACGCGGCCGGCTTTCCGGCTTAGAAGCTGACGGCGCGGTCGCCGTCCTCGTCCTGAATGCGGGTGGGCAGGCCCATGCCGTTGAGCAGGTTGATGAAGGGCTTCGGCGGCAGTTCTTCCACGTTCGCCATCTTGTTCACGTCCCACTCGCCGGTTGCGACGAGCATGGCGGCAGCGACGGGGGGAACGCCGGCGGTGTAGGAAATGCCCTGCGAGCCGACTTCCTCATAGGCTTCCTTGTGGTCGGCCACGTTATAGATGAAGACGGTCTTTTCCTTGCCGTCCTTGAAACCCTTCACGTAGTCGCCGATGCAGGTCTTGCCTTCATAGCCGGGCGCAAGCGATGCCGGATCGGGCAGCACGGCCTTGACCACCTTGAGCGGCACGACGTCCTGGCCTTCGGCCGTCTTGACCGGCTGCTCGGAGAGCAGGCCGAGGCTCTTCAGGACGGTGAAGACGTTGATGTAGTGATCCCCAAAACCCATCCAGAAACGGACATTCGCGCCATCCATGTTCTTGGCCAGCGAATGCACCTCGTCATGGCCGCAGAGATAGGCGCGGCGCGTGCCGACGACCGGCAGGTCGTAGTCCTTGCCGATTTCGAACATCTTGTTCGTCTGCCATTCGCCGTTCTGCCAGGAATAGACGACACCGGTGAATTCGCGGAAATTGATTTCCGGGTCGAAATTCGTGGCGAAATACTTGCCATGGCTGCCGGCATTGATGTCGACGATGTCGACGTCCGTGACCTTGTCGAGATATTCGTCCTTGGCGAGCTTGGCATAGGCGTTGACGACACCCGGATCGAAGCCGGCGCCGAGGATGGCGGTGATGCCCTTCTTTTCGCATTCGGCGGCACGCTTCCACTCGTAGTTTCCGTACCACGGCGGCGTCTCGCAGATCTTGCCCGGCTCTTCGTGGATCGCCGTGTCGATATAGGCGACGCCCGTATCCATGCAGGCGCGCAGCACCGACATGTTGAGGAAGGCGGTGCCGACATTGATGACGATTTCGGACTTGGTGGCGGTGATCAGCGCCTTGGTGGCTTCGATGTCGAGCGCGTCGAGCGCATGGCCTTCCAGCACACCCGGCTGCTTCAGCGCCTTCTTCTCATGGACCGACGCGATGATCTTGTCGCACTTGGCCTTGGTGCGCGAGGCGATGTGGATGTCGCCAAGCACGTCGTTGTTCTGGGCGCATTTGTGCGCGACGACCTGTGCGACGCCGCCGGCGCCGATGATGAGCACATTCTTCTTCATGTCGGGGGATATCTCCTTCTAACCCGGTACAGCCTCAGGAGAGGCTTTCTTCATAGTTCGCGTAGGTGAATTCGCGGACCGTTCTGATGGTGCCGTCCAGTTCGCGGATGGCGATCGCCGGCATCTTCACGCCGTTGAACCAGTTCTTCTTGACCATGGTGTAGCCGGCCGCATCCTGGATGGAGATGCGGTCGCCGACATCAAGCTGGTTTTCGAAATTGAACTCGCCGAAGATATCGCCGGCGAGGCAGGACTTGCCGCAGATCATGGTGCGGTGCGGTCCTGTGTTCGGGGAAATCTTGGCGTTTTCCCTGTAGATCAGGAGGTCCAGCATATGGGCCTCGATCGATGCATCGACGATGGCGAGGTTCTTGCCGTTGTTCAGCAGATCGAGCACCGTCACCTCGAGCGAGGTGGATTTGGTGATCGAGGCTTCGCCCGGCTCCAGATAGACCTGTACGCCGTACTCGCCGGCAAAGCGCTTCAGCCGTTCGGCGAATTTTTCCAGCGGATAGTTTTCGCCGGTGAAGTGGATGCCGCCGCCGAGGCTCACCCATTCGGCCTTTTTCAAGAGCGGGGCGAACTTCTCCTCGATCGTGCCGAGCATGCGATCGAACAGGTCGAAATCGCCGTTTTCGCAGTTGTTGTGGATCATGAAGCCGGAGATACGGTCCATGACCGGCTCGACCAGCTTCATGTCCCATTCGCCGAGCCGCGAGAAGGGGCGGGCGGGGTCGGCAAGATCAAAGGTCGAGGAGGAAATGCCGGGATTGAGGCGCAGGCCGCGCACGATGCCGGACGCCTTGTCGGCGAAGCGGTCGAGCTGGCCGATGGAATTGAAGATGATCTTGTCGGCGTGGCTGACCACCTCGTCGATCTCGTAGTCGGCATAGGCGACGGAATAGGCATGCGTTTCCTTGCCGAAACGCTCATGGCCGAGACGAACCTCGTTGAGCGAGGAGGAGGTCGTGCCATCCATATAGTCCCGCATGAAATCGAAGACCGACCAGGTCGCGAAGCATTTCAGCGCCAAGAGCGCCTTGGCGCCGGAGATTTCGCGAAGACGCGCGATCTTCTCCATGTTGGCGAGGAGCTTCGACTTGTCGATCAGGTAATAGGGTGTGGTCAGGGACATCGGGCACCTGTCTGCTGCGGTGGAACGGCCGCCGGCGAAAAGGCCGGCAACGCGATAGGAACGCGGTGAGGGGAGGCGCAAACCGCCCGCTCCGCGTGGCTCAAAAAGGGGGAAAGCCGCTGTTACGGTATCGTCGTGCGGACACGGCGATGCGACAGCGCTTTGGCGCTGTTACCCCGGTCGCGATAACGCTCAAGGAATAGATTGGGCAGGCGCGGTGTCTTCACCGGACGGCGCAACGGCGCAGCCAGCCTGACGGCGTAAAAGCCAGAGCGGGCCGCGAGGGCGCGCATCGTAGAGCGTTCTTCCGTTCGGGGGGCATCCGAGCCCATCCCCGATTGGAAGAGGGTTTGCCAAGACATGGCGTCCTCCCCAACCAGCAGATGAAACCTGCATTCAATGGGGCGCTCCCTAGCACAAGGCCGTCGGCAATTTCAATGCGTCCTTTTGTTCGAAAATTTCTCGAAATCCCTCTTGCACCTCTAGTCACTAGAGGTCGTAGAACCATGTCACGAGACTGAAGAGGATTGTGCGATGGCTGATGTGAAAGAAACCCGGTTCCGCGTGGAGGGCATGGATTGTGCCTCCTGCGCCAGCAAGATCGATACGGCCGTGCGCCGCATGCCCGGTGTATCCGATGTTTCCGTTTCGGTGACGGCGGGCACGATGCGTGTGCAGCACGATGCGGAAAGCGATCTGGAGGCGATCCGCAGGAAGGTCTCGGGGCTCGGCTATGCGGTGACGCCGGCCGGCGTGGTGACTGAGAAGCCGGTAGCCAAGCATGAGCATGGTCCGAACTGCAATCATGACCACGGCCATAGCCATGATCACGGGCACGACCATCACGATCACGCCGGGCATGACCATGATGCACCGAAGACGGCAGCCATCGAGGGCTTGCATGGGCATGACCATGGCCCGTCCGAGGGACCGTGGTGGAAGGGCAAGAAGGGGCGGCTGACCATTCTCGCCGGCGCTGCGCTCGTCGTCGCCTATGCCGTCGGCCATCTCTTTCCTGATATCGAAACCTATGCCTTCATCGTCGCCATGGTCGTCGGCCTGCTACCGATCGCGCGTCGCGCGATCATGGCGGCGCTGGCCGGCACGCCGTTCTCCATCGAGATGCTGATGACCATCGCCGCCGTCGGCGCCGTCGTCATCAATGCGACGGAGGAGGCGGCGATGGTCGTCTTCCTCTTCCTCGTCGGTGAACTCTTGGAGGGCGTTGCCGCCGGCAAGGCGCGCGACAGCATCCGCTCGCTTTCCACGCTGGTGCCGAAGACGGCGCTGCTCGATGAGGACGGCCGCACGAAAGAAGTGCCGGCCGAATCGCTTGCCGTCGGCGCCGTCATCCTCGTGCGTCCCGGCG
Source organism: uncultured Shinella sp. (assembly GCF_946479415.1). The sequence goes on along the minus strand of NZ_CAMLFY010000006.1, from coordinate 8,301 downwards.
ACCGCATTTCCGCCGACGGCACGATCATCGAAGGCGAAAGCGCCATCGACGAAGCGCCGGTGACCGGCGAGAGCACGCCGGTGCGCAAGGAGGTCGGTGACAAGGTCTTTGCCGGGACGGTCAATGGCGATGCGGCGTTGCGCATCCGCGTCACGGCCGCGGCCGCTGACAATACGATTGCCCGCGTCATCAAGCTGGTCGAGGAAGCCCAGGAATCCAAGGCGCCGACCGAGCGTTTCATCGACCGCTTCTCGAAATATTACACGCCCGGCGTGGTCGTCGTCGCATCGCTCGTTGCGATCATCCCGCCGCTGTTCTTCGGCGGGATCTGGAGCGAATGGGTCTACAAGGGCCTCGCTGTGCTGCTGATCGGCTGCCCCTGCGCGCTGGTCATCTCGACGCCCGCCGCCATCGCCGCGTCGCTCTCCGCCGGCGCCCGCCGCGGCTTGCTAATGAAGGGCGGCGCGGTGCTGGAAGGCCTCGGCAAACTCACGGCCATCGCCTTCGACAAGACCGGCACGCTGACGGAGGGCAAGCCGAAGGTGACCGACGTCGTCGCCTTCTCCGCCTCGGCCGAGGAGGTGCTGCGCCTCTCCGCAGCTCTCGAAGCCGGCTCCAGCCACCCGCTGGCGCTTGCCATCCTCGCCAAGGCTGCCGAAGACGACATCGTGGTCCCGGTCGCCACCGGTTCGCGGGCACTGGGCGGCAAGGGTGTGACGGCCACCGTCGAGGGCAAGGAAATCTTCCTCGCCTCGCCGAAGGCTGCCGCCGAGCGCGCCGCCCTGTCCGCAGAGGTGCAGGCCACCACGACCGCGCTTAACGATGACGGCAAGACCGTCTCCATGCTGATCGTCGACGGCGTGCTGGCCGGCGCCATCGCCATGCGCGATGAGCCGCGTGCGGATGCCGCCGCCGGCCTGAAAGCCCTGAAGGATCTCGGCATCAAGACCGTCATGCTGACCGGCGACAATGCCCGTATGGCCAAGGCCGTCGGCGCCGAGCTCGGTATAGAGGTGCGCGCCGAGCTGATGCCGGAGGACAAGCAGCGCATCGTCGGCGAGCTTCAGCGCGAAGGTTTTGTGGTCGGCAAGATCGGCGATGGCATCAACGACGCGCCGGCGCTCGCCGCCGCCGATGTCGGCATCGCCATGGGCGGCGGCACGGATGTGGCGCTGGAAACGGCGGATGCCGCCATCCTGCACGGCCGCGTCGGCGATGTCGCGCTGATGACGGACCTCTCGAAGCGCACCATGCGCAACATCGTCCAGAACATTGCGCTGTCGCTCGGCCTCAAGGGCGTGTTCCTGGTGACGACGATCATCGGCATCACCGGCCTCTGGCCCGCCATCCTCGCCGATACCGGCGCCACGGTGCTCGTCACGCTGAACGCGCTGCGCCTACTGCGACCAATCAAGTAATGCGGCGCAGGACCCTTCTCGGCCTTGCCGGACTTGCCGCGATCGTCGGAGCGACGGTCGCGGCAAAGCTGCGTCCGGCGAACCGGCCGAAACAGCGCGTCTTCATCTTGCAGACGGTCGATGGCAAGCCCTTCGGCTCGGCCGATCTCGCCGGAAAACCCTATCTCGCCTTCTTCGGCTTCACCCATTGCCCGGATGTCTGCCCGACCGCGCTTTTCGAACTGAGCGGCCTGCTCAAGGAGATCGGCCCGGCGGCGGATCGCATCACGCCGCTCTTCATCTCGATCGATCCAGAGCGCGACACGGCGGAGCTTCTGAAACTCTACATGACGTCCTTCGATCCGCGCATCATCGCGCTGCGCGGCGATGCGGCCCAGACCAAGGTGGCGGCGGATGCCTTTTCGGCCTTTTACAGGAAGGTCCCGACAGCCTCGGACAGCTACACGATGGAGCACACCGCCGGGCTTTTCCTTATCCGGGCGGATGGCCGGTTGCAGGGCATGCTCGACATGCATGAGCCGCGCGCGGCGCAGCTCCAGAAACTGAAACGGCTTGCCGCGTCCTAGTCGTGTTCGTCCTGGCAGAGATCGTGGTTCGCCAGCGCGCGGATGACGTAGCAGTCGCGGATCTGGTCGGAATGGCAATGGCTGGTGATGCGCACCAGCTCGGCCTCCAGCTTCTGCAGGCGCTCGATCTTGCGGCGCACGGTGCTCAGCTGCTCAGCGGCGATGCGGTCGGCGTCGTGGCAGGGGCGCTCGGGATGCTGGCTGAGTTCGATCAACGCGCGGATCGCATCGATGGTGAGGCCGAGGTCACGGGCATGGCGGATGAAGGTGAGGCGATCGCGCTCGCCGCTGGAATAGCGCCGCTGGTTGCCCTCGGATCGTTCGGCATGGGAGAGCAGGCCCATCTGCTCGTAGTAACGGATGGTCGGAACCTTGACGCCCGTGGCCTTGGAAAGATCGCCGATCGTCAGCATCGCTTCGCCTCATCGCATGAACTCGCTCACAGATGTGCGCAGGCGCATGGTAAATCAAGCTTTCTTTGCCTTTCCGCCCGCAGGAGCGGTCTGGCGCAAGCATCTGACGATTTTTTGTTCGCTGCGTGATCCTGCGACGAAAGAAAGCCGCAAAGCTGGTCTTGAAGCTCAAGCGGCTTGAGGGTTTATGCTCCCGGCAAGATTGATGCCGGATTCGCGGCATTCCCACGGCATGATGCCGGGCAATGGCCCTTCCGGGTCATAAGATTAACGAAGTTCTAAGCAATCGCTTGGACTCTATGCACGAGATGCGCCGTCGATCCCGCGGCGCTCCGATTTCCAACACCGGCCCCAGCAATCGAAACCGACCCATGTTTGCGCTTCGCCATCTCCTTTCTCGTGAAACCACCGGCCCGCGCCTCTCGCTGTTCGCGCGCCTTGCCGCCGCGACCGTCGCCGGCAGCCTGCTCGCCGGCTGCATGGCCATGGATGTCGCCTCGCTTGCCGAAGCACCGCAGCTTTCCAACAAGGTGAAAGCGGAAATGTCGAAGAAGAAGATGCGGCCGGAAAGCCCGGTGCTGGTGCGCATCTTCAAGCAGGAGAGCGAGCTCGAGGTCTGGAAGGTCAATGCGAGCGGCCAGTACGCGCTGTTCAAGACCTATCCGATGTGCCGCTGGTCCGGAAAGCTCGGGCCGAAGACGAAGAGCGGCGACCGCCAGGCGCCGGAGGGTTTCTACCATGTCTCCGCCGGCATGCTGAACCCGAACTCGCAGTACTACGTCTCGTTCAACCTCGGTTATCCGAACCGGCTGGAATCGGCGCTCGGCTATTCCGGTGAGGCGCTGATGGTGCATGGCGCCTGCTCGTCGTCGGGCTGCTATGCCATGACGGACCAGGGTGTGGGCGAAATCTACGCCATCGTGCAGAAGGCGCTGGACGGCGGCCAGGAGCGTTTCCAGGTCCAGGCCTATCCCTTCCGCATGACCACGGAAAACATGGCCAAGCACAAGGGCGATCCCAACATGCCATTCTGGCGCACGCTGAAGGAGGGCTATGACGCCTTCGCCTTCACGCGCAAGCAGCCGAAGGTCTCCGTTTGCGGCGGCCGTTATGTCTTTAATCGGGATTTCGTGAATGGCGAGCCGGACGATCCGCTCGCCCAGTGCCCGGCCACGGTCGATGGCGCTCAAAATGATGTGATCGCGAAGATCGGTGCGGAACAAAAGAAGCTGGATGCGGCTTTTGCGAGCGCCACACCGGTTTCGAGCTTCGCCTATGTGGACGGCGGTATGCATCCGAGCTTCCGCTCGCTCCTGAAGCAGCAGGGCGCGAAGGGCATGGCCGCCCGCATTTCGCGCACGAAATATCCGGTCAGCAGGCCCGATGCCGCGCTGGCCGATCCCTATGACGATTGAGGTGTGAGGGCATTCCTTGACTGGTGAAAGCGTAACCCGCCGCTCCTTCCTGCTGGGCAGCGCAGGATTGGCAACCACGGTTCTGGCCGGCTGCACGACGCCGGTTCGCGAAAGGGTCGCGATAAGGCCGGAGCCGGTCGTCGATAACAGCATTTACGCCGCCATGTATGGTCCGAAGGATGACGAGCCGTATCCGCTGCCCGCCATCCCCTACCAGAAGATCGATCCGCGCTTCTATCGCCAGATGGTGCCCAACCCGACGGGCGAGCGTGCCGGCGTGATCGTCGTCGATACGGCAAGCCATTTCCTCTATCTGACCTATGAGGACGGGCAGGCGATGCGCTACGGCGTCGGCCTCGGCCGCGCAGGCTTCGAATGGGCCGGCCGTGGTGTCATCCAGTACAAGCGTGCCTGGCCGCGCTGGACGCCGCCGGACGAGATGATCGCCCGCCAGCCGGAACTGGAACCCTACAGTTCGCGCAATGGCGGCATGGAGCCGGGCCTGAAGAACCCGCTGGGCGCGCGCGCCATGTATATCTTCAAGGACAAGGAAGACACGCTCTACCGTATCCACGGCTCGCCCGAGTGGTGGACGATCGGCAAGTCCGTTTCGTCGGGCTGCGTGCGCATGATCAACCAGGATGTGGTCGATCTGTTCAACCGCGTCCAGAACGGCACGCCCATTGTGGTGCTGGGCACTGCGGCGGTCGCTGCGGCGATGGATGGGGGCGTCATGCCCATAGATGACGGTGCCGTGCAGGTGGAGGGCCGCGTAACGGCTTTCTGAGTCTGGGGCGGTGCGCCATCAGGCCGGTGCGCCCTGCATCCTACGAAGCAATCCAATCCTATCGTCATGCTCGGGACAAGCCCGAGGACGACGAAACGAGAGGTTGGCAGTTTCAGTTTCAGGCGTGCCGCTATAGCCGGCACGCCCTTTTTATGTCTGGAAAGCCGCGCGTTACGTGCGCGGCTTGAGGTTTTCGGGGTCGTAGAGCGGCTTGTAGCCGATGCTGACCACCTCGACCGGGTAGGTCTCGTCGAAATACGAAATCTCAAGCTTGCGGCCTTCCTGGCAATAGGCGTGCGGCAGGTAGGCCAGCGCGATGTTCTTGCCGATGGTCGGGCCGAAGGCGATCGAGGTCGTGTAGGAGCGGCGGCCGAGGTCGTCGATGAGAACCTCGCCGGTTGCCGGGTCCATGACCGGCAGGTTGCCCAGCGGGTAGCGCTTGACACCGCTCTTGTCCGTATTCTCCGTCATGACCAGCGTGCAGAGCATGGCAGGCTGGTGGGCGCGCGCCTTGTATTCCAGATGCTTGGCCTTGCCGCGGAAATCGGCTTCCTTGACCTTCGGGCGGGCAAGGTCGGCTTCGATGAGGTTGTACTGGGTGAGCAGGTCGGCATTCTGCAGACGCAGGCTCTTTTCCATGCGGCGCGAGTTGGCATAGGTCTCGACGCCGACGGCCATCGCGCCCGTGGAGCGCAGCGCATCCCACACGGCCAGACCGTCCTCGTACTTCATGTGCAGTTCCCAGCCCTGCTCGCCGACATAGGAGATGCGGAAGGCGGTGACTTGTCTGCCGGCGATCTCGATCTGCTTGATCGCGGCGAAGGCGAAGTTTTCCTGGTCGAGGCCAGCCGGGTCCGCGACGACCTTCTTCAGGTTCTCGCGGGCATTCGGCCCCCAGATGCCGATGGTGATGTACTTTTCCGATGTGTCGGTGATGGTGACATCGAGGCCGCGGTCCTCGGCGACGCGCTTCATATAGTGGAAGTCGCGCGGGCCGGCATCGGCGCCGTTCACCAGGCGGCAGCGGTCGGCCATGCGGAAGACCGTGAAGTCGGCGCGCACCATGCCCTCGTCGTCGAGGAAGTGGGTGTAGATACCCTTGCCGATATTGCCGTCGCCGCCGATCTTTGCCGCGCAGAGCCATTCCAAGAGCTCGACATGATCAGGGCCTTCGATATCCACCATGTGGAAGTGCGAGAGGTTGATGATGCCGACATCCTCGCTGAGCGCCAGGTGCTCGGCATTGGAAACGCGCCAGAAGTGGCGGCTGTCCCATTCGTTCTCGCGCACCGGCACGCGGTCGCCGTACTTTTCCAAGAGGTGCTCGTTGGCCGCGTAGCCATGCGCACGCTCCCAGCCGCCGAGTTCCATGAAGTAGCCGCCGAGTTCCTTTTCGCGTTCATGGAACGGCGAGCGCTTGGCGCCACGGCCCGAGGCATAGGGTTCGCGGTTGTGCACGGCCGGGAAGTAGATCTTCTGGGCGGCCTCGTAGGAGCGGCCCTCAATGAACTCTTCCGTCAGCTGGTGCGGGTAGAAGCGCGAATAGTCGATGGAGTTGTGGTCGATCTCGGTGCGGCCGTCGGTCATCCAGTCGGCGATGAGCTTGCCGTAGCCGGGGCCGTCCTTGACCCAGATGGCGACGCAATACCACAGGCCGCGCACCTTCTGGCTCTCGCCGCAGGACGGGCCGCCGGCAGCGGAAACCTGCAAGAGGCCGTTGAAGGAATGGCCTTCGTTATAGCCGAGCTCGCCGAGGATCGGCGTCAGTTCCATGGCCTTTTCGAGCGGCTCGAGGATCTGCTCCATGTCGAGGTCGCGCTGCGAGGGCGACAGGCGCGCCTCGTGCTTTTCGAGAATGTCGCGCGGGTGGCAGAGGCGTGGGGTGTTCTGTTCGTAATAGCCCCACTCGATCTGGCCGCCCTCGGTGGTCTTCGGGTCGCCGGTGTCGCGCATATAGGCGGAGTTGCCCTGGTCGCGCAAAAGCGGGAAGCCGATTTCCTTGCCGGTGCCTTCGAATTCGTTGTACGGACCGAAGAAGGTCAGCGGGTGATCGACCGGCATGACCGGCAGGTCTTCGCCGACCATTTCGGCGATCAGGCGGCCCCAGATGCCGGCGCAGACGATGACGTGATCGGCCATGATCGTGCCGCGATGGGTGACGACGCCCTTGATGCGGCCGCCTTCGACGATCAGCGACTGGGCCGGCGTGTTGCCGTAGACCTGCAGCTTGCCGGATTTTTCAGCGGCATCGACCAGCTTGCCTGCAACCGTCTGCGAGCGCGGGATCACGAGGCCGGCATCCGGGTCGAACAGGCCGCCCATCACCTGATCTTGCTCGATCAGCGGGAACATGTCCTTGATTTCGGCCGGCGAGACATAATGCGCGCGCGTGCCGAACGCCTTGGCGGAGGAGAGCTTGCGCTTGATCTCTTCCATCCAGGTGTCGTCGCCGGTGCGGGCGACTTCGAGGCCGCCGATGCGGGCGTAGTGGCCCATCTTCTCGTAGAAATCGATCGAGTACTGCGTGGTCCAGACCGAGAGATAGTCGTGGCTCGTCGTGTAGCAGAAGTCCGAGGCATGCGCCGTCGAACCGATGTCGGTCGGAATGCCCGACTTGTCGATGCCTACGATATCGTCCCATCCGCGCTCGATGAGATGATGGGCGATGGACGCGCCCACGATGCCACCCAAACCGATGATGACGACCTTCGCCTTTTGCGGAAACTCTGCCATGTGCTGGACCCCGATGAAATATTGCGGCCGATCTTAGGGCCTGTGTTTGCGCCATTAAAGCCTGTCTGCGACGGGGCCGCGACCAGTTCCGACAGTGCCCCTTTCCGGTGGGGGCGACCCTAGCGGATCGCCGGTTCGGCGCAATGCTTTTTGGTCGTGCAGCCCTGTCATAAGATGGATACATCGGCAGGATAGGCGCCGAGGGGTGAGGGGAAGGATGAGAGATTTGCCTGGGGATACGGACATTGCCGCGCGTGATCCTTCGCAACTGCCGGATCATGGCGTCTCCTTCGGCGAGGCGCTCAAGGTCTGGGCGCGGGTGGCGGCGCTGAGTTTCGGCGGGCCGGCGGGGCAGATCGCGGTCATGCACCGCATCGTCGTCGACGAGAAGCGCTGGATCGGCGAGGGGCGTTTCCTGCATGCGCTGAACTATTGCATGCTGCTGCCGGGGCCGGAGGCACAGCAGCTCGCCGTCTATATCGGCTGGCTGATGCACAGGACGCTCGGCGGCCTCGTCGCCGGCCTGCTGTTCATCCTGCCCGGCTTTCTCTCGATCCTCGCGCTGAGCTATGTCTATGTCATCTTCGGCGATGCGAGCGTGGTGGAGGGCCTGTTCTTCGGGCTGAAGGCGGCGGTGCTCGCCATCGTCGTGCAGGCGGTGTTCCGCATCGGCAGCCGGGCGCTCACCAATCCGGCGATGCTGGCGATTGCGGCGGCGGCCTTCCTCGCCATCTTCGCCTTCAAGGTGCCGTTCCCGCTTATCGTGCTTGTCGCCGCCGTCATCGGCTATCTCGGTTCAAAATCCGGCTCGCGCCTCTTTCGCACCTCCGCCGGCCATGCGGCGGCGAAGGGGGCGGTGCTGCAGGATCGCGATTCGCTGCTTGGCGAAACGACGCCCGCCCATGCGCGACCCGGCCTCGGCTGGGCGCTGAAAATCTCGGTGGTTTTCCTCTGTCTCTGGCTCGGGCC
>NZ_CAMLFY010000005.1 GCF_946479415.1 uncultured Shinella sp. | reverse complement strand
TGTTGTAGAAGTAGCGCAGCACGAAGAGTACGGTGATGAGGCCGATGATGAGGCGTAGCGCATCGCGCGGCACATAGGCCGATGTCGCCCAGCCGATGGCGATGCCGATGAGCGCGCCGGGCAGAAGCATTTTCAGGAGTGTGCGGTTGTTGTGTTCGCGCCAGATCCAGAGCGACACGCAGTCCATCACCACCAGGATCGGCAGCAGAATGGCGGCGGCCTGCACCGGCGGCACGGCCATGGCGAGCAGCGGCACGCCCATCAGCGCCAGAGCTTCACCCATGCCGCCCTTGGTCAGGCCCACCAGCAGCACGGCGGGGATGGCGGCATAATAAATCGAGGGGTCGATGGACATGGAAGACGATTGATCCTGTTCGTCCTTCCGTCTATCCGCTTTGATCTGTTATGACGAGACCAGAGTGCCGCAATTCAAGGAAAGTGCCCATCCATGTCCGAAGCCGATAACCGCTGCCGTCTCGTGCTGATCCTTCCCGAGGGGGAGGACCTTTCAGCGCGTGCCGCAATGCTCGAGGGCGCTCTGAAGGGCGGCGATGTCGCTTCGGTGATCATTCCGCAATACGGTCTCGATGACGGCGTGTTCCAGAAACATGCGGAAGCGCTCGTCCAGATCGTCCAGGATGCCGGTGCGGCGGCGCTCGTCGCCGGCGATACGCGGGTTGCCGGCCGGGCAAAGGCCGACGGTATCCATGTTACCGGCGCACTGGACGTGTTTGCCGAAGCGGTGGAAAAATTCACGCCGAAGCTCATCGTCGGCGGCGGCAATGCCACGGATCGGCACAAGGCTCTGGAGATCGGCGAAATCCAGCCGGACTATATCTTCTTCGGCAAGATCGGCGGTGATATCAAGCCGGAAGCCCATCCGAAGAACCTGGCGCTTGCCGAATGGTGGGCTTCCATGGTGGAAATTCCCTGCATCGTGCTCGGCGGCAGCGATCCGGACTCCGCTCTTGCCGTTGCGGAGACCGGTGCGGAGTTCGTGGCGCTCGACAAGGCGGTGTTTGCCGACCCTGCGCAGGCGCCGCATGTGATTGCTGCGGTCAACGCCCTTCTTGACGAAAAAGCGCCACGGTTTGAGCAATAGTAGGCGCCCATGATCAGGGTCCTTCTTTCACAAGCTTGCCGTTTCGCGCCGGTGGCGTTTTTCGCCGCGGGCGTTCTCGTTGCCGCGCCGTCCTTTGCCGAGACGGCCAAGAAGGGGCCATCGGTCACGGCCAATACCGACGACGCGAAGACGGATGACAAGCCGGCTGAAGAGGTGAAGCCCATTGCCCTCGACGATCAGCCCGAGGTCAAGAAGGATGAGAAAAAGCCCGTGGACGGCCCGTCCACGGGGCTTTCGGTGTTCGACCGCATGGGCGCCGACCTGCCGGCATTGCCGGCGGAGAAGCCGTTTGCCGGCAAGGTCGATGAGGCCTATGGCGCCTTCCAGCGCGGCCGTTACCTGACGGCGATGGAGCTTGCCCTTCCGCGCGCGCAGCTTGGCGATCCCGCCGCGCAGACCCTGGTGGCCGAAATTCTCGACCGTGGCCTCGGCGTGAAGCGCGATCGCAAGCAGGCGATGTTCTGGTATGAGCAGGCGGCCAATGGCGGCGATCCCACCGGTATGTTCAAATACGCGATCTTGCTCATGGAGCGCTCGGCATCGCCGGAGGATCGCAAGAAGGCCGATGAACTGATGAAGAAGTCGGCCGATCTCGGCAATGCCTCGGCGCAATTCAACTATGCGCAGGTGCTGGTGGCCGACAATCCGGGTGACAAAGGCCTGCGCGAGGCGCTGCCCTATTATGAGAAGTCCGCCGAGCAGGGCATTGCCGATGCGCAATATGCCGTCGCGCAGCTCTATATAAACCTGAAGGACCTGCCTGAGGAAAAGACGAAGCGCGCCCGCGAATGGCTGGTGCGCGCCGCCCGTGCGGGCTTCGACACGGCGCAGCTCGATCTCGGCATGTGGCTGGTCAACGGCACGGCGGGCGACCGCGACTACGATACCGGCTTCAAATGGATGAAGCGCGCCGCCGATGGCGGCAATGTCGTCGCCCAGAGCAAGCTTGCGCAGCTTTATATCCATGCCATCGGCACGCGGCCCGATCCGGTCGAGGCGGGCAAGTGGTTCGTGCTGGCGCGGCGCGCCGGGCTGAACGATCCCTCGCTCGAGGACTTCTACCTCGGCTTGACCGATCAGCAGCAAAAAGCAGCGATCACCGCCGCGAACAAGTACCGTTCGGGGTCGTAAGGCGTCCCGTATTTACCCTGTTGCACGATCGCACACCCTGCATTGCAGCCCATGCAGGGGCTGAAGGCTTGAAACTTCGCGGGATTTGTGATCTTGAAGCCCGCACATCCGGTCCCCGTGCATTTGCGCGCCGCGGCTTTCGCCGTCCCGATGCGCCGGACATTCCCGAAGGACATTCATTTCATGGCTCGTTCAGCTCTTCTCAACGTTATGGTTCAGGCCGCCTTCAAGGCCGGCAAATCGCTCTCGCGTGATTTCGGCGAAGTGCAGAACCTTCAGGTTTCGCTCAAGGGTCCGGCGGACTATGTCGCACAGGCCCACCGCAAGGCCGAGAAGATCATCCGGGAAGAACTGATGAAGGCCCGCCCGACCTATGGCTTCCTTAGCGACGAAGCCGAAGAGGTCATCGGTACGGATGGAGCGCATCGCTGGATCGTCAACCCGCTCGACGGCACGACCAACTTCCTGCATGGCATTCCGCTCTTTGCGAGCACGATCGCGCTGGAGCGCAACGGCGAGATCGTCGCCGCCGTCGTTCTCAATGCAGCGACGGACGAGCTCTTCACCGCCGAGCGTGGCGGCGGCGCCTTCCTCAACGATCGTCGTCTGCGCGTGGCGGCCCGCAAGGTCCTGTCGGACGCCGTCATCGGCTGCAGCGTGCCGCATCTCGGCCGCGGCAACCACGGCAAGTTCCTCATCGAGCTGCGCCATGTGATGGGCGAAGTCGCCGGCATGCGCCGTCTCGGCTCCACCGCACTCGATCTCGCCTATGTCGCCGCCGGCCGTTTCGACGGCTTCTGGGAGCGTGACCTGGCGGAATGGGATATGGCGACCGGTGTTCTCCTGATTCGCGAAGCTGGCGGTTACGCAACCGACTTCGACGGCGGCAATGACATGTTCAATGCGGGCGAGGTGGTTGCCGGCAACGAATATATCCACAAGGCGCTGCGCGACGTGCTGCACCGCCCGGTGCCGACGCGCTGAGGCGGGTTCAGGACGGCGGCGTATCAAAGCGCCGCTGTTGCCGCTAAGCCCTTCAATTCCTCACAATCTTCCTCTAGTCTCCGCCCCGACAGGAAAGCGGAGATGCGACTACATGGCTAAGCTGGCGCTATCGGGCTGGGGAGGGTCGTCCGAAACCGGAGACGACTACCCGCACAAACTTTCGAGCCCCATGGCGTTCTTCTGGACGATGGTGATCTTCCTCATCATCGTCGGCTTCGTGGCCGCCATCCTCTTCCGCCAGGCGCAGACGGCGTTTCTCTCCAATCCGGGCCTCAACGGCTTGATCCTCGGCGTGCTCTTGATCGGCATCCTGCTGGTCTTCAATCATGTGCTGTCGATCCGGCCGGAAGTGCGTTGGTTCAACTCTTTCCGCGCGGCCGGCAGCGCCGAAAAGGTCGGGCGTGATCCCGTGCTGCTCGCGCCGATGCGGGCGCTGATCGGCCGGCGCCACTCGCTGGCGCTATCGACCGCCACGCTGCGCTCGATCCTCGATTCCATCGCGACGCGCCTCGACGAATCGCGCGATACATCCCGCTACCTGATCGGTCTTCTCGTCTTCCTCGGCCTGCTCGGCACCTTCTGGGGCCTGCTCGGAACGATCGGCTCGATCAGCGCGGTCATCCAGTCGCTGGATGCCGGCGGCGGGACGGCGAACGATATTCTGACGGCACTGAAACAAGGGCTTTCCGCTCCGCTGGAAGGCATGGGCACCGCCTTTTCGACCTCGCTCTTCGGCCTGTCCTCCTCGCTCATCCTCGGCTTCCTCGACCTGCAGGCCGGCCGCGCGCAGAACCGCTTCTACACCGAGCTGGAAAACTGGCTGTCCTCGGTCACCGATGTCGGCTCGGAGCTGCAACCGGCCGCCGACCTCGCCGCCACGTCGTCCTCTGACGTGCAGGCGCTCGCCGAGCAGATCCTGAAGCTCGCGCAGCAGGAGGGCGGCGGCGGTCATCGCTCGACGGCCGCCATGGCGAGCCTTGCCGAGGGTATCCAGGGGCTCGTTAAGAACATGCGCAGCGAGCAGCAGATGCTGCGTGACTGGATCGAGGCGCAGCAGGAGGAGGCGAAAGCGTTGCGGCGCACGCTCGACCGGCTTGCGGCGCGTTCCGGTGAACGTTCCGTTGAAAAGCTGCCCGAACGCACGACCGAGAAGGCCCACAAGGCTGGGGGCGAATAGAGATGGCGCTCGCCCGCAACCGGCGCAGCCAGCGCACGGTCGATTACTGGCCGGGCTTCGTCGATGCGCTGTCGACGCTGCTGCTCGCCATCATGTTCCTGCTCACGGTCTTCGTGCTGGCGCAATTCTTCCTCAGCCGCGAAATCTCCGGCAAGGACGACGTGCTGAACCGGCTGACCAGCCAGATCAACGAGCTGACGCAGCTTCTGGCGCTGGAAAAGAGCGGCAAGCAGGATCTGGAAGACGCGCTCGCCAATCTCCAGGCCTCGCTCGCCCAATCCGAGAGCGACCGCACGCGTCTTCAACAACTGCTGGACAGCGGTTCAGGCGCTTCCGACGCGGCCAATGCCCGCGTGACGACGCTGGAAGGCGAACTGGATACGGAAAAGCAGGTCAGCGCGCGGGCCGCAAGCCAGATCGAACTGCTCAACCAGCAGATCGCCGCGCTGCGCAGCCAGATCGCCGCCGTGGAAGAGGCGCTCCAGGCCTCCGAGGCCAAGGACAAGTCCTCGCAGACGAAGATCGCCGATCTCGGACGCCGCCTCAATGTCGCGCTGGCGCAGCGCGTGCAGGAGCTGAACCGCTACCGTTCCGACTTCTTCGGCCGGCTGCGCGAAATCCTGTCCGACCGCGAAAACATCCGCATCGTCGGCGACCGCTTCGTCTTCCAGTCGGAAGTGCTCTTCCCCTCCGGCGGCAACGAGCTGAACGAAGCCGGGCAGGCCGAGATGAAGAAGCTCGCCGCGGCTCTGCTCGATCTCGCGAAGGAAATCCCCGCCGAGATCAACTGGGTGCTACGCGTCGACGGCCATACCGACAATGTGCCGCTGTCCGGCGCCGGCCGTTACCGTGACAACTGGGAGCTTTCCTCGGCCCGCGCGACGTCGGTCGTGAAGTTCCTCATCGCCAATGGCGTGCCGGCCAACCGGCTCGTCGCAGCCGGTTTCGGTGAATTTCAGCCGATTGCCGAGGGCAATGACGAAGCGGCAAAGGCGACCAATCGCCGTATCGAGCTGAAGCTGACCGAGCGATAATTTCACACAGCGTACTTAGAGGTCGCGGCTATGCCGGCTCTTGCCCACCGCGCCCGTTTTATCCGCTCTATTGATCTGACGTGAACGTCAGCGTAAGTTTTTGCCACTTGCGACGGGAGGCGTTGGGATGGATTGCGATCTGCTGGTCATCGGTGCGGGTCTTGCCGGCCTTGTCGCGGCGACGGAGGCGGCCGGGCGCGGGCTGCGGGTGATCGTGCTCGACCAGGAGGGAGAGCAGAGCCTGGGCGGGCAGGCCTTCTGGTCGCTGGGCGGTCTGTTCTTTATCGACAGTCCCGAGCAGCGCCGCATGCGCATCCGTGACAGCCTCGCATTGGCGCGGCAGGACTGGATGGGCTCCGCCGGTTTCGACAGGCCGGAGGATCACTGGCCGCGCTACTGGGCGGAGGCCTATCTCGACTTCGCCAGCGGCGAGAAGCGCGCCTGGCTGCATGCCATGGGCATGCGCTGGTTTCCGGTCGTCGGCTGGGCGGAGCGGGGCGGCGGGCTCGCGACGGGGCATGGCAATTCCGTGCCGCGTTTCCATGTGACCTGGGGCACCGGCCCCGGTGTCCTTGCGCCCTTCCTGCGGCGCGCCGAGCAGCTACGGACCGAGAGCGCGATTGCCTTCCGTTTCCGCCATCGCGTGGATGGGCTGATCGTCGAGAACGGCGCGGTTGTCGGCGCCCATGGCGCGGTGTTGGAGCAGGATCATGCGGCGCGGGGCCAGTCGACGTCGCGGGAGGTCGTCGGCGATTTCCAGCTTCGCGCCGGTGCGGTGCTGGTGTCTTCGGGCGGCATCGGCGGCAATCAGGACCTAGTGCGCCAAAGCTGGCCGCGCGACCGCCTCGGTGAGCCACCGGCCTTCATGGTGAGCGGCGTGCCCGCCCATGTCGATGGTCGCATGCTCGCCATAACGCAGCAGGCCGGCGGTTCGGTCATCAATGGTGACCGCATGTGGCACTATACCGAGGGCCTGCGGAACTGGGATCCGATCTGGCCGGGCCACGGCATCCGCATCCTGCCCGGCCCGTCTTCGCTCTGGCTCGATGCGCACGGCCGCCGCTTCCCCGCGCCGGCCATGCCGGGTTTCGACACGCTGGCGACGTTGAAAGCCATCCGCGCGACCGGCTATGACCACAGCTGGTTCATCCTGACGCGCGCGATCATCAAGAAAGAATTCGCGCTGTCCGGCTCCGAGCAGAACCCGGATTTGACAGGCAAGGACATCCCGCTGTTGCTGAAACGCCTCGGCAAGAATCCGCCCGGTCCGGTACAGGCTTTCATGGACAAGGGAGCGGATTTCGTCGTTCGCGACACGCTCGACGATCTCGTCGCAGCCATGAATGGGCTGACCGATGCGCCGCTGCTCGACGCGGAACGTGTGCGCGCCGAAGTGGAGGCGCGCGACCGGGAGATCGACAACCCGTTCTCGAAGGATGCGCAGATCATGGCTATCCGCGGCGCGCGCAACTATCTCGGCGACAAGCTGATGCGCACCGCACGGCCGCACCGTTTGCTCGATCCCAAAGCCGGGCCGCTGATCGCGGTGCGCCTCAACATCCTCACGCGCAAGACGCTGGGCGGGCTCCAGACCGATCTTTCCGGCCGGGTGCTGGAGCTCTCGGGCAAGCCGGTGCCGGGCCTCTATGCGGCCGGCGAGGCCGCCGGCTTCGGCGGCGGCGGCCTGCATGGCTACAATGCGCTGGAGGGCACGTTCCTCGGTGGCTGCTTGTTTTCCGGGCGCGTCGTGGGGAGGGCGGTCGGCGCCTGAGGCGCCGGCCTGACGCTCATCAATCCATCTGGATCTTCGCGCCTTCGACGACAGGCTTCCACTTGGCAAGTTCTGCCGTCACGTGTTTGCCGAGCTCTTCCGGCGTGGAGCCGACGATGGTGGCGCTGAATTCCTTCATGCGCTCGATGACGGCGGGGTCCTTCAGGGCGGTGTTGGCGGCTTCGTTGAGCTTGTCGACGACCTCCTTCGGCGTGCCGGCCGGCGCGAAGAGCGCGTTCCACGTATAGGTCTCGTAGCCGGGAATGCCGGATTCGGCGATCGTCGGCACATCCGGGAAGGAGGCGGCGCGTTCCTTGGTGGTGACGGCAAGCGCGCGCAGCGTACCGGCCTTGATATGGCCGGAGGAGGAGGGCAGGTTGTCGAACATGATGGGGATCTGGTTGCCGATCACGTCGTTCAGCGCCGGGCCGGAGCCCTTGTAGGGTACATGCTGCATGCTGACGCCGGCCATCGACTTGAAGAGTTCGCCGGAGAGATGCAGCGGCGTGCCGTTGCCGGAAGAGGCATAGCTGTAGCCCTCCGGATCGGCCTTCAGCAAGGCGAGCAGTTCATCGACATTCTTGGCCGGCAGTTCGGGATTGACCACCAGCACGTTCGGCACGATGACGAGCAGCGAAACGGGCGCGAAATCCTTTTCCGCGTCATAGGGCTTCGTCTTCAGGATCAGCGGGTTCAGCGCATGGGTGGCGACGGTCGCCATCAGGATCGTGTAGCCATCCGGCTCCGCCCGCGCCACGCGGTCCGCTCCCAGGCTGCCGCCGGCGCCGCCGACATTTTCGACGATGATCTGCTGGCCGATATTCTCCGACATCTTCTGCGCGATGATGCGGGCCACCACATCCGTCGAGCCGCCGGCCGCGAAGGGCACGACGAGCGTGATGGTGCGGTCGGGAAACTGTTGGGCGCTGGCGGGCGTGCCCAGCGTCAGCGCTGCAAGTGCAGTGGCGCCGAGCGCCATCAGGGTCCGGCGGGTGATCGTCGAAAATGCCACGGTGGTCTCCTCCCAAGGTGACGTTGCGTCAGACACCTCAGGATAGCGCGCTCGCCCTCTGTGACAAGGGCAACCATGGTAGGGGCAGGCCGGTCAGCCCGCCGCGCGATCCTCGCCGAGGAAAGCCTGGCCGCCATGATCGAACTGCAACCGGGCGAGGCGGGCATAGAGGCCGCCCTCCCGGATCAGCGACTGATGCGTGCCCTCTTCGACGATCCGGCCTGCCTCCATGACAAGGATGCGGTCGGCCTTCAGCACGGTGGCGAGCCGGTGGGCGATGACGATCGTCGTGCGCTTGCCCATCTGGCCGTCCAGCGCCTTCTGCACCAGCGTCTCGCTCTCGGCATCGAGCGCGGAGGTCGCTTCGTCGAGCAGCAGCAGCGGCGCATCCTTGAGGATGGCGCGGGCAATGGCGATGCGCTGGCGCTGGCCGCCGGAGAGCGTCACGCCACGTTCGCCGACCATGGTGTCATAGCCCCTGTCGAGGCGGGCGATGAACTCTTCGGCCTGAGCGGCACGGGCGGCGGCGCGGATCGCTTCGTCGCTGACATTGGCCATGCCGAAGGCGATGTTGTCGCGGATCGTTGCGGCGAAGATGGTGACATCCTGCGGCACCAGCGCGATGCGGCGGCGCAGTTCTTCCGGATCGGCGGTGCGCAGGTCGACGCCATCGAGCCGCACGGTGCCGGCATCCGGATCGTAGAAGCGCTCGACCAGCGACAGGATCGTGCTCTTGCCGGCGCCCGACGGGCCGACGACGGCGACCGTCTCGCCCTGCTTCACGGCAAAGGACAGGCCGTTGATGCTGCGATAGCCGGGGCGGGCGGGATAGGAGAAATGCACATCCTCGAAGGTGAGCTCGCCACGCGACGGTACGGGCAGAGCGACCGGATTGGCAGGGGCTGCGATGGCGGGCTTTTCGGCGAGCAGTTCCGTGAGGCGCTCGGCAGCACCCGCGGCCTGCGAGAGCTCGCCCCACACCTCGGAGAGCGCGCCGAGGCTGCCAGCAGCAAAGACGGCATAGAGCAGGAACTGGCCGAGCGTGCCGGCCGAGATCGTGCCCGACAGCACATCCTGCGCACCGAACCACAGCACGGCGACAACCGAGCCGAAGATCATGGCGATGGCGAAGCCCGTCAGCAGCGAGCGGGCGCGGATGGCGGAGCGGGCGGCCTCATAGGCGCTTTCGACGGCGCCGAAGAAGCGGGCGCGGGCAGCCTCTTCCGCATTGAAGGCCTGCAAGGTGCGTGTCGCGCCGATCGCCTCGCCGGCATAGGCGGAAGCCGCCGCGAGCGTATCCTGCGCCTCGCGCGAGCGGCGGCGCACCGAGCGGCCGAAGGCGACGAGCGGGAAGACGATGATCGGGATGGCGCCGATGACGAGGCTGGAGAGTTTGGGGCTGGTATAGACCATCATGGCGATGGCCCCGAGACACAGGATGAGGTTGCGCAGCGCGACGGAGGCGGTAGCACCAACGGCAGACTTGATCTGCGTCGTATCGGCCGTCAGCCGCGAGACGATCTCGCCGGACTGGTTGACGTCGAAGAAGGCCGGCGACAGCCGCGTCACATGGGCGAAGACCTCGCGCCGGAGATCGGCGACGATGCGCTCGCCGAGCGTGATGACGAAATAGTAGCGCATGGCGCTCGCCAGCGCGAGCAGGCCGGCCAGCACGAAGAGCATCGTGAAATAGGTGTTGATGAAACCGGCATCGGCACCGGAGAAGCCGTGGTCGATCATGCGGCGCACGGCGACAGGCAGGACCAGCGTCGTTACAGCGGCCATGACGAGCGCGACAAGCGCGCCGCAGACGAGGCCTCGATAGCGGCTTATATAGGGCGTGAGCCTTCCGAGCGGGCGAATGTTTCTGCGTGCGGGCTTTTCCTGCGCAGCGTGCTCTGTCTCTGTGGACACCATACCCCCGTTTCCAGCGCCTTGCGGCACGAATTGTCTTTCGGCTCTTGTTATCCAGACGGCCTTCATGTATAGGCTCGCCATCGAATTGGGAAGCCGCAGGTCCGACCGGCCGCGGCTTCATTTACGTCTTTGGCCTCGCTGCCGCAATGCGTTGCGACAAATGGCCCCCGGAACAAGCAGGAAGAGTGTCATGAAGGCTGATATCCATCCCGACTACCACGTCATCAAGGTCGTCATGACCGACGGCACCGAATACGAAACCCGTTCGACCTGGGGTTCGGAAGGCGCAACGATGAACCTCGAAATCGATCCGAAGTCGCATCCGGCCTGGACCGGCGGCAACCAGCAGATGCTGGACCGTGGCGGCCGCGTTTCGAAGTTCAAGAAGCGCTTCGAAGGCCTCGGCCTCTAATCTGCTTTTCGCAGACGGTTTTGAAGAACCCGGCTCCGGCCGGGTTTTTTATTGCCCGGATTTTCCTTTGGATGCAGGCAACAAAAAACCCGGCCGGAGCCGGGTTTATGTCGTCATGCCGTGCGTGAAGCTCAGTTGTTGCCGAAGGCAGTGTGCAGCAGATTGATCTGGGCCTGCACGCTGTTCTGATTATCAGGCGCAAACGTCTGGGCGTCCTGCGGGCGGTAGATTTCGCGGTCGAGCAGGGCGATGCGGTTCTGCAGCCGCAGCGACCGTTCGATGAGATCGCGGAAGGCTTCCGGCAGATCGTTCCAGCCCGGGGCGGTCTTGTCGACATTGAAGCTGTCGAGGCGGACCTTGTTCTTTTCCGAAAGCACCTGATCGCGATTCATCTCGCCATTGTTGACGGCGCGCTGGAGCAGCAGCCAGGAGGCCATCTGCATCAGGCGGGTGGTGAGGCGCATCGATTCGGCTGCATAGAGCACAGAGGCCATGCGCGGCAGGACCTTGGAGGCCTGGCGGCCGACGCCGTCGAGATAGCTTGCGGTTTCCTCAACGAGACCCATGCCTTCGGCGTACAGGGACTTGAACTGCGCCGACGACGCAACGTGGCCAGCGAAGCTGACGGTATTCAATCCTCTTTCGGACATGGTTTCATCCCTGTTGAACGCACGACTTGCAGGTAACGGAAGGTTGGCTGGTTCGGTTCCAAGCCGCCTTTTGATGTCTGGAGGATGATCCCATAACCTAATTCGCGCAAGGGCATTCTTAAGAAAGGGTTAATCTCCACAATTCTTTCGGGACAGTGCACAGGCGCGTGGTCATGCAAATAAAAAAAGAGCCGCGGAAAGCGGCTCTCAAGGTAAAACAGGGAGAAAAATCAGACCGATACCCAAAAGGGCGAAAATGTCTGAACCCGGAAGAACCGGATGTGCTAGTAATAACGTGTAAGGCTTAACGGCCGGTTAACTCTATTGTCGGTTTGCCTGTTTCTGTGCTTTTTCGGCAAGGCTCGTGTCTAGCGAAACAGGCTTTCGGCCGCCGAGCGGCTGGCGCCCTTTTTTGTCTTCTCTGATTCGAGGCGGGCGATCTCGGCCTTGAGAAGCTCGATTCGCGCGGAAAGCTCGTCGACCGAGAGCAGCGAAAGGTCGCTGCCGATCTCGTGTGCGATCTTCTTCAAGGGGCGGTCGTCGTCGAAGAGGCTCATGCCGTTTCACCCTCCTGTTGCTGCTCGTCGCTTGCGGCCTGCGGCTGGGGCAGGGCGCGTGGCGAAAGCTGAAGGCTTTCCGGCGTGGTCAGCGTGCCGGGGTTGATGGTCGTATAGGCGTCGCGCATCTCGGCGGGCTTTGCCTTGCGGCGCTGGCTGCGGAAGATGGCGTAGGCCGTGATCAGGATATGCGCCCAGCAGGTGACGAAGAACAACGCGTATGGGCCGATCGCCGACATGACCGGGCCGCCGAGCGTCGGGCCGATAATCGTGCCGATACCGTAGAGCAAAAGCAGGCCGCCGGAGACCTTTACGAAATCCTCGGGGCTGGCGAAGTCGTTGGCGTGCGAAACGGCGATCGGATAGAGCGCGTTCGCCATGGCGCCGTAAAGCGCGGTCAGCACCAGCAGCACTGTGACATTGGCCGGCTGGAAGATGAAGATGGCAAGGCCGGCTGCGGCTGCGACGGCCGAGAGCGAGGCCAGCACGATGCGCCGGTCGATGCGGTCGGACATGCGGCCGGCAGGAAGCTGCATGACGGCGCCGGCGAAGATCGCCACGCTCATCATGGTCGCGATCATGCTGGAGGAAAGCCCGACCTTGGCGCCGAAGACCGCGCCGAGCGTACCGAAGGCGCCGTTGGCAATGCCAATCAGCACGATGCCGACGCAGGCGACCGGCGATGTGCGGAAAAGGGCCGGGATATCGAGACGAACCTGCTTCAGCGGTTGCGGCGAGGCTGCGGTCGACAGCGTCGTCGGCAACATGGCGAAGCAGTAGAGAATGCCGGCGAACATGAAGAGGATCGGCGTCGTCACGTCGCCGAGCGCCACCGTCATCTGGCCGCCGACGGTGCCGACCAGCGTGATGGCGATGTAGAGCGAGAAGATCAGGCCGCGGCTCTCATTGGTGGCGCGCTCGTTCAGCCAGCTCTCGATGATCATCGACGTGCCGGCGATCGAGAAGCCGGTGACGGCGCGCAGCACGATCCACCAGATGGGATCGACGAGGATGCCGGTCAAAAGCGCGATGATGGCGATGAGCGAGGCGAAGCCCGAGAAGGCGCGCACATGGCCGATGCGCTTGACGATGGTTGGCGCCAAGAGGCAGCCGAGCACGAAGCCCGAGGCCCAGGACGTACCGAGCAGGCCGAGCATCGTCGTCTCATAGCCTTCGAAGGCGCCACGCATGGGAAGCAGCAGGCCATGCAGGCCATTCCCGAGGAACAGGAACAGCGTGCCCATGAGCAGCGCGAAGACGGATATGAGGTTATTGCGCATGTGATTTCCGCAGGTTCGCCGATGCAATAGGAATAGCGCGCCGCACGCCGATTGCCAGATGCAAAGGCGACATGGCGCAGGATTTTCACCCCTTGCGCTGATCGCTTGGAAAAATGTCCCGGGTGTGACAGGAAGGGCGAGGAAAGGCCATCATGTCGAAAATCCTCCCCGTTCTCCTGCTTGCCGTCATGCTTCTGCATCTCATCCACCCTATCGGCCTGCCGGGGCTGCGACGGCGCGCGGATTTCTGGAAGATCGCAGTCGGCGCCATCGCGCTGATGATGCTGACGGTGCTCATCCGGCCGTGAGGGGAGGAGGCGGGATGCTTACTGTCCCCAGAAACGCAAAAGGGCCACCCGAAGGTGGCCCCCATGAGGTTTGGTCCGGTGCGGACCCGGGTCTTGCGACCCGAAGGAAGGCGGGATCAGAACGAGGGCTGCCTCGTTTCGTTCACCACAATTCCCATGCCCGAAGCCAAGACCGAAATCTCATTAGACATTGGATCACCTTCCTTTCTGTTCGTTGACGTTACAGAGAATGTAGGCGATCCCGCGCCAAGCGCAAGGGGCAGTCGTTATTTCTGCTGATGCAGGATATCGACGCCCGGCAGCGGCTTGCCTTCCATCCATTCCAGGAACGCGCCGCCGGCGGTCGAGACATATGTGAAATCGTCGGCCACACCGGCGTGGTTGAGGGCGGCGACCGTATCGCCGCCACCGGCGACGGAGACGAGCTTGCCGGCTTTGGTCTCAGCGGCCGCGTGCTTGGCGGCGGCGACCGTCGCCGTGTCGAAGGGGGCGATTTCGAAGGCGCCGAGCGGGCCGTTCCAGACGAGCGTCGAAGCGCGCGAAATCCAGGCATTGACGGCTTCGATGGTCTTCGGGCCGACATCGAGCATCATGGCGTCGGCCGGAATGGCATTGACGTCGACCACTTCGTTTTCGGCATTCGCCTTGAACTCGCGGGCGACGACGCCGTCTTCCGGCAAAACGATGGCGCAGGTCGCGGTCGCGGCCTCGATCATGATCTGCTTGGCGGTGTCGGCGAGGTCATGCTCGCAAAGCGACTTGCCGACATTGGTGCCGCGGGCGGCGAGGAAGGTGTTCGCCATGCCGCCGCCGATGACCAGCGCATCGACCTTCTTTACGAGGTTCATCAGCAGGTCGATCTTGGTGGAGACCTTGGCGCCGCCGACGATGGCGACGACGGGGCGGTTCGGATTGCCGAGGCCCTTTTCGAGCGCTTCGAGTTCCGCCTGCATGGTGCGGCCGGCATAGGCGGGCAGGAGATGGGCAAGGCCTTCGGTCGAGGCATGCGCGCGGTGCGCGGCCGAGAAGGCGTCGTTGACATAGATGTCGCCATTGGCGGCGAGTGCGGCGGTGAAGTCCGGGTTGTTCTTCTCTTCGCCCTTGTGGAAGCGGGTGTTTTCGAGAAGCAGGATGCCGCCGTTCTCGAGGGCGGCGATGGCGGCAGCGGCCGTTTCGCCGATGCAGTCGCCGGCGAAATGCACCTTCGTGCCAAGCACGTCGTTCACCGCCGGCAGGATCTGCTCCAGCGACATGTCGGCGACGACCTCACCCTTCGGGCGGCCGAAATGGGCGAGCAGGATGACCTTGGCACCCTTCTTCGACAGTTCCTGAATGGTCGGGGCGACGCGCTCGATCCGGGTCGCATCGGTGACCTTGCCGTCCTTGACGGGCACGTTGAGATCGACGCGGACGAGCACGCGCTTGCCGGCGATGTCGGTGAGATTGTCGAGGGTCTTGAAGGTCATGGAGGCCGCTCCCGGAAAAAATTCTGTCGTCAGGTCATGAAAAAACACCCGGACATCGCTGCCCGGGTGTTTCGTGTTTCTGCTTAGATCAGCTTGCCGAAGGCCACAGCCGTGTCGGACATGCGGTTCGAGAAGCCCCATTCGTTGTCGTACCAGGACAGGATGCGAACGAGGTTGCCGTCGAGAACCTTGGTCTGGTCGGCAGCGAAGTTCGACGAGTTGCTGTCGTGGTTGAAGTCGATCGAGACGAGCGGGCCCGTGACGTAGTCGAGGATGCCCTTGAGTTCGCCTTCAGCGGCTTCCTTGATGGCAGCGTTGACTTCTTCAGCGGTCACGTTGCGCGACGGTACGAACTTCAGGTCGACGACCGAGACGTTCGGGGTCGGCACGCGGATGGCCGAACCGTCGAGCTTGCCCTTGAGCTGCGGCAGGACGAGGCCGACGGCCTTTGCTGCACCCGTCGAGGTCGGGATCATCGAGAGCGCTGCCGCGCGGGCGCGGTAGAGGTCCTTGTGCATCGTGTCGAGCGTCGGCTGATCACCCGTGTAGGAGTGGATCGTCGTCATGTAGCCCTTCTCGATGCCGAAGGCCTTGTCGAGAATGTAGGCGACGGGCGCCAGGCAGTTCGTCGTGCACGATGCGTTCGAGATGACGCGGTCGTCCTTGGTCAGCGTGTTGTGGTTCACGCCATAGACGATGGTCTTGTCGGCATTGTCGCACGGTGCGGAGACGATGACGCGCTTGGAGCCGTTGGCGAGATGCGCGCCGGCCTTTTCCTTCGTCGTGAACAGGCCGGTGCATTCCAGCGCGATGTCGACGTCGCCCCAGGGCAGTTCCTTCGGGTCGCGGATGGCGGTGACGCGGATCGGGCCACGGCCGACGTCGATCGTGTCGCCGGAAACGGTGACGGTGCCCGGGAACTTGCCGTGGACGGAATCGTAGCGAACGAGATGCGCATTGGTCTCGACCGGGCCGAGGTCGTTGACGGCGACGACTTCGATGTCGGTGCGGCCGGATTCGACGATGGCGCGGAGCACGTTACGGCCGATGCGGCCAAAACCGTTGATGGCAACTTTCACAGTCATGTGGGGTCTCTCCCTATGGATAAACTGGGCCCTATGGATAAATCTTGGGCAGTGTGAGGCGCGGCCGGGGCCGCGCCATCAGGCATTAGCCGAGCTTTGCTTCCGCAACAGCGACGACAGCCTCCGGCGTGATGCCGAAATGCTTGTAGAGTTCCTTGTACGGGCCGGAGGCGCCGAACGAGGACATGCCGACGAAGATGCCATCCGAACCGATGAAGTGGTCCCAGCCCTGGCGGATGCCGGCTTCGACGGCGATCTTGACCGGCGAGTTGCCGATGACGGCCTTCTGGTAGGCTTCCGGCTGTTCGGCGAAGAGTTCGACGCAGGGCACGGAAACGACGCGGGTCGAGATGCCCTTGGCCGACAGGGCCTGCTGGGCCTTCACGGCGATTTCGATTTCCGAACCGGAGGCGAAGATCGTGACCTTGGCGTCGCTGGCCGAAACCAGATCGTAGGCGCCGCGGGCCGAGAGGTTCTCTTCCTCATATTCCAGGCGAACCGGCATCAGGTTCTGGCGGGTCAGCGCGATGGCCGACGGACGGTTGTGGCTTTCAAGCGCAAGCTGCCAGACTTCCGCCGTTTCCGTGGCGTCGGCCGGACGGAAGACGAGCAGGTTCGGGATGGCGCGGAGCGCCGCCATGTGCTCGACCGGCTGGTGCGTCGGGCCGTCTTCGCCGAGACCGATGGAATCGTGCGTCAGGACGTGGATGACGCGGATGCCCATCAGCGCGGCAAGGCGGATCGACGGACGGCAATAGTCCGAGAAGATCAGGAAGCCGCCGGAATAGGGGATCAGGCCACCATGCAGCGCGATACCGTTCATGGCAGCCGCCATGCCGTGCTCGCGCACGCCGTAGTGGACGTAGCGACCGGAGAAGTCCGTAGGCGTAATCGACTTGGTCTGGCTCGTCTTGGTGTTGTTCGAGCCGGTCAGGTCGGCCGAGCCGCCGAGCGTTTCCAGGAGAACGCCGTTGATGACTTCAAGCGCGTCTTCAGAAGCCTTACGGGTGGCCGGGTTCGGCTTGGTTTCGGCGAGCTTCTTCTTGTAGGTCGCGATGGCCGAGTCGAGGCTGCTTTCGAGATCGCCGGCGAAACGGCGGACGAACTGTGCCTTCTTTTCGGCTTCCGTCTTCTCGAGACGGGCCTCCCATTCCTTGTGGGTCTTGGCGGAGCGCAGGCCGGCCAGACGCCATGCATCGAGCACGTCGGAAGGAACCACGAAGGCTTCCGATTCCCAGTTCAGCGCCTTGCGGGTGGCGGCGATTTCTTCGGCACCGAGCGGCGAACCGTGCACCTTGTGCGTGCCGGCCTTGTTCGGGGCGCCGAAGCCAATCGTCGTCTTGCAGGCGATCATGGTCGGCTTGTCGGACTTCTGGGCTTCCTCGATGGCAGCGGCGATCGCATCCGGATCATGGCCGTCGACGGCGATCGTATGCCACTGGCTGGCGCGGAAGCGGGCGTGCTGGTCGGTCGAATCGGCAATTGAGATCGGGCCGTCGATCGAAATGTTGTTGTCGTCCCAGAAGACGATGAGCTTGTTGAGCTTCAGGTGGCCGGCAAGCGCGATGGCTTCCTGGCTGATGCCTTCCATGAGGCAGCCGTCACCTGCGATCACGTAGGTGAAGTGCTCCATAAGGTCGGCGCCGAACTCGTCGCGCAGCTTGCGTTCGGCAAGTGCCATGCCGACGGCATTGGCAATGCCCTGGCCGAGCGGGCCGGTCGTCGTCTCGATGCCGGCGGCGTGGCCGTATTCCGGGTGACCGGCCGTCTTGGCGCCGAGCTGGCGGAAATTCTTGATCTCGTCGATCGTGATGTCTTCGTAGCCCGTCAAATAGAGCAGCGAATAGAGCAGCATCGAGCCGTGACCGGCCGACAGCACGAAACGGTCACGGTTCGGCCAGGACGGGGTCTTCGGATCGAAGGAAAGAAAGCGGGTGAAAAGAACCGTTGCGATATCTGCTGCGCCCATGGGCAGGCCGGGGTGACCGGAGTTCGCCTTTTCCACGGCATCCATGGAAAGGAAGCGAATTGCGTTCGCCATCCGGTCGTGTTTTTCGCGAGAGATCATGACTGTTCCGTCTTCTTCGGAGTGTTGGGCCCGATGCCTTTTAGGGTATCGGTTAGGAAGCGGGTGACACATAGCAGGTGCATCGTCGGAGTCAACGAATTCGGCGGTTTTTCCGGCATTTGAGGGCCGAATCCGCCGCCTTTTTTAGCCTTTGCGAAAAGGTGTCGCAGGCGCTCTTTGCAACCGGCCGAATGGCTGATCCACAGCGGGTTTATGGCGTTGCCGGTCGCGGTGTTGACGCTCATGCCCGCAGTTGAATACTGTCAAAGCGAGAGAACCGGCGCTGGCGGCGGCGATTCGCGTTTTTTGAGAGTGCCGGTGAAGGCTTTATGACCAACGGGGAAACAGTTCGGACAGCAATCGAGGAGCTTCGCAAGGCGCTCAGCAGTCTGGACAATGCGCTCGACATGCGCTTCGAGCGCGAGCGTGATCGCGGCGACGTGGAGGGCGAAGTGCGGCGGGTCAACATCGACCGCTCGCGGCTTGCCCAGGAGCTCGACCAGTCCGAATTCCGCGCCAACCGGCTTGAGGAGGTCAACCGCGAGGTTTCCCGCCGTCTCGTCACGGCCATGGAAACGATCCGGGCCGTGCTCGACCGCTAATCATCAGAAAGAATCCGCATGGCACAGGTAACCGTACAGATTGATGGCAAGGCCTATCGCATGGCCTGCGAAGAGGGGCAGGAGACGCATCTCGAAGAGCTTGCCGCCGGCTTCGATCAATATGTCGGCCACCTGAAAAGCCAGTTCGGCGAGATCGGCGACCTGCGCCTGACCGTCATGGCCGGCATCATGGTGATGGACGAGCTGAACGACGTGAAGCGCCGGCTCGGCAAGCTCGAGAAGGAAGCCGAAGACCTGCGCAAGGGTCGCGAAGGTGTGATGGGCGAGGTTTCCCGCAGCGAGGAGGCGATCGCCCAGGCGCTCGGCGAACTGACCAGCCAGATTCAGGGCATGGCCGCGAAGCTCAACGGCAAGCCGCCGGTCAACTGATCCGGAGCGTTTGCGCATTTCCAGACTTCGCGCTTTTGCTGGAGATGCTTCGACGATTGCCACTGGCGAAACGCCGGTTTTCATCCTATATCTCAGGTGCGGTCTGCGCTTCCCGACAGGAACCACAATCCCTGGGGCCATACTCGATCCAAAGGGAGCTGTCCCTGACCAGGCCCGTGGGCTTGGACATATGGCGCCCACCTACGTTTGTAGGCACCCAGGATCGTAAATCTCCATCGGTCGCCGTGGATCGCACTTTTTCCTTTTTTGCTCTTCCATATCGAAATAGCGCCGGCCTCGCTATTCCTGAGGGTAGCGGCAATCGCGTAGTTTCGGTTTGTTCGGGAGACAAAATGAAGCATTTTTCATTGTGCCTGCTTTGCATCTTGATGCTTGTAGGCTTGGGCGGCTGCGTGATATCGCGGCGCTCGATCACGATTGCTGCACCGATGGAGAAAGTCGATATTACCTATTCGGTCGCTTGGGGATGGGGGATGGAAGAGCGGCTTTCAATTGCTCCCGAAGGATCTTTGTTTTCCAGCGTCTCGACCGACTGGGAGGAGATCTGGAAAAGGCCGTACAATTCAGGCATGACGGTCTATCGGTCCAAGGATGGCCAGTTTCTCTATATCGGCCTTAGCAACCGGCTCTATCGTTATGACGTCGCGGCCGGGACCATGAGGGTTTTCTGCCGCTCTGGGGACGCGGTAGGTTTCACACCCCTCGGCGAGCAGCTTGCCGCCGCCTCGTTTACGCAGCGCAAAGCAATCGATCCACGAAGGAAGGAACGGCTGGACTATGTTGATCCTGCTTTGAGGGGCGAGATTCCTGCAAGCCCACCGGAGTCACGCTACTACTCAGGTCTGGAATATCTTGGCCGTTTCGGGGTCGAGCGTGCCAAGGGACGTGGATCGGATGTTGGTTTCGAGCCTTCCGACAAGGTTTCGGAACCGCGTCTGGGACTCGGTGGAACCTGCGGCTAAGCGCGGGATACTCAAAGAAAAGGCCGCCTCAAGGGCGACCTTCGTATTTCCCGGATTGTCGGCAAGCCTTAGGCGGCGGCCTTCAGTTCCTTGTCGATCATGGCGCGCAGGCTGCCGAGGTCCTTGGCGAAGGCGCGGATGCCTTCGGAGAGCTTTTCGGTGGCCATGGCGTCTTCGTTGAGCATCCAGCGGAAGGTCTTTTCGTCGATCTTGATCGGCGAAACCTTGGCGGCCTTTTCCGGCGAGAGCTTGCGCTCCAGCGTGCCGGTGGCGGCGTCGAGTTCTTCCAGCAAAGCGGGGCTGATCGTCAGGCGGTCGCAGCCGGCCAGCGCTTCGATCTCGCCGGTGTTGCGGAAGGAAGCGCCCATGACGATCGTGTTGATGCCGTTTGACTTGTAGTAGTCGTAGATCGCACGGACCGACAGCACGCCCGGATCGTCTTCCGCCGTGAAGGTCTTGCCCGAGGCCTTGACGTGCCAGTCGAGGATGCGGCCGACGAAGGGCGAGATGAGGAAAGCGCCGGCATCGGCGCAGGCAATCGCCTGGGCCTTGTTGAAGAGCAGCGTCAGGTTGCAGTCGATGCCGTCCTTCTGGAGGACTTCCGCGGCGCGGATGCCTTCCCAGGTGGAGGCGAGCTTGATGAGGATGCGGTCGCGGGAAATGCCGCGCGCTTCATAGGCCTTGATGATTTCGCGGCCCTTGGCGATCGAGGCCTCGGTGTCGAAGGACAGGTCGGCATCGACTTCCGTCGAGACGCGGCCGGGCACGAGTTCGGAGAGCGCTGCACCGACGGAGATGGCGAGGCGGTCGGCAACGGCCGAGACGACACCTTCGCGGTTGCCGCCCTGCGACTGGCCCCAGCGGACGGCTTCCGCCACCGTATCGGCAAACATCGGCGTGCCGAGTGCCTTGAGCACGATCGTGGGGTTGGTGGTGCAATCGACCGGCTTCAGGCGGCGCACGGCTTCGATATCGCCGGTGTCAGCCACGACTGTTGTCATCGCGCGAAGTTGTTCAAGCTTGGACGTCATATCGAAATCCCGAATGGTTGTTGCGGGCCGCTTTTCCCTTGGAAACGCCAGGCCCTCCTCCATGTTCCCTGTGAAAGCGCACCCGGCGACCGTGCTTCCTGTTTCAGTCGCCGCGTGTGCTGGCACATCCAATCTCCTGGCAGAATTCCGCCAGTTGATCCGAGGCGGACTATCATCGCTTCCCGGGAGAAAAGTCAAGCACTTTTGCTTATTCTTGTGAACATATGTCGCATTTTCCATTCGCTATGCTAAGCTGCGCGCCAGAACGCATGCAGACAGATGGAGACGACGTGGCCA
Source organism: uncultured Shinella sp. (assembly GCF_946479415.1). The sequence continues at coordinate 76,123 of NZ_CAMLFY010000005.1, read as the reverse complement.
GACTCCGGCGCGATACCCATACGGCCTATTCGGAATCGGCGGCTTTGCGGCTTCGCGCCGCGTGGCTCTATTACAATCAGGGCCTCACCCAGAAGGATGTGGCGGAGAAGATCGGCGTCAGCCGCACCACCGTCATCCGCATGCTCGACGAGGCGCTGAAGCGCTCCGAGGTCCAGATCTGGATCAATGAGGGCGTCGGCGATTGCGTCGAACTCGCCGTGCAGCTGGAAAAGGCCTATGGGCTGGACGAGGCCGTGGTGGTGCCGGCCGCTGAGAGTGCAGAGGCGACGGCCAAGGGCGTCGGCCTGGCGCTCGGCCAGTTCCTGACGGAAGCCATCCCGGACGATTGCACCGTCGGTGTGGGCTGGGGACGCACGCTCACCGCCTCGCTTGCCAGCTTTCGGCCGGCGCGCCGCGAACGGGTGAAGGTCGTCTCGCTGCTCGGCGGCGTGGTCGAGGCGCATCATATCAACCCGATCGAATATACCTGGCGGCTGGCGAGCCAGCTCGGAGCGGAGTGTTATCTCTTCCTCGCGCCGCTGCTCGTCGATTCCCGTGAGACCAAGCGCAGCCTCATCGAGAAATGCGGCCTCGGAACCCTGTTCGACCTGGCGGAGAACATGGATATCGCCGTCGTCAGCTGCGGCGATATCGGCCCCCGTGCCAGCTCGCTCTCGCGTGATTTCATCGCCCGGCACGAGCTGGAAGAGCTGATTGCGGCCGGCTGCGTGTGCGATACGATGTGCAATTTCCTCGATGCGGAGGGGCACACGATCGATCACCCGATCCGTCATCGCGTGATGTCGATCGATCTCGACACGGTGAAGAAGGCGCGGCACATCGTGCTCGTCTCGGGCGGCGCGCACCGGGCGCCGGCCATCCGCGCCACCATCCGGCGCATCGGCTGCAACACGCTGATCACCGACGAGGGGGCTGCATTGGCGATGCTGCGGCTGGCGGAGGCCTCCGCCGCCGCCTAACCAATATCAGAGAAGATCGAGGCGAATGGCGCGGGTGATGGCGCCCGTGACGTTGCGGGCGTCGAGCTTGTCGATGGCGCTGCGCATGGCTTCGGCCACACGTGGCATCGTCAGGTCGGTTTCAAGCACGATTTCGGCCGGTGTCCTGCCATGGGCGGCAAGCGAGAGGCAGCGTCTTTCGATTTCGGTCAGTGCGGGCAGGTGGGAAAGATCATTTTCCGAGGACATGAGCCCCGCTTAGGGGCTCGCGCAGTTGTCGCAAAGTGCAAGCTGTTTCAATGCTTAACGGGAGCGGGCGTTTTTCCGCTTCCTTGTGCTATTGTGGGACAGTTCGGCCGTGTCGCAAAAGGAAGGGAATTTGCCTTCGCGCACTGCTAGCGGTAAGGCACGCAAAACAGGCCGGAGACGACAGTGACATCGAGGGTAGAGAAGGCGGCGATCCGCAACGAGCGGCTGGAGCTGCGTGACGCGATGGCGCCGCAGGCGCGCATCGAGGGCAGCCTTGCCATGGTGGAGCATGCCGGCGACCGGCTGGAATTCGATCCCGGCACGGTCATCTCGGGTTTCTGGCCGATCCGCTCGGAGGCCGATATCCGTCCGCTGATGGCGCATTTCCGCACCCGCGGTGCGCGGCTCTGCCTGCCGGTCGTGCTCGACCGCGAGACGATTATCTTTCGCGAACTGGTGGTCGGCGCGCCGGTCGTCAAGACGGGCTTCGGCACGACGGGGCCGGGTGAAGAGGCCGCCGTGCTCGACCCGGATATCCTGCTCGTGCCGCTTTCGGCCTTTGACCGGGCGGGCCATCGCATCGGCTATGGCGCCGGGCATTATGATCGCGCCATCGCTCGCCTGACTGCCAAAGGCCACACGCCGAAACTCATCGGCATTGCCTTCGACTGCCAGGAAGTGGCATCAGTACCCGCGGAACCGCATGATGTCGCGCTGGACGCGATCCTCACCGAGAGCGGCTTCCGTTTGTTCCAACCGGTTTCGTAAGGCAGTCAGATGCGGTTTCTTTTTCTGGGCGACATGGTGGGCAAGACCGGACGGACGGCCGTCTGGGAGCGCCTGCCGGGGCTGATCAGCGATTTCAAGCTGGATTTCGTCGTCGTCAACGGAGAGAACGCGGCCGGCGGTTTCGGCATCACCGAGGATATCTTCCTGCAGACCATCAATGCCGGCGCCGACGTCGTGACGACCGGTAACCATGTCTGGGACCAGAAGGAAGCTGTGGGCTTCGCCGGCCGGCATGACCAGTTCCTGCGGCCTGCCAACTACCCCGCCGGCACGCCTGGCCGCGGCGCCAATCTCTTCATCGCGAAGAACGGCGCGCGCGTGCTGGTCGCCAACATCATGGGCCGCGTCTTCATGCATCCGGAACTGGACGATCCCTTCACGGCGGGCGAGGCGATCCTCGCCTCCTGCCCGCTCGGCGAGCAGGCCGATGCCGTGATTTTCGATTTCCATGCCGAGGCGACGAGCGAGAAGCAGTGTTTCGGCCATTTCGTCGATGGCCGCGCCAGCGTCGTCGTCGGCACGCATACCCATGTGCCGACCGCCGATTGCCAGATCCTGAACGGCGGCACGGCCTATATGTCGGATGCCGGCATGTGCGGTGATTACGATTCCTCGCTCGGCATGGAGAAGGAAGAGCCGCTGAACCGCTTCATCTCGAAAATGCCGAAAGGCCGCTTTGAAGCGGCCTCCGGTCCGGCGACGATCTGCGGTCTGGCGGTCGAGATTTCCGACCGCACGGGACTTGCCGAGAAGGTGGCACCTCTCCGGATCGGTCCGCGTCTCGCCGAGGCTCTGCCGGAATTTTGGCGTTAGTCTTCCATCAGACCATGTGACGCAGATGATCGGCGGAGCCGCCGCTCAGATTGATATGCGTTTTCACACCGACATCCGGCTCCTCTTCGGGGTTGAAGTTCGCTTTGGCGATCTCCCAGCCGAATTTCAGCTTGCTGCCGGTCGAGGCCCAGATTTCGACGTCCTCGATCTCCAGCGCCAGCATGGTCAGCCGGGGATCGTCCTTGCCGTGGTCGAACCAGGCTTCGACGACCGAACTCCAGTATTCATCGACCTTCGCCGGATCCTTGCGCACCATGATCCGACCGGCGATGCAGGCGTGGTAGTCATGATCCTTGCCGACGACGCAGAAATGCGCGCGGGCACCCGGCACGACAGCATCGACGATATCGGCATCCGTCTTGGTGAAGAACCAGATGGTTGCGGCCTGCCGGTCGAGCTGCGGCGCCATCGGCTGCATATGCATGTGGCTGCCCTCGACGCCGAGCATGCCGGCATGAATGCGGTCGATCTCGTCGAAAAGCTGTTCTTTGGGATTTTCACGGGCACGGGTGAGATTGGACATGGCTATTCCTCTCAAGCGTTGGAGTTGATGGCGGGAGAACGTGAGCGCGCAAACAAGGTTCCCGCAAAAGCGCTCAACCGATCGTGATCGCGGGTGCAGTTTACCGCGTCCCTTGCCGAAGCGGCCGGCGGTTTCTATTGTCCGGGCTGCTGATCCGGAGTTTTCGATGCGTTTTTCCCTTGCCGCCTGCGCCGTCCTGCTTTCCACCGCTGCTGCCTTCGCTGCAAGTGCGCCGACGCCGGATGGCCCGGGTACCGACAAGGGAAAGCCAAACCAGGCCGAAACACAGCCCGTCGAGAAGGCGCCCGTGCGCACGCTCGGCGTCGCGCAGACCTTCGTCATGCCCTCGGGCAATATCGGTTGTATCTACATCCCGGAAGGTGGGACCAATGTGTACCAGCCGGCCGATGGCGGGCCGGAGCTCTCCTGCGATCGCATGGAGCCGAAATATGTGCGCGCGACGCTCGGGCGCAGCGGCAAGGCGGTGATCCTGTCCAATGTCGGCGATCAGCGTTGCTGCGGCGGCGACCGGACCGTGGATTACGGCGATACTTGGTCGGCAGGTCCCTTCACCTGCACCTCCGAGCGCACGGGACTGACCTGCGAGCGCGATGACGGCCATTCCTTCCTGCTCAGCCGCGCCCGCATTCGGGCCGATTGAAGGTGCTGGACGCCGCGCGACAATGAAATTATAAGGCGGCATTCCAAAAATCGGGGCAGCAGGCTGGTGCGTTCCCGCGCTCGCAGGCCCCATGAAGTGAACGGCGACCCGAAAAGGGGCGCCAAAATCGAGACAGGGGTGCCATGGCTGGCCATTCACAGTTCAAGAATATCATGCACCGCAAGGGAAAACAGGATTCCGTGCGGTCGAAAATGTTCTCCAAGCTCGCCCGTGAAATCACGGTTGCAGCCAAGACCGGTCTGCCCGACCCGGCCATGAACGCCCGTCTGCGTCTGGCGATCCAGAACGCCAAGGCGCAGTCCATGCCGAAGGACAATATCGAGCGCGCCGTCAAGAAGGCGTCCGGCGTCGATGGCGAGAACTACGAAGAGGTCCGCTACGAGGGCTACGGTCCGGGCGGCGTCGCCGTCATCGTCGAAGCGCTGACCGACAACCGCAACCGCACCGCATCCTCCGTTCGCTCGACTTTCTCCAAGGCCGGCGGCGCGCTGGGTGAAACCGGTTCGGTGTCCTTCTCCTTCGACCGCGTCGGCGAGATCACCTACAAGCTGTCGGTCGGCTCCGCCGATGCCGTGATGGAAGCCGCCATCGATGCCGGCGCCGAAGACGTGACGACGGACGAGGATGGCCACACGATCATCTGCGGTTTCGAGGATATCGGCGACGTTTCCAAGGCGCTGGAAGACAAGCTCGGCGAAGCCGAGACCGTCAAGGCGATCTGGAAGGCGCAGAACACCGTGCCGGTCGACGAGGAAAAGGCGCAGTCGCTGATGAAGCTCATCGACACGCTGGAAGACGACGACGACGTGCAGAACGTCTATTCGAACTTCGAGGTCTCCGACGAAGTCCTGGCCAAGCTTTCGGCCTGATCGACCGGATCATTTGAATTGAAAAGGCCGGGCGTCCCATGGGCGCCCGGCCTTTTTCGTTCATGCAGCGAGTGACAGACTCTGCTGGGCTTCGGCAAAGAGCCGCACGGATTTTAGTCGGGCCTCCATGTCGTAGATCGGCATGGAAACGATGAGCTCGTCGGCCTTGGTGAGATCCAGGAAATCGGCGATGCGGGCGCGGATCGTTTGCGGCGCGCCGACCACGGCATATTGCAGCGTGTGCTCGACCATGATGCGCTCCTGCTCGTTCCAGAAGGCGTTCATGTCGTTGACCGGTGGCGGGAAGGCATCCGGCGTACCGCGGCGCAGGCGCACGAAGGATTGCTGCATGGAGGTGAAGATGTGGTTCGCCTCCGCATCCGTATCGGCCGCGGCCCCCATCACGCCGACCATGGCATGCGGCTTGTCGAGATATTGCGAGGGCGTGAAGCGCTCGCGGTAGATTTCCAGTGCCGAGAGCAGCATGTCGGGTGCGAAATGCGAGGCGAAGGCGAAGGGCAGACCGAGCATGCCGGCCAGATGCGCCGAGTAGTGGCTGGAGCCGAGCAGCCAGACCGGCACGTTGCTGTTGGTGCCGGGGATGGCGACCACCTTCTGCTGCGGGTTCGGCGGCCCCATCAGCTGCATCAACTCGATGACATCCTGCGGGAAGTTTTCAGCGCCGCTGTCGAGATTGCGGCGCAGCGCCTGCGCGGTGCGCATGTCGGTGCCGGGCGCGCGGCCGAGGCCGAGATCGATGCGATCGGGGAAGAGCGCGGCCAGCGTGCCGAACTGCTCGGCAATGACGAGCGGCGAATGGTTCGGCAGCATGATGCCACCGGAGCCGACGCGGATCTTTTCCGTGCCGGCTGCGACGTGCTGGATGACGAGCGAGGTGGCGGCGCTGGCAATGCCGCGCATGCCGTGGTGCTCCGCAAGCCAGAAACGCTTATAGCCGAGCGCTTCCGCCTCCTGCGCGAGGCGGCGGGAATTGGCCAGCGACTGGGCGACGGTGCCGCCTTCGATGACCGGCGACAGGTCGAGGATGGAGAAGGGCACCATGGGAGCGGCCTCTTGTAAGGGAATTTGATCGTCCTCCCATGTAGGTTCAGTTTTGCGAAATCCAAGAAAGCCGTAAAGGGTTTTCTCGCGCTGCCGTCGATGTTTTTGTTTTGTTCACATTTCGCTGGCAGGGTCCGCTGGACAGGGCTAGGATTTTCGCATGCAGGAAACGATTCGCATTATCGGCATCGACCCGGGGCTTCGCCGCACCGGCTGGGGTATCATCGAGACGCTCGGCAACTCCCTGCGCTTCGTTGCCTCGGGCACTGTGACCTCCGATGGCGACATGGATCTCGCCTCGCGGCTCTGCCAGCTGCATGACGGTCTTGCCGATATCGTGCACAGCTATCAGCCGCAGGAAGCGGCGGTCGAACAGACCTTCGTCAACAAGGATGCGACCGCCACGCTGAAGCTCGGCCAGGCTCGCGGCATCGCCATGCTGGTGCCCGCCCGCGCCGGTCTGCGCGTTGCCGAATACGCGCCGAATGCGGTGAAGAAAGCCGTCATCGGCGTCGGCCATGGCGAAAAGCAGCAGATCCACATGATGCTGAAGGTCCTGATGCCGAAAGCGACCTTCGTGGGCAACGACGCCGCCGATGCGCTTGCGATTGCGATCTGCCACGCCCACAACCGCCAGGGTCTCTCCGGCCGCCTCGCCAAGCTAGCCGGCTGATTTGTTCTTGACTTGTTCCGGTTGCGACGATAAGTAATACCTCAGAGGTATTACCATGCGTGTGACGGAAAAAGGCCAGGTGACGATCCCGAAGGATATCCGCGACCGGCTGCGTATCGGTCCCGGTTCCGAAGTCGATTTTGTTGCTGATGAAAAGGGGGCGCGGCTCATCGTCGTCTCGGGCGGCAAGGCTGCCGAGCCCGACGATTTCGAGACGTGGCTGAAGAGCCGGTCCGGGACGTTCGATACCGGCGGTATGACGGGCGATGAATATGTCGAGTGGCTTCGGGGACCGCGTGATGACCTCGGTTCTGATTGACACCAACATCATCATCGATGTCTTCGGGCCGGAAACGCCGTTCAAGATCTGGTCTTCCGATACGATCCTGACGCTTAAGCCGGATACGCAGTTCGTTCTGTCGCCAGTCGTCTGGGCGGAGTTGGCGGGCATGATGCCGAGTGAGGACGCGTTGGCGCAGACCTTGGCGCGCCTCAATCCGGTGCGCGAAGCCCTGCCGTTCTCCGCCGCCTATCAGGCGGGGATCGCGCATCAGCGCTATCGCCGGGCCGGGGGGCAGCGCGAGCGCACCCTGCCGGATTTCCTGATCGGCGCGCATGCGCAGACGCGCGGTCATCGCCTCCTCACCCGCGACGCCGCGCGCTATCGCAGCTATTTCCCCGCCCTCGACATCATTTCTCCCGAAACCCATCCCTGACGGACACGCATCATGATCGGCAAACTCAAAGGCACCATCGACGAGATCGGCGACGACCATGTGGTGCTGGACGTGCATGGGGTCGGCTATGTCGCGCATTGCTCGGCGCGCACGCTCGGCAAGCTCGGTTCGGCCGGCGAGGCGGCGGTGCTGTTCATCGAGACCTATGTGCGCGAGGACCAGTTCCGGCTGTTCGGCTTCCTGACGGCGCTGGAGCGGGAATGGTTCCGGCTGTTGCAGAGCGTGCAGGGCGTCGGCTCCAAGGTGGCGCTGGCGGTGCTCTCGACGCTGACGCCGGGGGAACTCGCCAATGCCATCGCGCTGCAGGACAAGACGGCGGTGTCGCGGGCGCCGGGTGTCGGGCCGAAGGTTGCCGTGCGCATCATGACGGAGCTGCGCAACAAGGCGCCGGCCTTTGCGGGTGAGGCGACAGCGTCGATCGGGCTCAAGCAGGAGCTTGGCGAAGGCGTGGCCTCCGCGCCGGTTTCCGATGCGGTCTCGGCGCTGACCAATCTCGGCTACTCGCGCGACCAGGCGGCCAATGCCATTGCCGGGGCGCTGAAGAACGGCGGGGAGGGGGCCGACAGCGCCAAGCTCATCCGCCTCGGCCTCAAGGAATTGTCGCGGTGAGGCGGTTGCCTTCCTGGGCCGGGGATGGGATTAGGGCGCGATGAGCGACGAGAACAGACTGCTTGCGCCGGAAAAGCGTGGCGAGGACATCGATACGGCGCTACGGCCGCAGACGCTGGACGATTTCACCGGCCAGGCGGAGGCGCGCGCCAACCTGAAAATCTTCATCGAAGCGGCGAAGAACCGCGGAGAGGCGCTCGATCACGTGCTCTTCGTCGGCCCGCCCGGCCTCGGCAAGACGACGCTCGCCCAGATCATGGCCAAGGAGCTCGGCGTCAATTTTCGCTCGACCTCCGGCCCTGTTATAGCCAAGGCCGGCGATCTGGCGGCGCTGCTCACCAATCTCGAAGAGCGCGACGTGCTCTTCATCGACGAAATCCACCGTCTCAACCCCGCGGTCGAGGAAATCCTCTATCCGGCCATGGAGGATTTCCAGCTCGACCTGATCATTGGTGAAGGTCCGGCTGCGCGCTCGGTGAAGATCGACCTTTCGAAGTTCACGCTCGTCGCCGCCACCACCCGTCTCGGCCTGCTTACCACACCGCTGCGCGACCGTTTCGGCATTCCGGTGCGGCTCAATTTCTACACCGTCGAGGAACTGGAATCGATCGTACGCCGCGGCGCGCGGCTGATGGGCCTCGGCATGACGGATGAAGGCGCGCGTGAGATTGCACGGCGCGCCCGTGGCACGCCGCGCATCGCCGGCCGCCTGCTGCGCCGGGTGCGGGATTTCGCCGAAGTGGCGCGGGCGGATGCGGTCACCCAGAAGATCGCTGACGAGGCGCTGACGCGGCTGCTCGTCGACAATATGGGCCTCGACCAGCTCGACCGGCGTTATCTCTCGATGATCGCACACAATTTCGGCGGCGGCCCGGTTGGCATCGAGACGATCGCGGCGGGCTTGTCCGAGCCGCGCGATGCGATCGAGGACATCATCGAGCCCTACATGATCCAGCAGGGTTTCATCCAGCGCACGCCGCGCGGCCGCGTGCTGACGGTGAATGCCTGGAAGCATATGGGGCTGACGCCGCCGAAGGATCTGGAAGCGACGCAGTTCCGGCTGGGTCTCGAGGATGAGTGAGCCGGCCCGGCACATGATCCGGATCGACCGCAAACCGCAGCTCTTCAGTTTTCGCGTGGCGGGCTTGATCTTCCGTGACGGATACCTTCTCGCTCAGCGTGGTGTGAAGGACGATTACTGGGCGTTGCCCGGTGGACGGGCGGAGATCGGCGAGAGTTCGGAAGAAACGATTCTGCGGGAAATGCGCGAGGAACTGGACCGGCCGGTGCGCATCGAGCGGCTTGTGTGGACGGTCGAGAATTTCTTCAGCTATGAAGGGTATGCCGCGCACGAGCTCGGCTTCTACTATCTGCTTTCGCTGGAGGCGCCGTTCCCGTTCCATGAAACGGATATCGTTCATCGGGTGGAAGACGGTGTCGATGTGGAATTCCGCTGGTTGCGGGCAAAGCCCGCGACGCTCGTCCAGCATCGCCTGAAGCCGCAATTCATCGCGGACCGCATCGAAACCCTCCCGGTCGTGAGCGAACATCTCGTCGTCCGTGAAGGCCTGCCGAAGGAAGCTCTCCCTTGACCGATCTGCCCCATCTCCTTTCCGGCGAATTGACGGAAGCCGGCCACCGGCTCGTGCAGCGGGTCTATTACGAGGACACAGATTTTTCCGGCGTGGTCTATCACGCCCGCTACCTGCATTTCCTCGAGCGCGGCCGCACCGACTATCTGCGCCTGCTCGGCGTGGAGCAGGGCAGCCTCGTTCTGGAGGAGGACCGCGAGGGGCTGGTCTTCGTCGTGCACCGCATGGAGATCGACTTCAAGGCGCCTGCCCGCATGGACGATATCCTGACCATTCAGACCGCCACCGAAAAGGCGGGCGGCGCGAAGATGATCCTCAACCAGGAAATCCGCCGGGGCGAGCAATTGCTGATCGCCGCCCGCGTCATCATCGCCGTCATCAATTCTGCCGGGCGGCCGCGCCGCCTGCCGGAAGGATTGGCGGCCAAGTTTCTTGCCAAGGTGCAAGAAATGTCCGGCGCGCATTAGCGGTAACACTCCCTTAACCATAATGATGTCTTACTCGGTTCGTGAGGATTTTGTGCACTGCACGTCATCCTTTAACCAAAATTGCCGTGAAGAAGGCAGGTTGTAAGCGTTTACCGGCATGGCAGCCGGCGGCATCAACCGGACATTCTTGACGGATATGCGAAGCGGATGGGGCAAAACCCCACGAGCAACGTTCGTTCTGTGAATGCCGATGCGGGCTCGACCTCCCAGGAGACCGCGCGGCGTGAATGTTACCCGGTTCGAGCCGCAAGGGCCCGTGCCGGGTGTTTGGATTCGGGGACATAGGTCTATGGAACAAGTGGGTTTGGAAGCGGCTGCGAGCGTCACCCTTTGGGGTCTCTTCATGCAGGCCGGGTTCGTCGTGAAGCTCGTCATGCTCGGCCTGATCGCCGCGTCCGTCTGGACCTGGGGCATCGTCGTCGACAAGACGCTGAGCTACGGCAAGGCACGCCGCCAGCTCGACAGCTTCGAGCAGGTCTTCTGGTCGGGCCAGTCGCTGGAAGAGCTTTACCGCACGCTCTCCGATCGTCAGACATCGGGCATGAGCGCCATCTTCGTGGCGGCGATGCGCGAATGGAAGAAGAGCTTCGAGCGCGGCGCCCGTTCGCCGATCGGCCTTCAGATGCGTATCGACCGGGCGATGGATGTGACGCTGTCGCGCGAATCCGAAACGCTGGAAGCCCGGCTCGGTTCGCTTGCCACCATCGGTTCTGCGGCCCCCTTCGTCGGCCTCTTCGGCACCGTCGTCGGTATCATGACCTCCTTCCAGGCCATTGCCGGTTCCAAGCAGACGAGCCTCGCGGTCGTTGCGCCCGGTATCGCCGAAGCGCTTCTCGCCACGGCCATCGGCCTGCTTGCCGCAATTCCGGCGGTTATTGCCTACAACAAGTTCTCCGCCGATGCCGGCAAGCTGACGGCGCGTATGGAAGGCTTCGCGGACGAATTCTCCGCCATCCTCTCGCGCCAGATCGACGAGAAGCTGCAGCCGCGCGCCGCGGCGCAGTGACGGGCCTCTAGGTAGACGGAGACGACGCCATGGGCATGTCAGTCGGAGCAAAGAATTCAGGCGGCGGTCGCCGCCGCCGCGGGGGCGGCAAAAGAGCCCCGATGAGCGAGATCAACGTGACGCCGTTCGTCGACGTCATGCTGGTGCTGCTCATCATCTTCATGGTGGCAGCACCCCTTATGACGGTGGGCGTACCGCTCGACCTGCCGAAGACGCAGGCGAAAGCGCTCAATGCCGATACGCAGCCGATCACCATTTCGGTGAAGGCCGACGGCCAGGTGTTCCTGCAGGAGACCCCCATCCCGATCGAGGAAGTCGCTGCCAAGCTGCAAGCTGTCGCGACGACCGGCTATACGGAACGCGTCTTCGTGCGCGGTGACGGCACGGCACCTTACGGCGTGATCGCCGATGTCATGTCGCGCATCCAGGCCGGTGGCTTCACCAATATCGGTCTCGTCACCGAGCAGAAACCGGACAGGTAATCGCACGCCATGAAGGGCAGCCTTGCCACATCCTCCGTGCTCCACGCCCTGGTTCTGACCTGGGCGCTGGTTTCGCTCGGCAGTCCTGAAAGCTTCGACGTCGCCGATGTCGAGGCGCTGCCGGTCGATATCGTGTCGATCGAGGAACTGACGCAGATCCAGCAGGGCGACAAAAAAGCCGAAATGAAGGAAAAGGCGGCACCCATTCCGACCAAGAAGGAAACGCCGGTCGAGAATGCGGAAAATGCCGGCGACAACGAAGTCGACCTGAAGAACATGCCGACGCCGGAAGAGAAGCCGCGCGATATCGAGACGGCAGCGGCGCCGGAAAAGGCTGAAAAGGCCGTCCAGACACCAGACACCAAGCCGGTCGAAGACGTAAAGCAGGAAGAGCCTGCGAGCGAACCCACGACGGAAGTTGCCGCCGTTGCCGAGGCCAAGCAGGACGTGAAGCCGGATCCGAAGGCTGAAGCGACGCCGTCCGAGGAAAAGCCGACGGCAGACCCGGAAGCCGAGGCGCTGCCGGACAAGATCCCGCTTCCCGAGATGAAGCCGAAGCTCGAGACGAAAAAGACCGAGACGGCGGAAAAGCCGGCCGAGAAGAAGGTGGAAACGGCGAAGGCCGAAACCGCCAAGACGCCGGACCGAAAAAAAGATGAGAAGAAGAAGCAGGAGAAGGCGGCCTCGCTGAACGAAACCGAATTCAACTCGGATGAGATCAAGGCGCTTCTCAACAAGGAAAAATCCGCGGGTGGCGGCGCCAAGCACTCGAAGGAGCAGGCGGCTCTCGGCGGCGAGAAGACGACGACCGGCACCAAGCTGACGATGAGCGAGATGGACGCGCTGCGCGGCCAGATCCAGAACAATTGGTCGATCATTCCCGGCATGGCCGATGCCGCCGACGTGCGCATCAAGGTGACGATGCAGCTCGACCAGAACGGCGACATCATCGGCGAGCCGGAAGTGACCGCGGAGGGTGGCTCGGAAGCCGCCCGCCGGGCGCTTGCCGGCGGCGCGCGCCGCGCCATCATGAAATCCCGACCCTTCAAGGGTCTGCCACCCGAAAAATATGACGCCTGGAGCGAAGTCGTCGTGAACTTCGACCCCAGCCAGATGATGTAAGAACTAGGAAGGCCTAGATAGATGTTCAGACGCACTCTCCTCCGTATGCTGGTCGTTCTGACCGGCCTGGCGGCTTTCCTGCCGCAGGCCTGGGCGGTCGTGGAAATCAACATCAACAAGGGTAACGTCGAGCCGCTGCCGATCGCGGTGACGGATTTCATCGCCAGCGGCGATCTCGGCCAGCGTATCACCGATGTGATTGCAGCGGACCTGAAGCGTTCCGGCCTTTTCGCGCCCGTCAACAAGCAGGCCTTTATCGAGAAGATCTCCAACCCCGATCAGGCACCGCGCTTCGACGATTGGAAGGTCATCAATGCGCAGGCCCTGGTGACAGGCCGCGTGACGCAGGAAGGCGACGGCCGCCTGCGCGCCGAATTCCGCCTCTGGGACACCTTCGCCGGCCAGCAGCTGACGGGCCAGCAGTTCTACACCCAGCCGGAAAACTGGCGCCGCGTGGCCCATATCATCGCCGACGCCATCTATGAGCGTCTGACCGGTGAAAAGGGGTACTTCGACACGCGTATCGTCTATGTCGCCGAAAGCGGCCCCAAGACGGCCCGCAAGCGTCAGCTCGCCATCATGGACCAGGACGGCTTCAACGCCCGCGCGCTCACCAATTCCAATGAACTGGTTCTGACGCCGCGCTTTTCGCCGAACCGCCAGGAAATCACCTACATGTCCTTCGAGGGCAACCAGCCGCGCGTCTACCTGCTCCAGCTGGAGACCGGACAGCGCGAAGTGGTCGGCAACTTCCCGGGCATGACCTTCTCGCCGCGCTTCTCGCCTGACGGTCAGAAGGTCATCATGAGCCTTCAGCAGGAAGGCAATTCTAACATCTACACGATGGACCTGCGCTCGCGCACCACCACCCGTCTCACCTCGACGGCGGCCATCGACACCTCGCCGTCCTATTCGCCCGACGGTTCGCAGATCGTCTTCGAAAGCGACCGTGGCGGCAAGCCGCAGCTCTACGTGATGGGCGCCGACGGCTCCGGCCAGCGCCGCATCTCCTTCGGCGACGGCTCCTATTCCACGCCGGTCTGGTCTCCGCGCGGCGACCTCATCGCCTTCACCAAGCAGTCGGGCGGCAAATTCTCGATCGGCGTGATGAAGACGGACGGTTCGGGCGAACGCATCCTGACCTCGGGCTTCCACAATGAAGGCCCGACCTGGGCGCCGAACGGCCGCGTGCTGATGTTCTTCCGTCAGGGTGCGGGCGCCGGCGGTCCGCAGATCTATTCGATCGACCTTTCCGGCTACAACGAGCAGCCCGTCCAGACGAAGGGCTTCGCTTCCGACCCGGCCTGGTCGCCGCTACTGGAATAGGCATGTCACATATACGGCGGGTCTGCCGCGTTCTTGCCGCAAAGTCCTGTAAATCAGGCTTCACGGCGAGACGCGGCAGACCCGTTTTCGCATGACGTCCATCGCGCAGGCGCGACATGAAATCCCGGCGGGGTGGACGAGGAAATGAGAATGCGAGGGGCCGGGGACGGTCTTACAAGCAATCATTAACCATAATCGTTGAGTGCGGATTAACCGACTGCGGTTACAGTCTGGCAACCCTGATTGAAAACCGTGCTTCAACGAACTTGACGCAAAAACTGATGCAAGGAGACCGGCTCATGAGCCGCATTCATTCCCCGGCCGCTGGCCGCATGCAGACCATCGCCCGCAACCCGGTGATGATCGCGCTCGTCATGACGCTGGCCCTCGCTGGCTGCGCCTCCAAGAAGAACCTGCCCAACAGCGCCGGCGACCTCGGCCTGAACGGCGGTGCCGGTGCCGCGACCCCGGGCTCGCAGCAGGACTTCACCGTCAATGTCGGCGACCGCATCTTCTTCGACACCGACTCCTCGTCGGTCCGTGCAGACGCCGCCGCGACGCTCGACCGTCAGGCCCAGTGGCTGCAGCAGTACCCGAACTACGCCATTACGGTCGAAGGCCATGCCGACGAACGCGGCACGCGTGAATACAACCTCGCGCTCGGCGCACGCCGCGCTGCTGCGACCCGTCAGTATCTCGCCTCGCGCGGCGTTCCGGCAAACCGCATGAAGACGATCTCCTACGGCAAGGAAAAGCCGGTCGCCGTCTGCGACGACATTTCCTGCTGGTCGCAGAACCGCCGCGCCGTCACCGTTCTCGGTGGCGCAGGCATGTAATTCCTCGAAAAGAGGATCACGTGGAAAGGCGGCCCATCGGCCGCCTTTCTTTTTTCAACACACTTTGGCCGAACTCCGTTGCTTTTTAAGTGCATTTGGAAAACTCTTGCGCTGCGCTTCGGCGTGTAACGGCACCAACAGGACGAACATAGATGAAGAAACTTGTCGCGGCAGGCGTTTTCAGTCTCGCAGCGGTCGCAGGCATGGTCGGGCCGATCAGCGCATCGCCGCTCTCGACGCTGACGAATGGCTTCCTGCCGGCGCAGAACGAGCGCGCGGCGAAGGGCAATGTGGTTCTGGCGCAGGCCATGGACCCGCGTGTCGGTGAGCTCGAAGAGCAGATCCGCACCCTCAACGGCCGGATCGAGGAAATGAGCTACCAGCTCCTGCAGATGCAGGAACAGCTCCGCAAGACGCAGGAAGACAACGAATACCGTTTCCAGGATCTGGAAAGCGGCAAGGGCGGCGCCAAAGGCAAGAGCGGCGCACTCGACAAACCGGTGGATGGCGGCACGGCCGACCAGCAGACCGCAACGAACCAGGTGCCGGCGGATGATACCGCCGGAACCGACAGCCAGAGCGCTTCCAATGGCGGCACCGGCGCGCAACCGCAGGAGCTGGGCTCTATCCGCTTCGACGAAAACGGCAATCCGATCGGTGCGGCGAACAATCCCGATCTCAACAACCAGAGTGCGGCAATCGGTAACGACAACGATCTTCCGGGCGTCGATGGCGGCAACAACCTGCCTGCGGCATCCGAATCGTCCACCGCATCGCTCGACAATCCCGACGATCTCTACAATGTCGCCTATGGCCACGTGCTGACCGGCGACTACCAGATGGCCGAGCGCGAATTCCGCGACTATCTCGACATCTTCCCGAAGGGCGAGAAGGCGGCGGACGCCAATTTCTGGCTGGGCGAAGCCCAGTATTCCCAGGGCAACTACAATGACGCGGCCAAGACCTTCCTGAATGCGCACCAGACCTTCAGCAAGTCGAAGAAGGCACCGGAAATGCTGCTGAAGCTCGGCATGTCGCTGGCTGCCCTCGATAACCGCGAGACCGCCTGCGCAACGCTGCGCGAAGTCGGCAAGCGCTATCCGAACGCCTCGAAGGCCGTGAAGGGCAAGGTCACGTCCGAACAGAGCCGTCTGTCCTGCTGATTTCGGACGAAAGCCAGGCCGTGGCCCGCGCGGAACAGTCCGTCGCCGAGGCAGCCGGCCATTTCCTAGAGAATTTCAAGCGCCCTGCGCATCTTCTGATCGCCATTTCCGGCGGCAGCGATTCGACCGGCTTGTTCGTGGCGCTCGCCACGCTCTGTGCGACCGGGCGCTATCCCGGCATTGCTCTTTCAGCATGCACGATCGACCATGCACTCCGCCCAGGTTCCGCCGAAGAGGCTTCGGTGGTGGCGGCGCTCTGCGCACGGTATGGTATTGCGCACATCACACGCCGGTGGGACGGGACCAAACCCGCGACCGGCCTTCAATCGGCGGCGCGCGCCAAGCGCTATGAACTGCTGGTGCAAGCGGCGGCTGCGGCCGGAGCCGATGCGATCCTGTCGGCTCATACGCGCGACGATCAGAACGAGACCGTTGCCATGCGCGCCGAGCGGTCCCCCGAAGGCGTGGGACTGTCGGGCATGGCGGATGCCGTGCTGCTTCATGGTCGTGTTTGGCTGCTGCGGCCGTTTCTTGCCGTAGAGCGGGCCGAGGTCAGGGCGTTTCTTACCGCGCATGGCGAGACGTGGATTGAGGATCCCAGCAACCTCAACCCTCGTTTCGAGCGTGTGCGCATCCGCCAGCGGGAAGAAGTGCCTGAGCGCGGCCGCGAAGCGGGCGACAGGTTGGCTTTATCCGGGAAGGCTGCGGAATTTTTGGCGCGGAGCGTGTCCAGGGACCGTGAGGCCTTCACGCTTGAAACGGATGCGGTCGATACGGCTCTCGGCGATCCCGCCGCCTGGCGGGGCCTTATGATGCTCGCGGCCACGACGGGTGGACGCGTTCATGGGTTGGAAGCCGCATCGGCCGCGCGTCTGCGCGCCTTTCTTGCCAGCGGCAGACTGTCGCGGCTTACCGCCGGCCGCGTGGTTTTCGACCGGCGTCGCGAGGCCCTGTTTCTCTATCGCGAGTGCCGTGGGATCGAACCGATGGTGTTGCCGGCGGGTGAGGCGGTAATCTGGGACGGGCGCTATCGCGTGACCAATGATGCGCGTCAGGCAATCGTCATCGGCGCACGTGGTAACGGCGAAGACAGCGGCGGGGAGCGACTTCATGGGCCGGCTTTGCGCGCCCGAAAGGCCATGCCGTGCCTGAAATTCGAGGATGGAACGCCTGTATCCGGCGCCGCGGCCTCGCTTGAGGCCGTGGTTGCGCCGTACGCGCTGTTCCTGCCCCGCTTCGATCTGCCGCTTGCGAATACGCTTGCGGATATTCTCGGGAATCCGGCCTTTATCTCTCCACCGAACGAATGAGGCGCCGGCCTGCATTTTGTGTTAGGATGATGTTGATGTCGATGAAGGGGCGAAGACACCGTTCTCGTTGACGATAGCGTGAGAAATGCCCGCGACCCGTGCGCTTTGCCTTGGCAAGGCCGCATGGCGACCCTATGTTAGGCGCAAAGAAGCGGCCGGGAGACCCCGGCCGGGAAAGTACCTGGAACGCTCGATGAATCCCAATTTCCGAAACTTCGCCCTGTGGGCGATCATCGCCCTCCTGCTGATCGCTTTGTTCAGCATGTTCCAGACGAGCCCGGCGCAGACCGGCTCGCGGGAAATCCCCTATTCGCAGTTCCTCAAGGAGGTCGACTCGAGCCGGGTGAAGGAAGTGGTGATTACTGGCGAAAAGATCGTCGGCAGCTATGTCGAGACCGGCGCGACCTTCCAGACCTATGCGCCCACCGGCGACAATTCGCTCGTCCAGCGCCTCGAGGCCAAGAACGTCGTCGTCAGCGCGCGTCCGGAAACGGACGGTTCCTCCGGCTTCCTGAGCTATATCGGCACGCTGCTGCCCATGCTGCTGATCCTCGGCGTCTGGCTGTTCTTCATGCGCCAGATGCAGGGTGGCTCGCGCGGCGCCATGGGCTTCGGCAAGTCCAAGGCCAAGCTTCTGACCGAAGCGCACGGCCGCGTCACCTTCGCCGACGTCGCTGGCGTCGATGAAGCCAAGCAGGACCTGGAAGAGATTGTCGAGTTCCTGCGCGATCCTCAGAAGTTCCAGCGCCTCGGCGGCCGTATTCCGCGCGGCGTGCTGCTCGTCGGCCCGCCCGGCACCGGTAAGACACTGCTTGCACGCTCCGTCGCGGGCGAAGCGAACGTGCCGTTCTTCACCATCTCCGGTTCGGACTTCGTCGAAATGTTTGTCGGCGTCGGTGCAAGCCGCGTGCGCGACATGTTCGAGCAGGCCAAGAAGAACGCCCCCTGCATCATCTTCATCGACGAAATCGACGCCGTCGGCCGTCATCGCGGCGCCGGTCTCGGCGGTGGTAATGACGAGCGCGAGCAGACGCTGAACCAGCTCCTCGTCGAGATGGATGGCTTTGAAGCCAATGAAGGCATCATTCTGATCGCCGCGACCAACCGTCCCGACGTTCTCGACCCGGCGCTGCTGCGTCCCGGCCGTTTCGACCGTCAGGTCGTCGTGCCGAACCCCGACATCGTCGGCCGCGAGCGCATCCTCAAGGTTCACGTGCGCAACGTGCCGCTGGCACCGAATGTCGATCTCAAGGTTCTTGCCCGTGGTACGCCCGGCTTCTCCGGTGCCGATCTCATGAACCTCGTCAACGAGGCTGCCCTGATGGCGGCACGCCGCAACAAGCGCCTTGTCACCATGCAGGAATTCGAGGACGCCAAGGACAAGATCATGATGGGCGCCGAGCGGCGCTCCTCCGCCATGACCGAGGCGGAAAAGAAGCTCACCGCCTACCACGAAGCCGGCCATGCCATCGTTGCGCTCAAGGTGCCGCTCGCCGATCCCCTGCACAAGGCGACGATCATTCCGCGCGGCCGTGCGCTCGGCATGGTCATGCAGCTGCCCGAGGGCGACCGTTACTCGATGAGCTACAAGTGGATGGTCTCGCGCCTTGCCATCATGATGGGTGGTCGCGTCGCCGAAGAGATCACCTTCGGCAAGGACAACATCACCTCGGGTGCATCCTCGGATATCGAGCAGGCGACGAAGCTTGCCCGCGCTATGGTCACGCAATGGGGCTTCTCCGACCAGCTCGGTCAGGTCGCCTATGGTGAGAACCAGCAGGAGGTCTTCCTTGGTCATTCGGTTGCACAGCAGAAGAATGTCTCGGAAGCCACTGCGCAGAAGATCGACAATGAAATCCGCCGCCTGATCGACGAGGCCTATTCCGAGGCCAAGCGCATCATCACCGAGCAGAACCACGAATTCGTGGCGCTTGCCGAAGGCCTGCTCGAATATGAAACGCTGACGGGCGACGAGATCAAGGCGCTCATCCGCGGCGAAAAGCCCGCGCGCGACCTTGGCGACGACACGCCGCCCAGCCGGGGCTCCGCCGTTCCGAAGGCCGGCCACAAGAAGGGCGGCGAGGCGGAAGGCGGGCTTGAACCGCAGCCGCAATAAATACAACGCAGGCAATGAGAGACGGCCGGGAAGTTTTCCCGGCCGTTTTCTTTCGGTAACGGACTGTAATCATTCCTGATCTGCCGGGTTGATGCTATTTCTCGACTTCTGTGGCAAAGAAACGGGATATTCGTCCTGCGCCTTAAGGTTAAGGCAGGGTTGCGGATTTATACTATTCCGCCTGTTCGCGGCTTGATGTATGACCCCGCCGGGCTTGGTGAGCAAAAACCTCCCGAGCCGAGCGCATCAGAGAATGCCGCCAGAGCTGGCGATTTCAGGAGCACATATGAAACGTCGTTATTTCGGCACGGATGGTATCCGGGGGCAGTCCAACACCTTCCCCATGACGCCTGATCTCGCCATGCGCGTCGGCATCGCCGTCGGCACCATTTTCCGCCGTGGTGCGCACCGCCACCGGGTCGTCATCGGCAAGGACACGCGTCTTTCGGGCTATATGCTGGAAAATGCCATGGTCGCCGGTTTTACCGCCGCTGGCATCGATGCCTTCGTTCTCGGCCCGATCCCCACGCCGGCCGTCGCCATGCTGACGCGCTCGCTGCGCGCGGATATCGGGGTGATGATCTCAGCCTCGCACAACCCGTTCTACGACAACGGCATCAAGCTTTTCGGCCCCGACGGCTACAAGCTCTCCGACGAGCTCGAGATGGAGATCGAGGAGCTGCTCGAAAAGGACATGATGGCCCAGCTTGCCAAGTCCGCTGAAATCGGCCGGGCCAAGCGCATCGACGGTGTTCATGACCGCTATATCGAACATGCCAAGCGCACGCTGCCGCGTGACGTCACGTTGCAGGGCCTGCGCATCGCCATCGATTGCGCCAATGGCGCCGCGTATCGCGTGGCCCCGGCCGCCCTGTGGGAACTCGGCGCCGATGTTGTGACGATCGGCAACGAGCCTGATGGTCTCAATATCAATCTGGAATGCGGCTCGACGCACCCGGAAACCTTGCAGCGCAAGGTGCACGAAGTGCGCGCCGATATCGGCATTGCGCTCGATGGCGACGCGGACCGCGTGCAGATCATCGACGAGACGGGCAAGATCATCGATGGTGACCAGCTGATGGCGGTGATCGCCGAAAGCTGGGCGGCGGACGGTATCCTGCGCGGCAACGGTCTCGTCGCCACCGTCATGTCGAATCTCGGCCTGGAACGCTTCCTCACGGATAAGGGCCTTGGCCTCGAACGCACCAAGGTCGGCGACCGTTATGTCGTTGAGCACATGCGCAACCACGATTACAATGTCGGTGGCGAGCAGTCCGGCCATATCGTTCTCTCGGATTTCGGCACGACCGGTGACGGCCTCGTCGCGGCCCTCCAGGTGCTCGCCTGCGTCAAGCGTAGCGGCAAGTCGGTGAGCGAAGTGTGCAACCGGTTCGAGCCGGTGCCGCAGGTGCTGAAGAATGTCCGGGTCAAGACCGGCAAGCCGCTGGAAGATGCAACGGTGCGCCAGGCGATCGCCGATGCGGAAAGCGAGCTTGCCAAAAACGGCCGCCTGCTCATTCGCCCCTCCGGCACGGAGCCGCTGATCCGCGTCATGGCGGAAGGCGACGACCGCGGCCAGGTGGAGCGCATTGTCGACGAACTGATAAGCGTCATCGGCGCGGTGCGCAGCGCCGCCTGATCTCGACGCGATACGATTTTTCGAAAAGGCCGGGGCTTCGCTCCGGCTTTTTCTTTGCCTGGCAAGTTAGTATCGGCGGCATGGCTGCAATGCTGTGGTTTTTATTTGAAATTTACCCAACTCGTGAACGCTTGTTAACAAATACGGTAAATCTTTGTAGTTAATCGGCCCTTAACCTTTCCTCTCCATTATCCATTCCTGATCGAGGGACTTGGGGACCGGCGCACCGGCCGCGCCAAGTTTGAAGCCTATTGGAGCAAGGCAATGAGGAAAGTTTTGAGTGGCGTCGTCGCCGTCCTGCTGACAGGCACGTCGGCATATGCTGCCGATATCTACCAGCCCGAAGTCATTGAAGCGCCGGTTCAGGAAGCCGTCGTCGAGACCGGTGGCTGGTATCTGCGCGGCGATATGGGCTGGTCCTACAACAAGATGCGCGGTGCGAAGTATTTCCAGGGCTCGAACGGCAATATTCGCGAATTCGACTCCACCAGCCTCAAAAGCGGCTTCACGCTCGGTGGTGGTGTGGGTTACCAGATCAACGATCATTTCCGTACGGACGTGACGCTCGACTACATGTTCAAGTCGGGCTTCCGTGGCTCCACCTCCGGCGGCTGCGGCGTGGCTGTCAGCTGCACGTCCACCGACGTCGCTTCCCTGACCGCGCTCAGCCTGCTTGCCAACGCTTATGTCGATATCGGCCATTACGGTGTCTTCACGCCGTATGTCGGCGCAGGTATCGGCGGCACCTATGTGCGCTGGAACGACCTCAACAATACGTCGTGCGAAGACGGCGATCCGACGAACTGCGATCCGACCTTCGTTCACCGCGGCAAGAAGAGCTGGCGCTTTACCTATGCCCTCATGGCCGGTACGTCGATCGACGTGACCTGCAATCTGAAGGCCGACGTCGGCTATCGCTTCCGCCATGTTACCAAGGGCGGCATGTTCGGCTACAACACGGGCGGCGGTCCGGGCTACGACAAGGGTTTCTACAGCCACGAAGCCCGCGCCGGTCTGCGTTATTCCTTCAACGGTTGCGACCAGCAGGCCTATATCCCGCCGGCAGAAATCCCGATCGAGCAGCCGGTCTACAAATAATTCCGCCTGCAGGATTGACATCAAGGGCCGCCCCTCGGGGCGGCCTTTTGCGTTTCGGTTTGTGTCACTTAACCGTTTTTTCATTCCTTAAGAAGTATGGTTAATCAACGGTATAGGGCTGCGACATCTGCGTTGCGCTCGCGCCGACCACAACCGCCGGCAGGTCCGGGCATCAGGGGATCGAAGCCATGTTTCGACGTATCGCACCGCTTGGCGTCGCCATTTTTGCTGGCCTCATTGCCACCACTGCCATGGCCGGTGACCTTGACATCATCAACGCGCCTGAGATCGATGTTTCCGGCAGCACAGCCGCCGAAGGCTGGTATCTGCGCGGTGACCTTGGCTATTCTGGTTGGGTGAAGGGCGGCAAGCCGGACTACACGATCTTTTCGTCCGGCGGCACAACGTTAAACGAAAGCTTTGACAGCGCCCGCTTTTCCAAGCCGTTCTCGTACGGCGTGGGCATGGGCTATCAGTTCAACAATTTCCTGCGCACCGACCTGACGACCGACTTCTTCAACGGCACCCTTAGTGGCGATTCCAACGTCGGCACACGCTGCAACAGCGTCGAGCCGGTTGGAACAAGTTGCGGCTATGGCCACAGCGCCGATTACAACGCGATCAATGTCATGGCCAACGGCTATGTCGATCTCGGCACCTATGCCGGCTTTACGCCCTATGTCGGTGCCGGTGCCGGCGTAACCTATCTGCGCTGGGGCGACATGACGTTCAACCCGTATTGCGTAGACGGCACCGGCACCTGCTCGGGCACTACCTATGCCAAAGAAAGTCTGGCGGGCGAGGATAGCTGGCGCTTCACCTATGCGCTGATGGCCGGCGCATCCGTCGACCTGACGAACCGCATCAAGCTCGACCTCGGTTATCGCTATTCCGACACGGCCGGCGGCAAGATGTTCAAGTATCGTACGGTGGAGCAGACCCTTGGCGCCAGCGGTACGAAGGGCCGCGACGACGGTTTCCAGAAACACGAGATCCGCGCCGGCATTCGCATCACGACCTGGTAAACCATCTCCATTCCATCCGGTCAGCGGCGCGTCGGGCAACCGGCGCGCCGTTTCCATTGCGCCGGATTATTTTTCGTTCGCGACATATTCCGCTTGACGAAAAAGCGCCTCTCCCATATTCACGGCGGCGGGACACCCTTCCCCAACGAAGGGCTATCTATCTGGAAGGATAGCGATCATGACGAAGACCGTCACCGCGCCGGACGTGCGTCCGAACAACACCCATTTTTCTTCTGGCCCTTGCTCGAAGCGTCCCAATTGGTCGCTCGAAGCGCTTTCCGATGCACCGCTCGGTCGCTCGCACCGCGCCAAGATCGGCAAGACCAAACTCAAGCAGGCCATCGATCTCACCCGTGAAGTTCTGGAAGTGCCTGCGGATTACCGCATCGGCATCGTGCCCGCTTCGGATACCGGCGCCGTCGAAATGGCGCTGTGGTCGCTGCTCGGTCCGCGCGGCGTCGACATGGTGGCCTGGGAAAGCTTCGGCTCGGGCTGGGTGTCTGACGTCGTCAAGGAGCTGAAGCTTCCCGACACGCGCAAGATCACGGCCGATTACGGCCTTCTCCCCGACCTTTCCACGATCGATTTCGACCGTGACGTGGTCTTCACCTGGAACGGCACGACCTCCGGCGTGCGCGTCGCCAATGCCGACTTCATCCCTGATGATCGCAAGGGCCTGACGATCTGCGACGCGACCTCGGCCGCCTTCGCGCAGAACCTCGATTTCGCCAAGCTCGATGTCGTCACCTTCTCCTGGCAGAAGGTTCTCGGCGGCGAGGGCGCGCATGGCGTCATCATCCTGTCGCCGCGTGCCGTCGAGCGTCTGGAAAGCTACACGCCGGCTTGGCCGATGCCGAAGATCTTCCGCATGACCAAGGGCGGCAAGATCATTGAGGGCATCTTCCAGGGCGAGACGATCAACACGCCCTCCATGCTCTGCGTCGAGGACTACATCGATGCGCTGCTCTGGGCGAAGCAGGTCGGCGGTCTCAAGGGTCTGATGGCCCGCGCCGATGCCAATGCCGAGGTCATCTTCGATTTCGTCGAGAAGAACGACTGGATCGCCAACCTTGCCAAGGACCCGGCGACCCGCTCCAACACCTCGGTGTGTCTGACGATTGCCGACAAGGACGTGCTGGCATTGGATGCCGATGCTCAGGCCGCTTTTGCCAAGGGTCTCGTATCCCTGCTCGACAAGCAGGGTGTCGCCTATGATATCGGCGCCTATCGCGATGCCCCGTCGGGCCTGCGCATCTGGGCCGGTGCCACCATCGATACCGCCGACCTCGAGGCGCTGATGCCCTGGCTGACCTGGGCTTTCGAGACCCAGAAGGCGACGCTTTCCAAGGCTGCGGCCTGAATTCGCGACCGGCTTCGTCCTTCGGGCGAAGCCACCTTTATCTCATCTCCCTAGACCGATTTAAGGAGGCCTCTCATGGCACCTCGCGTACTCGTATCTGACGAACTGTCGGAAACCGCCGTCCAGATTTTCCGTGATCGCGGCGTTGAAGTGGATTTCCAGCCGAAGCTCGGCAAGGACAAGGAAAAGCTCGCCGAGATCATCGGCAACTATGATGGTCTTGCCATCCGATCGGCCACCAAGGCGACGGAAAAGCTGATCGCCGCCGCTGCCAACCTCAAGGTCATCGGCCGTGCCGGCATCGGCGTCGACAATGTCGATATTCCGGCGGCCTCACGCCGCGGTATCATCGTCATGAACACGCCCTTCGGCAACTCGATCACGACCGCCGAACACGCCATAGCGCTGATGTTCGCCGTCGCCCGCCAGCTTCCGGCCGCCGACCAGTCGACCCAGGCCGGCAAGTGGGAAAAGTCGAAGTTCATGGGCGTCGAAATCACCGGCAAGCTGCTCGGCGTCATCGGCGCCGGCAACATCGGCGGCATCGTCTGCAAGAAGGCCATCGGCCTTGGCATGCATGTCATCGCCTATGATCCCTTCCTCTCGGCAGAACGCGCTCAGGAAATGGGCGTCGAGAAGGTGGAGCTGGACGATCTGCTCGCCCGTGCCGATTTCATCACGCTGCATGTGCCGATGACCGACAAGACCCGCGGCATCCTGAACAAGGAAGCGCTGGCCAAGACCAAGAAGGGCGTTCGCATCATCAACTGCGCCCGCGGTGGCCTGGTCGATGAGGCAGCGCTTGCCGAAGCCATCAAGTCCGGCCATGTCGCCGGTGCCGGTTTCGACGTGTTCGAGGTCGAGCCTGCGACCGAAAGCCCGCTCTTCGGCCTGGAAAACGTCGTCTGCACGCCGCATCTTGGCGCCTCGACCACGGAAGCCCAGGAAAACGTCGCCCTGCAGGTTGCCGAGCAGATGTCGGATTACCTCGTCAAGGGTGCCGTCTCGAACGCCATCAACATGCCGTCGATCACGGCTGAGGAAGCGCCGATCCTGAAGCCTTTCATCCGCCTTGCGGACGTGCTCGGCGCCTTCGTCGGCCAGGTCACGGAAAGCGCGATCAAGGAAATCGAGATCCTGTACGATGGTGCGACCGCCTCGATGAACACCAAGGCGCTGACGAGTGCGGTTCTTGCCGGCCTCATCCGCCCGCAGGTTGCCGACGTCAACATGGTCTCGGCTCCGGTCATGATCAAGGAAAAGGGCGTCATCCTCTCGGAAGTGAAGCGCGATAAAACGGGCGTGTTTGACGGCTATATCCGCCTGACGGTCAAGACGGAGAACCAGACCCGCTCGATCGCCGGTACGGTCTTCTCCGACGGCAAGCCGCGTTTCATCCAGATCAAGGGCATCAATCTCGATGCCGACGTGGGCAACCACATGGTCTACATCACCAACACCGACGTTCCCGGCATGATCGGCTTCATCGGCACGACGCTCGGCGAAGCCGGCGTGAACATCGCGAACTTCCAGCTCGGCCGCGACAAGCAGGGCGGTGATGCCATCGCGCTGCTCTATGTCGATGCCGCCGTGTCCGAGGATGTGCTGAACAAGCTGCGCGCCAATCAGGCCATCCGCCAGATCAAGCCGCTGGTCTTCAACGTCGACTGATCTCGTCCCTCCCAAGGCGAAATCAGAAAGGCCCGCCGGATTGCTCCGGCGGGCCTTTCGCTTTTCAGCTGGCCGTTTTGGGCCGGCCCCATTCGGCGATCGCGATGCCGCCGAGCACGAAGAGGAGGGCGGCGAAGTGGAAGGCTTGAATGGTTTCGCCGATGAGGAGCACGGACAGCAGCGTGCCGAACACCGGAATGGCATTGATGAACAGCCCGGCCCTGTTTGCGCCGATCATCTCGACGCCACGCACATAAAGCACCTGGGAGAGCAGGGAGGGGAAGATGCCGGCGTAAAGCACGATCGCCCAGCCGGCCGCATCCGGGAAGATTGCGGCGTCGCGCGACAGTTCCCAGAAAAAGAGTGGGATGGCGCTGAGGAGCGCGCCGAAGGCGGGCGCGGCAATGAAACTCTGCCAATGCAGGGCCGGTTTCCAGCGCAGGGAGACCGTATAGGCGGCATAGACGATGCCGGCGAGCAGCATCAATGCATCGCCGAAATTGAATTCAAGCTCCGCGAGTGCCGAGAATTCGCCATGAGCGGCTGTTACCAGCACGCCGATGAGCGTCACGGTGAAGCCGACGACCTGGGCGATCGAAGCCTGAATGCGGAAGAGCACGAAGTTGAAGACGAAGATGAGCATGGGAATGCCCGCCTGTTCGATGACGGCATTGATGGCACTGGTATAGTTGAGAGCCGTGTAGAGCAGGGCATTGAACGCTGTGAAGCCGATAGCGCCGTAAAGCAGGAGCTGGAGCCAGTGTTTGCGGATCACCGGCCAGTCGCGTTTGATCTGTGGCGTCATGAAGGCAAGGATGATGATGAGCGCGACGATCCAGCGGAAGGTCGTCAAGACCATCGGGCTGACGTGACCGACTGCAAGTTTGCCCGCAACCGAGTTTCCACCCCAGAAGAGCGCCGTGATGCACAGGTAAAAATAGGCTTTCGTATTCAAGCTGCAAGATCCGGATGGGGAAAGAGGTTGGGCGAAGCGCGCCGGCGGGTGGCTCAGATAAGGTGAAAAAGCACGAAATGTCATTTAAAAAGCGGATGTGGGCCGTCATAACAGGGTCGCATTCCCAAAGACAACACAGTATAGATGCGCGGGTTTGTGTCAGGCGCACGTGTACGTGTGCGTAAACGGTAGAGCGCTCGCGCGCGAAAACGGGATAGGTGAAATGGCAAGTGTCGTAGTTGTCGGTTCTCAATGGGGTGACGAAGGCAAGGGCAAGATTGTCGACTGGCTTTCGGAACGGGCCGAGGTAATCGTTCGCTACCAGGGCGGCCACAATGCCGGCCACACGCTTGTCATCAACGGCGTGAGCTACAAGCTCGCTCTGCTGCCGTCCGGCCTCGTGCGCGGCAAGCTCAGCGTCATCGGCAACGGCGTGGTCGTCGATCCGCACCACTTCGTCACGGAAGTCGAGAAGCTGCGCGCCCAGGGCGTCGCGGTCACGCCGGAAGTGCTGCGCATCGCAGACAACGCGCCGCTCATCCTGTCCCTGCACCGTGACCTCGATGCGCTGCGTGAAGATGCAGCCTCGGCCACCGGCACCAAGATCGGCACGACGCGCCGCGGCATCGGCCCGGCCTATGAGGACAAGGTCGGCCGTCGCGCCATCCGCGTGATCGACCTTGCCGAGCCCGAAACGCTGCGCCCGAAGATCGAGCGCTTGCTGACGCACCACAATGCACTGCGCCGCGGCATGGGTCTTGCCGAAATCTCCGTCGAGTCGCTCGAAGAGGAGCTGACCTCGGTCGCCGGCCACATCCTGCCCTATATCGACCGGGTCTGGGATCTCCTCGACAAGCAGCGCCGCTCCGGCGCGCGCATCCTGTTCGAAGGCGCGCAGGGTGCGCTGCTCGACAACGACCACGGCACCTATCCCTTCGTGACCTCGTCCAACACTGTCGCCGGCCAGGCCGCCGCCGGTTCGGGCCTCGGCCCGACGGCGATCAATTACGTGCTCGGCATCACCAAGGCCTATACGACCCGCGTCGGCGAAGGCCCGTTCCCTTGCGAGCTGAACGACGAGATCGGCAAGCATCTGGCGACGGTCGGCCGCGAGGTCGGCGTCAACACCGGCCGTCCGCGCCGCTGCGGCTGGTTTGATGCGGTTCTGGTGCGCCAGACGGTCAAGACCAACGGCATCACCGGTATCGCGCTCACCAAGCTCGACGTTCTCGATGGTCTCGACGAGTTGAAGATCTGCGTCGGCTATAAGCTCGACGGCAAGGAGATCGACTACCTGCCGGCCAGCCAGACCCAGCAGGCCCGCGTCGAGCCAATCTACATCACGCTCGAGGGCTGGAAAGAATCGACGGTCGGTGCGCGCAGCTGGGCGGATCTGCCGGCCCAGGCGATCAAATATGTCCGTCAGGTCGAAGAGCTGATCGGTGCGCCGGTCGCCCTGCTGTCGACCAGCCCGGAGCGGGACGACACCATACTTGTGACGGACCCGTTTGAGGATTAATCTCAAGCCTAACACCAGTTCCGTGCCCTATTCCAATGGGATAGCGCACGGACACCACGGAAAGTTCTGATGGCGGATTTTGTAGCAGTCATTCGAAGGGCCGTTGATGGCCTCTCGGACAACAATGCCGAGATGCGGCAGAAGGTTTACGAGAAGGCCCGCGGCGCCGTCCGCCGGCAACTCGAATCCATGAACCCGCGCCCTTCCGATGACCTCGTAAAGCGTCAGCTCGACAAGCTCGAGACGGCGATCAACGACGTCGAAGGCGAGCACGCCGAGGCGCTGCCCGCCGACGACCTTGCGCCGGAAACCGTCCCTGAACCCATTGTCGAGGCCGTCGAGCCGGAACCCGTGGAAGAAGCGGTGGCGGAAGCACCCGCCGCCATCGAGGAGCCGGAAGAGCAACCCGTCGAGGCGGAGCCCGCCGTCGAGGTCGTGGAAGAGCCCGCCGAGCAGCCCGCCGAAGAAAATGTGGTGGAAGAGCCGCCGGTTGAAGAACCCGTGGCCGAAACCTTCGTGACGCAGGAGCAGGCTTCTGAGCCTGAGCCTGAGCCTGAGCCTGAAGTGGAAACGGAAACGGCCGTGGAGGTCGTTTCAGAAGAACCTGTTGTCGAAGAAGCTGCGCCGCAACCCGTTGCCGTGGAGGCTCATGTCGAGCCGTCGTGGCAGGTCGAGGCCGAGCCGGCGAACGACTATGTTCCATCCTGGCATGAACCGGAGCGGCATGAGGAGGCGCAACCCGCCGAGGCTGCCGCTGCCGTTGAGCCCGTTGCTGATGTCTATCCGGTACATGACGAGCAGGTGCCGGACGCCGCGCCGGTTGCGGACGCCCGCATGCCGGCTGCCGAGGCGCAGTGGGACTGGAGCGATGTCACCCCCGTAACGGCATCGGCCGACAAACCCGAGCCGTCTGTTGCCGACGGCACCGATCCGCTGGCCTGGGAATGGCCGGAGGAGAAGGCGACAAAGCCGGAAGAGGCCAAACAGGAGCAGCCCGCGCAAAAAAGCGAGTGGGGTGACCTCGATGATCTCATCGGCTTCACGCCGACGGGTGGTGCTGCATCCTCGTCGATGGAGCAGGCCGGCCTTGCGGATGCGGCGACCAAATCCCCCGCCGCCGAAGCGCATGCGCCGCAGCGCTCCTTCCGCGCCGAGCCGCACAAGTCGCGTGTCAATTTCGCTGCCCTCGCAGCCCTGGTCGGTGTTATCGCCATTGCCGGTGGTGCCGGTGCCGCCTACTGGTTCAATCGGGATGCCGTGAACGGCTGGGTCAACGAGCTCGTCGCCTCCGTGACGAAGCCTTCGACGCCCGCTGGTGAAACGCCTGAAGCCAAGACCGAGACCGCCGAGGGCGGCCGCAACCTGCCTGCCTCCACGACGACGAACGATACGACCTCCACGGACACCCAGACCGATGGAGCCGCGACGAAGCCCGCGACCGAGGTAGCTTCCGCCGATCAGAGCAGCGGCAAGTTCACGCAGCGCCTTCTGACGGACGGATCGGAAGTCGATGAAGGCCCGGCAGCGGCGCCTGAAGGCGTTTCGACCGAGGAGGGCAAGTCCGTTGCGGCGCAGACGCCGGAAACGGCGGAGGCCACCACCGAAACCGGCACCGGCACGACTGCGACCAGCGGTACCGCGACGACGGATGGTACAACGCCCGCCGCCGGTACTGATGGCACTGCCCAGACACCCGTGACGCCCACCGATACGGGCACGGCAACGACCACCGATACGCAGACGCCTGCCGCCACCGGCGAGCAGCCGGCCGCCATCGGCGTTGCGCAGAAGATGTTCCTGTATGAGGAGCGTCTCGGCCAGACGGCGCCGACGGCCATCGAAGGCACGGTTGCCTGGTCGAGCGCCGAGGAATCGCCGGGGGGGGATGCCAAGCCCGAGCCGGTCGTGCGCGCACAGGTCAATGTCCCTTCCAAAGGGCTGACCGCGCTCATCACCTTCCGTCGCAATGCCGACAAATCCCTGCCGGCGAGCCACATCGTCGAGGTGGTCTTCTCGCTGCCGGAAAACTTCGAGGGCGGCGGCATCGAAAGTGTGCAGCGCGTGGCGATGAAGCGGACCGAGCAGGATCGCGGCGATGTGCTGATCGCGGTGCCCGCGAAGATCACCGACGATTTCTACATGATCGCGCTCAACGACTTCCCCGAGGCGATCGCCAAGAACACCGAACTGCTGCGCACCCGCAGCTGGGTCGATATTCCGATCACCTACCGCAATGGTCGCCGCGCGCTGATCACCCTCGACAAGGGTGCGGCCGGCTCCGAAGCCTTCGACAAGGTGATGAAGGCCTGGTCGACGGCGAGTACGCAGTAAGAAACGATACGCAAGGAAAAGGCCCGGCAGCGATGCCGGGCCTTCTTGTTTTCAGGGCTTTTGCCGAGGCTTACGCGTCTTCGATGACGCGCACCGCGCGGGCCTGTTCGGCCGCGAATTTCTGTACGGCTTCCTGCACCTTTTCAAAGGCGCGGACCTCGATCTGGCGAACGCGCTCGCGGCTGATATCGAACTCGGAGGAGAGTTCTTCCAGCGTGACCGGATCTTCGGCGAGGCGGCGGGCCTCGAAGATGCGGCGTTCGCGGTCGTTCAGCACGCCCATGGCGCGGGCCAGCATGGCGCGGCGCGTGTCGAGCTCGTCCTGCTCGATCAGCGTCTGCTCCTGGCTGTCATGGTCGTCGACGAGCCAATCCTGCCACTGGCCGGATTCGCCTTCGCCGGCCTTGATCGGCGCGTTCAGCGAGGCATCGCCCGAGAGACGGCGGTTCATCGAAACGACTTCGTCCTCGGAAACCTTGAGCTTGGTCGCGATTTCCTTGACCTGATCGGGCTTGAGGTCGCCGTCGTCGATGGCCTGGATCTTGCTCTTCATGCGTCGCAGGTTGAAGAAGAGGCGCTTCTGGTTGGCCGTCGTGCCCATCTTCACAAGCGACCACGAGCGCAGGATATACTCCTGGATCGAGGCCTTGATCCACCACATGGCATAGGTCGCAAGGCGGAAGCCGCGCTCCGGGTCGAACTTCTTGACGGCCTGCATCAGGCCGACATTGCCCTCGGAGACGACTTCGCCGATCGGCAGGCCGTAGCCGCGATAGCCCATGGCGATCTTCGCCACGAGGCGCAGATGGCTGGTGACGAGTTCGTGGGCGGCGGTACGGTCGCCGTGCTCCTGGTAACGCTTGGCGAGCATGTATTCCTGCTGCGGCTCAAGCATCGGAAATTTGCGGATTTCATCGAGATAGCGGTTGAGACCACCTTCTCCAGCCGTGATCGACGGCAGCGTATTGCGGGCCATTCAGCACCCCTTTCTGAGTAGGCTTCCATATCGGCAAGCCTTGGTACGGAGCTTGATCCTGAAGACCGGATCCCCGTCAGCAACCATGCTCCCCGCGGGGTATGGCGGCCCCACTGATCATACAGATAGGTATGGCGAAACCATGGTTCAAGGCGCCGCGGACTTCACGGCTGCGTGAAGGCGGGGGGACAAAATGGCTTTTGCGACACTTTGCTAAAATGGGAATCCATACGCGGAAATCAAGAGTCCGAAGCCTTGTCGATGGACCGGAAGGCCTCGATCAGCTTTTCCATGTCCTTGGCCGGCGGGCTTTCGAAACGCATGGTCTCGCCGGTCGAGGGATGCTCGAACTGCAGCAGGAAGGCATGCAGCGCCTGCCGGCGGAACTTGTCGACGACCCTCTTCGGACCCTCGGGCAGGCGGTTGGCCTTGGTCTTGAAGGCGGCGCCGTATTCGGGATCGCCGACCAGCGGATGGCCGATATGGGCCATGTGCACGCGGATCTGGTGCGTGCGGCCGGTTTCGAGATGGCATTCGACCAGTGAGGCGAGGCAGGTACCGTCCTCGGTCTCGCCGTAGCGTTCGATCACCTCGTAATGGGTGATGGCCTCGCGGGCATCGTCGGCGTCCTCGCGCTTCACGGCGCGCTTGGTGCGGTCGTTGCCGCGGCCGAGCGGGGCGTCGATCGTGCCCTTGATCTGACGCGGGCGGCCCCAGACGATAGCCTGGTAGGCGCGCTCCAGCGGGCCGGTGCGACCATGGTCGGCGAACTGGTCGGAGAGGTGGCGGTGGGCGAGGTCGTTCTTGGCGACGACCATGACGCCGCTCGTCTCCTTGTCGAGCCGGTGCACGATGCCGGGGCGGCGCACGCCGCCGATGCCTGACAGGCTCTCGCCGCAATGGTAGATCAGCGCGTTGACCAGCGTGCCCGTCCAGTTGCCGACGGCGGGATGTACGACGAGGCCCGCGGGCTTCACCAGCACGATGACGTCGTCGTCCTCATAGAGCACGTCGAGCGGGATATCCTCGCCCTTCGGCTCGGGATCGCGCGGGGCGGGCATGGTGAATTCGATGACGTCGCCGGGGCGCACCTTGCGCTTCGGTTCGTCCATGACCGCGCCGTTGACGACGGCCGCCCCTTCCTCGATCAGCGCCTTGATGCGGCTGCGCGAGAAATCGCCGGCGAGCGTGGCGGCAAGCCACGCGTCGATGCGCCCTTCGGCATCATCCGGCACCGTCAGGACTTTCATTGTGGCGTCGGCTTCTTTAAAGGGGTCGGTCATCGTTCAATCTACTCATTGCCGGAAGGGCGTTTGCCATGTCCAATATCGAAAACGACGATCAGGAAGACAAGCCGCTCGACCCCGTCATGGAAAATGTGCGCCGCAAGATGATGCGTCTGCAACTCGTCTCGGGCGGCATCATGTTCCTGATGTTCCTGGCGGTGCTTGCGGCCATTGTCTACAAGATCAACACGCGGGAAAGCAAGCCGGACGCCACCCTTTCCGCCTCTTCGGGCGGGCTTGCCGTGCCGAGCGACGCGCCTGTCAAGGCGACGGCGACGCTGCCGGATGGTTTTGCGCTGTCCGCGGTGTCGAATTCGGGCGGGCAGATCCTGTTCTACGGCGTGATGCCCGACGGCGCGCGCAAGGCGTTCGTCTTCGACATAGCCGCCGGCCGCACCGTCGCGGAAATCGACATCAAGGGCAACTGAGCGGGAATGGCAGGCGAACCGCTTCGCATCGACGATCCCGCCGATCCGCGCATCGCGGGCTTCGTGTCGATCCGCGAGCGGGATCTGACGGGCCGCGACGGCCGCTTCATCGCCGAGGGCACGGTGGTGCTGCGCATGCTGGGCAGCGCGCAGGCCAGTGTCAACGGCTTTGGCTGCGACGCGGTTCTGCTCCTGGAAAACCGGCTGGCCGGCCTTGCCGACGTTCTCTCGGCCTTTGGCGACGAGGTGCCGGTCTATGTCGCCTCGGCCTCGGTTTTCGATGCCGTTGCCGGCTTCAACATGCATCGCGGCGTGCTGGCGCTCGGCCGCAAACCCGCAGCGGACGTCGGCACTGCGCTTCTTGGCAGGCTGCCGGAAAAGAGCCTGGTGCTCGCCGGCTGCGGCCTGTCCAACCATGACAATGTCGGCTCGATCTTCCGCAATGCCGCGGCCTTCGGCGCGGATGCGGTCTTCCTCGACGAAACCTCCTGCGATCCGCTCTATCGCAAGGCGATCCGGGTTTCCGTCGGCTCGGTGCTGAGCGTGCCGTTTTTCCGAGGACTTGGCGCCCAGGCGATGCTGGAGGGGCTGGCGGAAGCGGGCTTCGAGATCTGGGGGCTGTCGCCGCGCGGTGCAGTTTCGGTCACGGCCATTCCGGCGGCGCGACGGATCGCGCTGGTGCTCGGTACGGAAGGCGAGGGGCTGCCGCAGAGCATCCTGTCCCGCTTCCACACGGCGCGCATTCCGCAGCGCCCCGGTCTCGACAGTCTCAATGTCGCGACGGCGAGCGGGATTGCGCTCTATCAGATTGCTCTGGCCATGGGCCGGGTCGACTGACGCCGTTCAGCAGCGCACGCCATCCCACAATTCGTTCGGCGAGCCGGACTGGTCCCGCCATTTTCCGGTAAAGCCGCTGTAGTCTGGCTTGAAGGTGATGGTGAGCTTGCCGCTGCCGTATTTGTCCTGCCAGTCCAGCGTATGGTCGAGGCCGGTGACGGGGGCGGGTTCGTTGAGCGTGCCCGCGGTCATCGTGCCGACATCGGCGAATCGGTAGGTGCCGGTCAGCCGGCCGTCGCTTTCCGTCTTGAATTCGGTATTGGTCTGGACGAGGGCGCCGTTGCTCCACAGCCGGCCGCAATATTGGCCGGTGGCGGTCGCCTCCTGTTTCGGAGACGGCGCGTTGGCGCCGGTGAGGCTGAGCACGAGAGCGAGGATGGCAGTCTTCATATCGCGCTCTCCCTGGGGTCAGGCCTCGTCGCGGCCGATCTGTTCGCGCACCCGTTGGGCAAGGCTGCGGTCGTCGCCCTCGAGGCTCGGGTCGAGGGCCGCGATCAGATCATGCACCGGCGAGCTTGCGCCTTCGCGCGCGGCGGTCAGAACGATCATCTTGCTGGCGAGGTCGGCCATTTCTTCTCGCAGGGCAGCGTCGTTGGCACCGGTCTTGGCCGCTAGCAGACGCTCGGAAAGCGCTGTGCCCTGATTGCGCACATCCTCCTCCGGCGCGACGATGTCGATGGGCGGCACGACCTTCTCGGCGCTGCGCTGGGGCAGCTTGACCGGGGTCAGGGCGCGGGTAATGCCGCTCGTGCGGGCCGTTTTGGCGACCTCTTTGTTTTCGGCGGTCAACGTCTTCACCTTATCGCGCAGGCGGGTGATTTCCGCGATGCGCCGTTCGATTGCATTGTCCTTGTCAGCCGCACCGGCCAGTTCGCGCGTCAGCCGCGTTTCGAGCTGGCGCACGCGGCCCTCTTCTCGGCCGAGGCGCAGCTCCAGTGACTTCGCCTTTTCGCTTGCGGTCTTGAGATCGTCGCGCGCCTTGTCGCGCTCGTCCTTGAGATTGCCGATGCGGCTCTTCAGGTTTTCCATCGTCGTTTCCTGCGTCGCGATATCGATCTTCATCGCATCCATATCGGACTGGAGGTTATTGATGGTGGTGTTGAGCTTGTCGATCTCTGTGAGGCGGCTGCGCACCTCGCGGTCGGCGCTTGCAAGCGCGGTCTTCAGCTGCTCGCCCTTCATTTCTTCGCGGCGGAAGGCCGAGCGCATGTCGCCGGCCTCGATGTTCATATCGGCGATCTGCGCATGCAGTTCGGCGTTTTCCGTGCCGATGGCGGCAGCCTGGGCGAGAAGCTTTTCGTTGCGCACCATTTCCAGGGTGTGCTTTTCCCGTTCGCGGCGAACGCTCTGGGAAAGCCGGGCGTTTTCGGCAGCGAAGGCGGCGCGGGCCATGTCCTTCTGAGCGCGCACTTCCTGTGGGCTGAGCGGCATCGTGGCGCGCATGCGGGCTTCGGTGAACTTGACGATACGTTTCTGGATCGCCGGTGCGATGAGCAGTCCGGTCAGCGTGGCGGCGAGAAAGCCAAGCGCGAAGAGAAGGGCATACTCGATCACGGATCAACTCGCTTCAAAACGGGTCCCGATCCAACGCGGCGGGTCCAAACGGGATGTCGGGCAAGGGCACTATAGCGGCTTGCCCGGATTTGCGGGAGGGGTCGCTCCCGCGAAATCAACTCTCGGTTAACCAGACGGCCGAGCGGCCCGGTTCATTCGGAAGAGACGCCTCAGAAGGGGTTCCAGGTCGGCTGGCGGGTGAGCTTGAGATAGCCCGCATTGATGCCGAGACGGGCGCCGACGCCGGTGCGGATCGGTACGAGAACGATGTCGCGGTTGACATTTACCTGCATGCCGAGGCCGGCAATGACATAGGCCGAACCCGAGACGCCGCCGAAACGGTCAAAGAGCGCATTCACGTCGGGCAGATTGTAGACGAGCATCATCGTGCGGCTGCCCTGGCCGCCCCAGTCGAGGCCGAGCGACGGACCCTGCCAGAACACGGAGTGCTGGCCGGCATTCTTCGTGTTGAGCGTGCCTTCGCCATAGGTGAGGCCTGCGACGAAGGCGCCGGAGCCTTCCTGACCGAGAATATAGCCGTTCGGCAGACCGTAGGATTCGAACGCGCGCTCGACGAGCTTGGCCAGCCCGCCCGAGGTCTCGCCGAAGAAGCCATGGCCGGCATCGACGATTTCCTGCATCGAATATTGGCTGGCCTGCTGCGCCTGGGCAGGCAAAGCAAGGAGCAGCGTCACAAAGGCCGCAAATGCGAGCCTGAATGCCGTCGTGACCAGATTTGTAACAGCCATGTCCCGTTTGCCTTTCTTGATGTCTCGGCCCCGTTCCATGCTGCAATTTGATCCGATCGTCTTAACAATCGGTTTACCAAATGTGGTGTCATTATGGCTGTCTTGAAATCCAGCACGCCTCGCGCAATCATGGCGTGCTATGCGTCGCGCGGAATGTTCCCGCGTCAGCCTTTCGCAAGGCGTCCCGCGATGAAAGAATGCGTGGACCCAGGAGAAATTTATGCCGAAAAATCCGAATCTCACGCTGACGGGTCCCGATCTGGCAGCCCTTTTGTGCAGCCGCGTCTGCCATGACGTCATCTCGCCGGTCGGGGCGATCAACAACGGCCTCGAACTGCTCGACGAGGGCGGTGCCGATGCCGAGGCGATGGACCTCATCCGCACCAGCGCGCTGAATGCCTCCGTCCGTCTCAAATTCGCACGCCTTGCCTTCGGTGCCTCCGGCTCGGTCGGCGCGTCGATCGATACGGGCGAGGCCGAAAAGGCTGCGCGTGATTTCGCCGCCGCCGAAAAGAAGACCGAGATCACCTGGAACGGCCCGCGCGCCATCATCCCGAAAAACCGGGTGAAGCTGCTGCTCAACCTCTTTCTCGTCGCCTATGGCGCCATTCCACGCGGCGGTTCGGTCGATGTGACGCTGGAAAACCCGGAATTCGACGCGGTCTTCAAGCTGGCCGTGAAGGGTCGCATGCTGCGTGTGCCGCCGAAATTCACGGAAATCCTCACCGGCTCGCCGGAGGAGGCCGTCGATGCCCATTCGATCCAGCCGTATTACACGGTGCTGCTTGCCGAGGAGGCGGGTATGGAGCTCGATGTCGCGGTGAACCCGGAAGAAATCGTCTTCAGCGCACGCATGGCGGCCGCTTCCGAATGATGCGAGAGCAGCCTGGCGTTAACCATGGCTGCTAACGCTTTGTTTGCCAGTGGCCGGTAGAGTTGCCTCCTGTACTGTTCCCGCTTGACGAGCGGGAGATCTTAGGAGCAGCTAATGCAGCGGTTGATGATCGCCGACGGTTCCGATGTCGTCCGGAAGGTCGGCAAACGTATTCTTTCCGGTTTCAATTTTCTCGTGCTGGAAGCCTCGAGTTCGCTCGAGGCACTGGTGCGCTGCGAGGCGGAGCTTCCCAACATCCTGATCGTCGATGCCACCATGGACGGTGCGCTCGAGCTGATCGGCAATATCCGCAACCTGCCGCAGGGCAAGTCGGTGCGCATTTACTATTGCGTCGTCGAGGCGGACCTGAAGAAGATGATGATGGGCAAGCGCGCGGGCGCTGACGATTTCCTCCTGAAGCCGTTCGACCGCAAGATCCTGACCCAGGTCTTCAGCAATCTCTCGATCGCCGCCTAAGCGGCGCGCAATCGATCCCGTTTTCGAACGCGGCCGCTCGAAGGAGCCGGCCGCGTTTTTCGTTGCGCGTGTGTCTTTCATCGGGACAAAGAAAAACCCGCCGGAAAAGCCGGCGGGTCGAAATCGTGAGCGGAGGAGGGCGGGGTTACGCGCTTTCGGCGTAGTCGCCATCGGGCTCGCGCAGCACGTAGCCGCGGCCCCAGACCGTCTCGATGTAGTTGGCGCCGCCGGCGGCATTTGCGAGCTTCTTGCGCAGCTTGCAGATGAAGACGTCGATGATCTTCAGTTCCGGCTCGTCCATGCCGCCATAGAGGTGGTTGAGGAACATTTCCTTGGTGAGCGTCGTGCCCTTGCGCAGCGAGAGCAGCTCGAGCATCTGGTATTCCTTGCCCGTCAGATGCACGCGCTGACCGCCGACTTCGACCGTCTTGGCGTCGAGGTTGACGATAAGCTCGCCCGTGGCGATGACCGACTGGGCATGGCCCTTGGAGCGGCGCACGATGGCGTGGATGCGGGCGACGAGTTCGTCCTTGTGGAACGGCTTCGTCATATAGTCGTCGGCACCAAAGCCGAGGCCGCGCACCTTGTCTTCGATACCGGCCATGCCCGACAGAATCAGGATCGGCGTCTTGACCTTGGACAGGCGCAGCGTGCGCAGAACTTCATAACCCGACATGTCGGGCAGATTGAGATCGAGCAGGATGATGTCATAATCATACAACTTGCCCAGATCGACACCTTCCTCGCCGAGGTCGGTGGTATACACATTAAAGCTTTCGGA
The DNA here is from genome assembly GCF_946479415.1 of uncultured Shinella sp. The sequence continues at coordinate 37,136 of NZ_CAMLFY010000005.1, read as the reverse complement.
CTTCAGCATCAGTTCGATGCTCTGCGCTGTCGCGCTGTCGTCCTCAATGAGTAGAACCCGCATATCTGTCCCCTTTTCCGCCGCTCAAGGTACCTGGCCCCCTACGCGATACGGATCCAGTCGTTGCCTGATTTGGAGGCTGCCACGAAATGGTTAACAAATCCTGATTCACTTTGGCAAGGTGTATCGATCTGTTAATTATTTTAGGCAGACTCCTGATTTCAAATGTGAATCAGAAATGTGTCTCTTAATTTTTCTCATTAAGAAACAAAGCTAACCGACTCTTTAGACTCATCAATGCGAACCACCTTGTTTTTTGCGAACCGCATTTACTGAGCCTTAAATCATCGGACCTATGATTAACGATGCCCGTAAACGAAAGGTTACCAGCGGTAGGGATTCATTAATTCTCGCTAGGTTTTTTTTAACGCTCGACGTGTTTTGTCGGGTCTCGGGTGGAAATGCCGGTTCCAGCAGGCGGTAAACGCCGCGTTTTGGAACTGATTTGGAATGCCGGGTTGAGCGTTCGCCAATGTGTTCGGCGACCGCCAGCCTTTATGCCGGGGTCTCGCTATCCACGGGAGTATTGCGTATGAAGTCGCGTGAGAGCCTAGTTCGCCTGAAGGAATTTCAGGTGAAAGACAAAAGACGGCAGCTGTCTCAGTTGCAGCTCATGATGTCCGAATTCGAACGGATGTCGAAGGAGCTGGAGAGCCAGATCGCCATCGAAGAGAAGAAATCCGGGATTACCGATCCCAACCACTTCGCTTATCCCACCTTCGCCAAGGCGGCGCGGCAGCGCTCCGACAACCTGCAGGTCTCGATCCGGGAACTGAAGGTACAGCAGGATGCCGCGGAGCTTGCGCTGGAAGAGGCGGAGGCGGAGTTCGCCAAGGCTTCGGCGCTGGAAGAGCGCGACAACGCGGTCCGGCTTCGCGCCTGATCTCGTTTCAGTTCTGAAGAACCCTCGCGAGCGGCCGCAAGACCGCTCACGAGGGCTCTTCGCGTTTTTGCGCAAAATTTCAAAGGTTGACGACGTCGGTCCAGTCCTTGTGACGCAGGGCCTGAGCCTTGAAGAACGGGCAGAGCGGCATGATCTTCCAGCCACCCTTGCGGGCCTCTTCCACCGCATGGGCTGCCAGCGCCTGGCCGACGCCCTTGCCGCGCAACGCATCCGGCACGCCGGTATGGTCGACGATGATCAGTTTGGGCGACGCGCGCGAATAGGTCACTTCCGCCTCGTGACCCTCGACGGTGACGGAATAGCGGCCCTTCGAGCCGTTGTCTTCATGCTGGATGTCCATGCGTTTGCTCCTCGCGATGTTGCGTGGCGCCATCCTTTCGCGTTTCACCTGATCGGGCAAGCCGCCGGGGTGTGAACAGTCCGTGCTGCATCGGAACGAAACGGGTGCTATGCAGAGCGATCTCAAACGCGAATCCCCTCATGATCCTCGTCGTTCCAGCCCTTCTGGTTCTTTCCAGCCTTTGCCTCGCTTTCGGCCTCATCCTGCCGCTCGTGCGGTTCGAAAAACTCTATTTTTTCGATGAGACGCCATCGCTGATCGACATCGTCGTCTCACTCTGGGCGCAGGGGAGCGGCGGGCTGGCGGTGCTCGTCGCGCTGTTTTCCATCGTTTTTCCGATCGTCAAACTTTTCGGCATCGCGCTGGAGGCGACGGCACCGGCACAGGCAGGCGACGGCCAGTCGAGCTGGCTTGCCCGACTTCTGCCGGTGCTCGGGAAATGGTCGATGATGGATGTGATGCTGGTGGCGCTGGTCATCGTCGCGGCCAAGACGAGCGGCATGGCGTCTGCCTTCACGCAGCCGGGCCTCTGGTTCTATGCCGCTTCCGCGATCATGACGGGCCTTCTGCAGATGAAGCTCAGGCCGCGATGAGCCGGAGCAGCACTGAACAAGAATGCGGCCGCGTAAACGCGGCCGCTGGGTCTTGATCCGGAATGGAACGGTCTAGTGGCGATACTGCTGGATGCGCGTGGTGCGCAGGCCGGCAAGGCCGTGATCGTTGATGGAGGACTGCCAGGACAGGAATTCTTCGACCGTCAGCGTATACCGTTCACAGGCTTCTTCGAGGCTCAAAAGCCCGCCACGCACGGCGGCGACGACTTCTGCCTTCCGGCGAATCACCCAGCGCCGCGTATTGGCTGGCGGCAAATCGGCGATCGTCAGGGGGCTGCCATCGGGGCCGATGACGTATTTAACGCGGGGTCGTATCAGTTCGGTCATTGGACTCTCTACATAAACTCAAGACCATATGCCGGAACTCTAGCCCGCCACATTTAAGATTTGCCTAAGCGGACACTAACAATTTTCTAATCTTTTGAGCGGCTTCGCTATTGCCGTTCGCCTCGCAAAGCATTGGTTTCCGTTACGTTGGGCAACGCACCCGCTTACAGCCTCCGCATGGGAGCCATGCAGATATTTCATTTCCATTTGATTCAAATACTGCTAATACGCCCTCAAATTTAAGGGGCCGGCATCGGGTCGATGCCACCGGAGCTCCCTGGAAGCATCCACATGAATTCCTTCCGCGCGCTGTTTCCTTTGGGAATACGGCGTCTGTGGCGTTTTTTGACGCCGCCTGCCCAGGGATGCTCCAAGACTTTTCCGGACCGAGAATGCACACGAGCCCGGCGCAGCGCGCCGGCGGTTGGAAACGGAAAATGAGAGATCCAGACAACATGCTCCTGCAGCAGGGCTGGTCGCCCGAATTCTTGTCCACGGCGAATTTGGAGACCGTGCAGACCGAATATGAAGTGCTGCACCTGATGCGCCAATGCGCAAGCCACTTCCGGTTCAGCCATTTCCTGGTCTCGCGCTTTCCGGCCAACGAGCAGCAGCGTTTTGCCGAACGCCTGCTCGTCAGCAACTGGCCGGCCGATCTCGTGCGCAAATATGATGCGATGGGGCTGTTCCATATCAGCCGTCTTGCCGTCGAGACCGGCATGACCAAGCTGCCTGTTCAGGGCGACAGTTCGCTTCTTGCTCCCTCCGACTGGGAAAACACGCAGGCCGGCAGCGCGATTTCGCTTGCCGAAAGCCACGAGCTTACCACCTCCACAGCGTTTCTGCTGCATTCCACCACCGGCGATCCCTATCTCATGGTGTTTTCCGGCACACGTGCCCCGCTTGCCCGCGCCGAGCTGACGGAGTTGCATTTCTCCGCCCTGCAATTGTTCGAGTGCCTCGAAAAGACCTTCGTCGCAGCCACCGCCGGCCGGGAAAAGCTCTCCAGCCGCGAGGTTGAGTGCCTGCGCTGGGCGGCGGCCGGCAAAAGCAGCGACGAGATCGCCATCATCCTCGGCATCTCGGTCTATACGGTGAGCAGCTATTTCAAGAGCGCGACCCGCAAGCTGCAGGCGGTCAACCGCATGCAGGCGATTGCGATCGCGCTGCGCCTGCGTCTCATCTGATTTTCCTTTACGCTGAGATCTGTCCTTCCTGCGGACCGGAAGGGCAATCGCCTGCGTGGCCGGAAAGACGAGGTTTCCTGCCTTCTCTTGCTCTCGGTGCGGCAAGTTTCTATATGTCGCCCGAAGGACGCTCGACAGTGTGGAGCGCCGTAACGGCCGGTTTCGGCCTCAAGTCAAGGTGCGCAGCGGCAAAGGCCGCACCACCGGAACGGACCTCGCGTGAACAGTCTCGATTTCGATCGCAAGCCGGAAGATACCCGTGTCGTCGTCGCCATGTCGGGCGGCGTCGATAGTTCCGTCGTGGCCGGCATCCTGAAACGCCAGGGCTATGACGTTCTCGGCATTACCCTGCAGCTCTACGATCACGGTGCCGCCGTGCACCGCGCCGGCTCCTGCTGTGCGGGCCAGGACATCGACGATGCGCGCCGCGTCTGCGAGACGCTTGGTATTCCGCACTATGTTCTCGATTATGAAAAGCGGTTCCGCGAAACGGTGATCAATCCCTTCGCCGAAAGCTACATTGCCGGCGAAACGCCGATTCCCTGCGTCGCCTGCAACCAGACCGTCAAGTTCGCCGACTTGCTGGCCACCGCCAAGGATCTCGGCGCCGACGCACTTGCCACCGGCCACTATATCCGCTCGCGCGCCAATCCGACGCCGGACGCACCGGAGCGCCGCGCGCTCTATCGCCCTGTCGATGCCGAGCGCGACCAGAGCTATTTCCTGTTCGCGACGACGCAGGAGCAGATCGATTATCTGCGCTTTCCGCTCGGCCATCTCTCCAAGGCCGAGACCCGCGCGCTCGCCGAGGAGATGGGTCTCGTGGTCGCCAAGAAGGCCGACAGCCAGGACATCTGTTTCGTGCCGCAGGGCAAATACACCGATATCGTCAACAAGCTGAAGCCGAATGCGGCTTTGGCCGGCGAGATCGTGCATATCGATGGCCGCGTGCTCGGCGGCCATGACGGTATCCTGCATTACACGATCGGCCAGCGCCGCGGCATCGGCATCGCAACGGGCGAACCGCTCTATGTCGTCTATCTCGACGCCCGCTCGCGCCGCGTCATCGTCGGCCCCAAGGAGGCGCTGGAAACGCGCCGCCTCTATCTGCGCGACATCAACTGGCTGGGCGACGGCGATCTCGCTTCCGTGGCTGCCGGCGGCTTCGACTGCTATGCCAAGGTCCGCTCGACCCGTCCGCCGCGCCCCGCGCGTCTCGCCTCCAACGAGCACGGCATCTATGTCGAGCTTTCGGAAGGCGAAGCCGGCGTCGCGCCGGGCCAGGCCTGCGCGCTCTATTCCGGCGAAGGCGAGGACGCCCGCATCTATGGCGGCGGCTTCATCCAGCGCTCGGAACGGGAGGCCGCCGCCGAAGACGCGCTGAAGCGTATCCTCGCCACTCCGGCCGCCGCCTGAAAAGCCTGACCTACCCAGGCCTTTGCGGACAAAGCGATTTTTCCTGCAAAGGTCGCTTGACACCCGCAGGAGCCGCCCCTTATAAGCCGCGCACCGGACGGAAAACGGACCACGTTCCAATCGTCCTTCGGTCGGCGGAGTAGCTCAGTAGGTTAGAGCAGAGGAATCATAATCCTTGTGTCGGGGGTTCGAATCCCTCCTCCGCTACCAACGATACGACCCCCCATGTAGCTCGCCGCGAAATTCTGGAAATTTGACAGCAAAAAATGGAAATTCTGGATTTCCAGACGTGCTGTCAAAAACGCGGCTAAAACCCTCCTCACAGCGCATTTGAAGCAGACGGGTTGACGCGAGAGCCGCATCGGCCATATCTCCACATCGCGGCATACAATACAGCTTACAGGGGGCATAGAGGATGCCGCGTGGACTACATTCCCGACCCCCTGCCACCGAGCCTTGGGCTTGAAGCCGAAGACAACTATCAAATCCTCGTCTACGACCGCAAGGGCGGTAACCTTCTGGGCGTCGCGCTCCGAACCTCAATGAGCGGGATCGTGCACGAAGCATTCCGTGAAGCCGTCGAGCTGTACCCCGGCCGATATCTAATTCAAGCCAACGGCCCTTGGCAGCTCCGCGCCGTCACCGCCCCCACCGGCAAGCCAGATCAATTCGGTTGGATCGACGTTGGCGATGCCTGCCTCTTTGACCTACCTCAATGGTATGGCCTCGTAGGGCGTTGCGAGTGTGGCTACATGGCCTTGATCGATCGATACGACCCGCGTGTCATAAAATGGAAGCTCTACCCGCTACGCGACGTAGGAGAAAAGGTCCCCTGCCCAGAGTGCAAGCGGAGGCTGAAGACACGAGGCAAGGTGGAGATCGGCCTACGCAAGCTTCCGCGTTGAATAGCCCCGGGCCTACGCCCGAGGCCCGGCTCTTAGCCGCCGTTCAGGTGGGCAGCCGTGAGAGTGCGCCACGCATACGCTGCAGCCAAGCTGACCACTCCGTTACCGGCCGCGTCGGATCGGTCCACCCGATCGGCCAGCCCATCATCCAGTCCGAAAAATTCAGGTTGTAGGTCAGGTCGCCGTTCGAGGACCGATGCCCAGCGCGCAAATTGAGATGGAGCGGGAGGGAATAGGGGAAGCTGAAACTCTTCGTAGGCGTCGCCCCGAGGGCCTTCATCAGCAGCCACAGGCGCGACCAGAGTTTCGCGACCTGTCCGATCCCCGGCTGCGAGCCCGTCTGGCTGAGATCGGAGTGAATGCGAAACCGATTGTCGATCAGCTCCAGCTCGATCCGGTTCCCGTAGAGCGTCTTTGTCGGCGTGGGCCACAATGAAGAGCCTGCGCCTAATATGGCTAGCGCCGGTTTCGACCGCGCTGAACAGGCCCGCTTTGACTGCAAAGCCCAATCCCTGAAGGTCCCGGAAGACACTGTCGGCTCCCAGGGACATATGCCCTTCGACGTTTTCGAAGAAGCACCATTCGGGCTCCATCTCCCGGATGATCCTGCGGACGTGTGGCCAGAGGTGCCGGGGGTCTTCCTCCCCGCGTCGCTGGCCTGCGAAGCTGAACGGCTGACAGGGATAACCGGCAGTGAGGATATGAACGCGGCCACGCCAAGGGCGGCCGTCGAAGGTGGTAACGTCAGACCAGACAGGAGCCTGATCCAAGGCCGCGTCTTCCATCCTTGCCACGAGAGTGGCCGCAGGGAAGGCTTCCCGCTCGACGTAACAAACAGTGCGATATCCGGGTTCGGCGATATGGAGCCCGAGTTCGAGGCCACCGACGCCAGCGCAGAGCGCGACGCCGGTGAGGGAAGGAAGCTCAGAGGAATGTGGAGCCACACGAGTTCGTCCTTTTCGGTCGCTCGCGGCGATCGCTAAAGGGCTCGAATGGCCTCAGGTGATTGAGAGTGCCGCAACGCCGGCACTTGATCTCGATATCGTCGGCGATGGCGTTGTGTCTAGCCCGAAACAGCAAGGCGCGGCACGAGCCGCAGCGAACGTTCCTCATCGGCGGCCTCCGGTGATGATGACCTCGCGGACGGTCTTGTTTCTGCCCTTTCCCGCGATGCTGTAACTGCAATCAACCTCCTCGATGACGAAGTCGGTAAAGGTTTCGAAGACACCGGGAGCGGCGTTTAACGAGACGATGAAGCGGCCTTGAAGGCTCTTCAAAGCCTCTGCCATTTCGGCGAAGTCGGCTCGGCTGAAGACGTCCTTGCCGTAATCGTTCTCCGAGCCCCAATAGGGTGGATCAAGGTAGAACAGCATGCCGGGCCGATCGTAGCGCTTGATGAAGGAATGCCAGGGCAAGCACTCAATGACGACGCCAGCGAGGCGCTCGTGAATGTCCTCCAGCATCGGCGCGATCTTGAGCAGATTGAAGCGCGCACCGCCATCTCGCGTCACCCCAAAATTCCTCCCGCTGACCTTGCCGCCAAACGCCAGCCTCTGCAGGTAAAGAAAGCGCGCTGCGCGCTCCAAATCGGTCAGCGTTGAAGGGTCCACCTTCAGGAGCCGTTCGTACTCGCGCCGGCTGGTGAGCTGGAACCGTAGAACCTCCATGAACTGCGGATAGTGGCGCTGCAAGATCCTGAACAGATTGGCGACGTCACCGCTGATGTCGTTGATCGCCTCCATGCGCGGCTGCATGGTCCGGCGAAGGAAGATGCCGCCCATGCCAACAAACGGTTCGGCATAGCCATCGTGCGGCGTGGCATTGATCTTCCGGATGATGGTTTTCGAAAGAACGCGCTTCCCCCCAATGTAGGGGGCAGCGGGAGAAACCGGCGAAACCGGCTGCATATTCACCATTTCTAAGAACTCACGACGTAATCACAATCCCGCCCTGCAGGGTACGGGTGCGACGGTTGTGCAATGCGCTGTCGGACGGGTCTGGTCGCCAAACTAAGGCCCGTCGCTTGAGGCGTTCTAGCGCCTCGGCCACCCGTCTATGACGTTCGCCACAATGAAATACCCGCACCGGCCGCGCCAGCCACCATCTGAAGCGCGAACGCCACAGGCAAAGCGATCTCAACGAATAGCGAGAGCATCAGCAGGAGTGCGGCGGCCGCCGAGCCCCAAGAAACTGCGCCAAACAGGAGCGCCGAAAGTCGGAGGAGGTTATCTACCTCCTTCTGAAGTTCATTCCGGTCCATCAGCTCTTGCCCTCCTCAGGCGCTTCCAGCTCGATCGTTGTGGTGTAGCTGTCCTCGTAGACGTGATCGACGCCGCCGCAGCGCCAGAGGCCGTTCGCCTCCGGTCTGAAGCCCGTCGTCTGGATCGGCGCGTCGGCCATGATGTCCGGCCGGCCGGCGAGCGTGATGGTTCCCGAACCAGTCGCTCGGCCGAGGCGATCGCCTTCAGACTTCGCCGCGGCCTTCGCCTCGTCGGATGACGCGAAAACCTTTCGAAGCCGTCTCGAAGGTCCTTCAAGGCCGGTCTCGCTGTCCTCATAAGTGACCGCATTCTTCGACCGGTCGTACCAGCCCGCCTGGACCTTGCCATAGAGCGGTCGCGGCTCGACGTCGAATGACCAGCTCTCGCACTCGCTCTTGTCGATCGACGCGGCCGGCAGGATGCCCCGTTTCAGGAAGAGGAACTTGCCGCCCTTGACCGCGAACATGCCGCCGACGCGATCGGCGAGGCGCGTGGTCGCCGTCGATGCGCGGCCGGTGGCGCGGATGGCCTTACGTGCCGCCAATAGGTCCAGTAACGCATTGGCCTGAAGGCAGAACCGGCGCGTATAGTCGAGCAGCTGGAAACCATCGAGCGAAGGCATATCACAGTTGCCCACTGGCAAACCGAAGTAAGCACTTTTTCCTCCTAGACGCGCTACACCCTATAGGTGTAAATCTCCGTGCAGGCATGATTGTGTCAGTACTGCTGGGCATCTTGCAGGTTTGGCAAATTCGAGACGCTGCAGTCTGTGCGTCTAATTCAAATCTGCGCGGGGGCAGGCGCCTATGTATTCAAATATTAAGCAGTCGGTCATCGATCAAATCAATGCTATGTCTCGTGAATTTCTCGGTATGCCGCGGTATTCAATCGCGGCTGCAATTCTGATCTCCGAATATTTGGGCTACCATCCGAGCATGCCAGGAGTGCCAAATTTTCTCAACGCAGAACCTGAAATGGATGGCAGGCTTGGATATCGACATACCACGCGCCTGACGCAGATTGCTGAAGTTTTGCTACTCTTGAGTGAGAGCCCTGCCGCTTTCGATGAGACTATTCGACGAATGAGGGGACGGGACCTAGAAAGCGCCTTCCTAGAGGCCCAAGCCACCATGATTTTTATCCGCGCCGGATTAGGAATCGAAGTGCGCCCGGAGGTAGGCAAGAAAGGTTTGGATTTTGACTTTATGGCTGCCGACAAAGATATGAAAGTCAATGTTGAAGTGACGCATTTCACAAACCCCGCGTACCGCGAAGAAACCGTGCGAGATGCTCTGAAACGGAAAGCGAGCCAGCTACCAAAAGACGAGCCCAACGTTGTGGTTTGTTTTTATCCGCGAGCTTGGTTCGATGCTGAATTCGAGGCTGACTACAAAGCGCTTAACCCCGTGATTACAGACTGTCTTCGCCAAACCAAGCGGGTAAACGCTGTCTATATGATGAGTGTTGAGACCATCGACGACCCCCGAATGAAAGGGGCCGGCTATTTGAACATTGTTCGCTACAAATGGTTCAATAAAGAGCCGCGAAGCCCGATTGATAACTCACGATTGTCGAAATCGTATCCTCCGAAATTGCTACTTGCAGGCGGCGAGGAGTCAACTGCGTGGAAGCGATGGAACGGACTTGCTGGGCAAGTTAGGACAGAGTATTTCGAGTGGGTAGATATTTTGCTTTCGCGAACCGCAAAACGACTACGCTAGCGTTCATCTGTATAAAGAGCCGTCAAAGCAGGAAGTACGCTTTATAGATGTCGATGGCATCTTCCAGGTGAACAGCGAAATCCGCCTTCTTGTCACCGTTCACGTCGCCGTAGATGTATGTGTCGGAAGCCTGCTTTTCGAAGCGGAGTTCGCCGGCTTTCCCGTGAAATGCAGCTTTTCCGATGTATGTGAATGCTTGGTTGCCACTGACCTTTTGATTGGCATCGATGCTGGCAAGGTCGATTTTGTCTTGGCTGGAGAAATCGTAAATCGTGTCGCGTCCTATCGACGAGAAGGTTGAGTCCGAAATGCTGCGGAAAGAAAATGTGTCGGATCCAGCGCCGCCATTTAAAGAGTCGTGGCCCGCGCCGCTGTACAGTAGGTCGTTGCCATCCGACCCGTATAGTTTGTCATTGCCAGACTTGCCGCTAAGAATGTCGTTGCCCTTATAACCCAGCAACACGTCGGCATATCGGCTGCCGTAAATGCTATCATCGCCCGACAGGATCGATTTTACGAGGGACAGGTCGTCGAACCAGGTTGCTGTCAACGCCACCTTCACCAAGTCCTTGACGGCGAGATGAAGGCCTGTAATCGACACGAGGTTCGTTCCGTATCGCGTTTCCGTGATGCTGTGGATTTCGCCCCCGTTCGGAACGCCAGTCGACTTGTCGTAACTGAAACCCTTCCCATCAATCGAAACATACGTTCCATCGCTTAAACGACCACGTAGATACGTGGAGCTATAGCTGACTGACGTGACAGAAGGCAGATCATCGAAATCGTATGTGTAGTCGCGCATATCAATGGCGTAGTCATCGCCGAATTTTACCGAAACCATCTTTCTGCCTCCTCAGAAAAAACTTACCAGGCCCTAGAGCGCAAAATCCGCCGATCCGAGTGTAACCAGGCCCGCGATTTTGATAGCAAAGTCGGCAGAACCATCACCGTCTATGTCTCCCTGCACATAGGTCGAGCCACCGCTTTGGAACGCACGAAGCTGTCCGGCCTTTTCGCTAAAATCGGCCTTTCCAATGAACGCAAATCCTTGATCACCTGCCAAATTGGCGTTTGCGTCCATAAGGGATAGGTGGATCTTGTCACCCTTGTTCCAGTCCATGATCGTGTCGCGCTCAAAAGATGAGGCGCTGCTATCGGTGTGGCGCCGGAAAACGAACAGGTCGTTTCCACCTTCGCCGAACAGGAGGTCGGCGCCAGCCTGTCCCTCAAGGCGGTCGATGTCACCGCCGCCACGAAGCTCGTCGGCACCTGAGCCGCCGTAAAGGGCATCACGTCCGGAATAGCCTTTCAGAAGGTTGGAACCGGACGTTCCTGTCAGCGTGTCATTCGAATTGCTGCCTAACACCCGCTCGAAGTTGCTAATGCTGTCGCCTTCAGCAAATCCGCCATACGCGTAATTTTTGCCGAGGTTGACGACCACGCCTGCAGTCGAGTTGGTGTAATCGAGCGTGTCCGTTCCACTGCCGCCATCGAGGACGTCATTTCCTCGACCACCGCGCACGCGGTCGTTTCCGCCTCCTAGCTTCACAATATCATCGCCGTTCCCAACATCGATGAAAAGGCTCTGGGAGTCATTGTAGACGTAGTCGTTCGCGGATCGATTGCCCCAATCGACGTCCGCGACAAAGACTGCGTTTGAGGAAGCTCGTCCGGTTAGCACGATAACGTCGTAGCTCAAGCGGGCTGTATTCTCGCCGCTGTCAGCGAAGAACGATATGTTACCGAAGTAATGATTGGCTACGTGGCCGAATTTTGCGGTCAGCTCGTAGGGCGATTTCTCGCCTGGCTGAATATCGCGGGTGAACAAAAACTCGTCGTCGTCGAAATTGTATTTGATCGCCATGTGATCGTAAGCTCCAAGACCAGTCGAGGTCTGCTTTACGGTCATCAGTCCAGTCTTGATGTCGAATCCGAAACTTACCTTAATTGTTGGCATAGTGATCCCCCATTCGCCGATTAGTTGTGACGTGGTCAACATATTTAGTCAATGTTTGAATGGGCAACCCACCACTACACTGCTCTACCGCATTTGATAAAACTCAAGGGTATTGTGAGGAGTCACAAGTCTAAGACGATGTGTTGCTCCAACATAATCAGACGCTCGCTCTCCTCTTTCACGTATGCGGCGGTGGTAATTTTGCCGGGAAACGCAGCCCACGTGTCCGGGTTGTTAGCAAGCGGGTGTAATTTTCTTGTTAAAGAATACATGGCAGTCGATCACACATTGCAGTGCGGGCGTGCCGTCTTCTCGTCCAGGAAGAACGCGATGCACATACGTACCGATGAACTATTTCGCGAATATTGAATCCCGAGCATCGTCTCCAATTGTGGAGCGGTAGACCCCCAATCTCCACTCGATCATCTCCGACAAACGCGACCGCCCCAATTCGTACCGGTCGCCGATTTCTGTTTACTATTGTGATCTGAACCGTTTGAAAAAGCTCTTCATCATCCTCGTAGGTTTTGGGTTCGGCGGTCATCTCGGGGAACATATTTCCGATGATGTAATCCGTCTGCCGACGCTGGTCTTCCATCTGTTCTCGTAGCACAGACAACGTGACTAGCGCTGCTCCAAGTGCAGCCTACCCGCTAAGCGCTGCAACCCATTCACGAAAACAATTCGCTCCTTCGCAAATCGAAATTTCATTCGTGGAGATGAACAAATAACCGATCAAGATGACGACGAGTGCCAGCGGCCCCAGCCAATCCAAGATGCTCGCAGGCTTCATGCATGTCCCCTCAATCCCGTTGCACCTACCCGGCGGATAAGAGTGAGGAGTACGCTGGAGATGGGTTTATTACAATCTTGAGATGTATGTTGTGATGGCATCTACTATGTGAAAGTCATCGCAAGCTGTCGGCGTAAACAGGGCTCACCATTTTGACGAAAGCAAACCTCTGCGTGTTGCTCCATACAAAGCTGCCGGCGATCATGCCAACGGCGCCGCCGACAAACATATTGTTGAATACATCCCTCCCAGAAACGCGCATATTGACCTCCATTCCAGTAATGGTTCTGGCGATAGCGTCAGATACAGGATTTTCATGGAATTCGATGGGGTAAGGGCCAAAATCTCCGCTCCCTATATCGGGCATTGTTGCCTGTATTGGCCCCCAGAGCCATTCCCTACTATTTCCATCAGACCCAATCGAGAAAACCTTGAGAGTCACGTTCGCAGAGACACTTCTAGCGGGGGAGTTTCCGGCGTTTTTCAGCCGTAATCTTATCGTGAATATATTTCCGATTTGATGAAAATCTACATCGACACCGGTGATAGAGATATACGCCCGAGCCTGAGCAACACCAATTTCTTTGGTGGTGGAGTTGGCGGCCAAGGCGGCATCAACAGCCTCGCGATTCAAAGTAAGGCTGTCTTTAACATAGACCACAGCAAGGAAACTTATCCCCGTGGCGATGACGGCGAAGACAGCCATACTCCATTGCGCCAGAGAGTCTTCAGTGTAGACGTAGCCTTCGTAACCATTGAGCCAAGAGTGGCCGCTGCCGGAATCGGAAAGTTGTTTATCGGATAATTGTTGGATTTGTGTGCCGTCTGAAGGGTGCTTCGCCTCATTGTTGGGGAGGATAAGCGGTACGGCAATGAAGAGCAGCGTTAAACCAACACCGACTACGAGTCCAATCGCAGCGCCTGCGTATTTGTCGCCTCTAGACATGTAAAAAAACGCCGCCGTGAATTTGCCCCTGTGAGGCTTATTTCGGATATTTATCTGCTTTTCGTCAACTCCTAATTGAGCAGGGGCATCAGTGTAGTGAGGGGACAGGTTTTGGATCGGTGGCTCAGGGGCTGTCTCAATCTCTGGCACGGACGCTGCTCCACCCGTCAGCGTCAACCCATTGTCTGCTAAAATCAGACACGCCGAACCTAGTTAGGTCGGGCTCCGGAATCACGACCCAATGAGAACCTTCCACCGTTTCGCCAAGGTTTAGCCGGGCAGAAGCGCCGAGCCATGTCTCTTCGTCAAGCTTTTGGCCGTCTCCGATATTGCCGTAAAGGACCTTCAGGCAAACATACATGGATACTACAAAAGATCCGGCAGCATCTGGCAGAATTTCTCCATCTGTAGTGCCGATAGTTAGCACGTCCGTTCCCTCACGGCCGATGATCATACGAGAGCGTTCTGTACTGTGCTGGCCACGGTGTTCCGAAAGATTTGTAAAGGAATTGAGGAAAAGCCCCCACAGAGTGATCGTGCCTGGCGATACGCCACTATTCTTGATCCTTATTTCGGCATGGCAACTGAACTTCGACTCATCCGAAATGGATATCCTGAAACTGCCGCCGTCAAAATGGACATAAGGGCGCTGTTGTTGAAACTGCAGGTCTAGCGCTTGATTCAAGGCGGCGTCAGCGGAAACCTTTGCTTCTCGGATTCCATCCCGTGTCGCATCAAGAGTTGCTCGGACCATCTGCACCGCCCAAATACTGACACCAGTGGCGGCGAGGGCCAAGATCGTCATGGCCCATTGGGCATACGTATCGCGCGCCGCGAATTCAGGCCACCAGTACCCTTCGGACGGGCCGCGTTGTTCCTGATACTGTTTTTCGGGGACGGTGGCTGGTTCAGCTATATGTTGATCGGATGGCTGATTTAACCACGCAACTGCGACAACGGCGATAAGCGCTAAACCGAGCGCTACAAGCGCCCCTCTGTCGCGTCTATTGCTGCAAGACATGTAGGAAAACGCCGCCGTGAATTTGCCCCAAGAGAGCCTATTACGGATATCTACCTCCTGCTCGTCAACTCCTAATTGAGCAGGAAGAAGAACGAAGTTATTCGATCACGATAAAGTATGGGATATTTGGGCAGGTCTCCCGGCTGTCCTAGCTGGCGACTAGTCCTGCGACAGGTTGCTATCGCGGAGATCGCGTGCAGCCTCCACGTCGACGACCAACCGATCAACAAGCGCGGAAACGGCCGACGCAATACCTATCGACGTCGCGGGCTCATCAGCCTGTTCGCCATTGGAGACGCTCGCATATAGCTGCTCGCCGAAGGCCTGAGCATCATTGACAACCTGCTGTGCAGCGACGATCGGGTCAGTTCCTTTCAGGCAGTGTTCGACAGCGAGGCGCCGCACCAGCCATTCGATCGCGCAAATTCGTTCATGATCCCGGGAGAAGGTCATCGATATCCTCTGTGTTGAGTGCGCTGCTAACTGGAGCGCAACGCAGCAGACTCAAGGCACATGCGACTGGAGCGCAACGGCGCCTTGCGGCCAATGGTGAGTAGGTAATAAAAAGCCCCACGCGAGGCGGGGCAAAGTATGGACCAGTGCAGCGGAAAAACGCGTTACCAGGCGTCTGGTTCCGCACGCGCCTTCAATCCTTGTTGCGGCCGTAGTGCGCTTTGGCAGTCGCCTCTAATAGTCCCTTATCCATGGCGGGATTGAAGGTCCCGCCCGGGTATGCCTCAAGCAGATATTTCGCGAAGGCCTTTTTCGCTGCAGGGTCCCGACTGAACCACGGCTGCGACGTTATCTCGTCGAAAACATCCCGCATATCTGCGAGTTCGGACGGCTCGAAAATCTCGGAACGCATTTATCCCCCCGAAGCCTCCTTAATCACCGTTCAAACGGAACCTTCAGAAAAGATAAGAGTTTCTGCGCAACTTCACAACGGGGTCCAACGCAGGCGACATTAACCGCAATCGTTTGGGTTAATGCTGAGTACGATTTTCCAATCGGCAAGAAAGCGCGCCTAATCCGCGTGGAGGCGTATCGATATGGGGTACGAAAGTGGAATGCAGATTATCTATGATGTGCTGAAGAAGGGTGTGTTTGTCGAGTTCCGAGGGCGGTCGCATTACCTTGATGGTCCTTTCGGAAGCCAGCGCGAGGCTATTCGGGCCGCTGAAGATCACTGCCGTGGCTTAGGTTGGCCAGAGCCTCCTCCTGCCGTGGCATCGTAGGGACTGGGCGCTCTATGTCAAAGCGAGTTGACGATGGGCGCCGGCCGGGACGTGGAATTACTATGGTTCGGCGCTCAACCTGCATGGTGTCATAGGAACGACAATGAGGCCGCACACGGTTCAAATACCAACCGGATGGCGGTCGCGGCGCGCCGGCATACGGGCCGACGCCTCACACACTAAAGGATGAAATCACCAACAACAAAAGAAATTGCTCCTTCAAAATGGAGAGCGAATTCGACCTTCTTGTCGCCGTTCACGTCACCATAGACGTAGGTTTCCGTCGCGTACTTGACGTAACGCAGTTCGCCCTCGGCTCCGCTAAATATCGTTGTGCCGATGAAATGGAACGGATCACTACCCGATGCAACCAGCTTTGCATTGATTTCAGAAAGGTCAATTTTGTCTCCAGCCGCATGGCTGAAGTCGACAATGTTATCCTGTCCTGCCTTAGCTATCGTGCTGTCGTCGATAGTCCGGAACACGAAGGAGTCTGCGCCGGATCCGCCCGAAAGGGAATCCCTACCAACACCTGCACGCAATACATCGTTTCCGTCATACCCGTAAAGCGTGTCATTGCCGGCACGACCGTCAAGTGTATCGTTGCCCGAAAATCCGCGCAGGACATTTGCAGCTGAGGTGCCATAGAGAGCGTCGTTGAAATTGGTGCCGGAGACGTTCTGGAAATGCGCAATGGTGTCGCCATCGGCGTCTCCACCGGAAGCAGTATTTTTAGATATATCGACTTTCACGCGAATGGACGAGAGCGAGTAATCGAGAGTGTTTACTCCGGAGCCACCATCAAGAAAATCGGCGCCCAGGCTGCCGACCAGCCGGTCGTTGCCAGTTTCGCCCATTTGATGACCATCTCCTGCTCCACCAAACAGCGTGTCGTTTCCAGGACCAGCGAGGGCGACGGTAAATCCGTCACCGCCGAGCGTAATCGTATCTGCGAAATCACTCCCCGCCACAAGGGCGATTTCGAGAGCGTCATAGAAGCCGGAATAGGTGATTCCTACCGAGCTTTTGTGAAAAAATGCGAATTTCGCATATTTGAAGTCATCCAATCCGGTGACGTTGTTTTGTGAGTACAGGTTGTCGCTATACGAGTGGCCCGACTGTACAGTGAAGGAGCGGGATACGGTGGCGTTGACATCGTAAACTTGCTCAAATGTGTTCAGTGGCGCAGTGTTACTGTCCTTGGACCATTCCATTTTGACATAGGTATCACGAATTGTGTCGCCGGTTCCGGGATCGATATCATCGAGCGTCGGTATGAAATAGTTCGCCGTGATGATTTGCGATGTTCTGTTAAAATAATACGCCGCTAAATTCATTGCGTCCTCTGACCCCATTCCGACTGATGCCAGCTACGTTATGCATCGACGAGAAAAAGTACCTTTATCAGGTCATAGTAGCAAGGCGCTGGGCCGCCTGATATCCAATCATCACTCAATCCTCAGCACGTGTGCTTGGCAGGATACACGCTGGAGTCAAAATACAGTCGTTTGTAGTATGGGGACATGTGTCAGCTCCGGCCTATCGCTCAACTAACAGACTACGGTTTCCAGCCTCGCGTGTAGCCGCGGCCATGGCTATGGCGGCAATGCGCAAGCGTTCTTCAACCGCGTCACGCTCGGCCAGCACCGTGCGGATTGCCTCAAGCGCATCCCAGTCGTGGAGCGCCAACACCTCCATGGCTTCGTCTTTGGGGCTCTCTTGTGCCAGGGGCTGCGGGATCATTGTAGGCGCAGCTCCAACTGCTTTTTGCTCTTGAGGACGTAGAGGGGGCGGGGAGTCGATTGCATTCTCTGAAGCCGCTCGGCTCGCTCAGCAGCATTTTTCTCTCGCCAGGCACGGGACGCGGCAACTTCCGCAAGGGCTCTGGCAACGACATCGTTCTGCATCGACACCTCCATTCTGTTCCCTTTACGTTCTCATTGAGTCTGTAAACTGTCAAGCAGTGACAGGCATCTCAGTTGGTATGTCGAATCCTGCAATAGCGCTTCGCATATCGTCCGGTACGATCGCCCCATGAACACGGTCGACAGAAACAACCATATCGCCACTCTTCGCAGAGAAGGTCTGACTCCACCCGCCATCGCCCGCAAGATCGGCATGAGCGTATCCGGAGTGCGCTACGTTCTCTGGGCGCACGAGGAAGTGAGCACCGATCTCCCGATACCGGAAGGCATATCCCTCAGGGCGGCCCGCGGCCTGTGGCTTTGGGTAGGGCGGTGGCCTGTCCCGGAGGAGGCCGCGGAAATTGCACGTGCGCGCCCTGATCTTATTCGGACAGGGATGCGCCGCCAGGACATTGAAGAGGTGGATGCCTGGCTAACTTCTCTGGGAATTACGCAGCCGGCACCCGTAAAGCGGTGAAAGGCGCCCAAATAGCTACCGCGACAAAATCACCATGTTCGCCGTTCACGGAATGACGTGTCGGGCTTCGGTTGATGCGGAGGTTCAAACCCGTCCAAAGCCCGCGCATCTAGAAAGTCGGCCCACCACTGCATCATGCGGACCCGTTCATCAAAATATCGCGTCCTGTTATAGATTCGGCGGATAGAATTCTTGTCGAGATGTGCCAACTGGGCTTCAATGGCATCGGGGTGGAAAAGCATGGACTGGTTCAGCAGTGAGCTTGCGGTTGACCTGAACCCGTGAGGCGTGTGCTCGGCACCTGAGAAGCCCATCTGCTTCAGCGCAGAATTCATCGCAGCTTCGGAAATGTGCTTCTTGCCTGAAATCATTGACGGGAAAACATATCCATCATCTCGGCTGACTAGCCGAATCTTTTTCAGAACCTCAACGACTTGTCTTGCCAGCGGAACGATTAGGGGCCGACGCATTTTCGTCTTCTCAGCTGGGATAGTCCATATACGACGTTCGAAATCGATCTCAAACCAATGCATGCTGCGCGTCTCGCCAGGACGAGCAAAGCAGTAGGCTTGCACTTTCAAGGCCGCCGTAAGAGTAGCCCACCCGCCGTAACCGTTGATGGCGCGCATGAGTTGCCCGATCCGCTCTGGATTGGTGATGGCTGCGAAGTTTGTTGCCGTATGCTTGACCAGTGCGCCACGGAGCACAGGCGTAGGATCTGTTTCCGCGCGACCGGTGGCGACCGCGAACCGGAATACGCGACCGATGATGCCGCGCAGATCGTGGGCAGTGTCGTACGCGCGCCGAGCTTCCACTCGCTTAAGCGTTGCTAAAATCTCGAAGGCCTTGATCTCGGCAATTGGCCGGCGTGACAGTGGAGCGGCGAGTTCCGTCAACAGCCACCGAGCTTTGGTGATCGTGCCCTTTGCCCGCTTTTCCGCCTCCATCTTCGCAAGATATTCCTCGGTGATAAGACCGAACGTGTTCCCCTGCGCTATAGTCGCGTTGATCCGATCCTGTTGTTTCTGAACACCTGGATCGATACCGCGTGCCAATAATGTCTTCGCGTTCTCCCGCGCCGCGCGGGCATCTGCTAACGAGACGTAGGGATATTTGCCGATGGATAGAGTTTTCCGACGATCATAGAAGCGATAATCAAGGCGCCAAGAGCGTGTCCCGTTAGGTTTGACCAACAGGTATAACCCGCCCCCGTCAGCGCGCTTAAAAGGTTTTGATTGCGGCTTGAGATTTCTCAGAGCGGCGTCGGTCAAAGGCATGTCTTAAGCGCCTTCCAATGAACCAAGTTCCGGCATCATGGAAGAGATGATGTGATAATCAAGTATGTATCAGGATATTTTAGTGATTTTTCGGTAAAAATGAACTAAGGGACATGAAAATTCGCCTATATTACTGCAGAAAATCTGTATGGAATGATTTCTGTGTGTGTATTTCGAGTGTAACGGTCCTCCGCTACCAAACGCCCCTTAAATGACTGATATTGCTGAACGCCCTTGATTCTCAGGGCTTTGCGTTGAAAAGTGGTACACTTTTGGTGGTACACACGAGGCATGCAATACATGCCTAAGCAGAAATATCTGACTCAAGAGCTTTTATTTGAAATTTGCGTCGGAGGAATTGCCGATCATTGCCTGAAACGGCTGGGCAGAAAAGGATGCGCCTCGCCGCTGATACGATTTTCGAGCGCGTCGAGCACGAGATCCGCGGTCTTGGGGGCGGCCGCAATGCCGACATGTCCATGGCCGAATGCGGCGATAAGAGCGGGATGTCGCGAGAGGGGACCGATCACCGGCAGACCGTCAGGCGTTGAGGGGCGATGGCCCATCCAGAGCCGAAGTCCGAGGGTCTTGTCGGTGGATAGATAGGGATAGCTCGCCAAGGCATGCCGTTGCAATACCTGCGCGCGCTCCCAGTTCGGGGGCTTATCGACCGTTGCGAGCTCGACCTGGCCTGAAAGGCGCAGGCCCATGTCGGTCGGCGTGTTGGCCATCCGGCCCGTACTCGGCATCACGGGAATTTCGAAGGGGGTTTGCCCCGATGTTACAGTCACATGGTAACCCCGTTCGCTCTGCATCGGAATGCGCACGCCGAGCGGGCGAAGCAGGCGGCCGGAATGGATGCCCGCGGCCACGACGATGCGGTCGGCGGATAGCGTTTCGCCACCCTCAAGTACTGCCTGCGGGGTCACACCGTCCAGGATGGCTGTCACGGTGGACTGTTGGAACCTTACGCCCTTGCGTCGCGCAGCTTCCACGATGCCGGCGACATAGCGTCCGGTGTCGCGGCAATGGGCACCGTCGACCACATGGATGGCGAACCGATAGCGAGGACCGAGAGCCGGGAGCCTTTGCCGGATTTCGATTTCGTCCCACTCCACATATGCAACGCCGTTTTCTCGGCGTAGCTCCCAGCTTAGTGCTTCCGTCTCGAAGGAAGCCCGGTCGGGATAGGCGTAGAGCAGCCCTTTTTGAAGAACGAGCTGCTCCTGTCCGGTCTTTCGCGCGAGTTCCAGATGTCGCGCAGGGCCATCGTGCAGCAGGAAGTTCAGCAATTTCGCTGTCCGACGCACGCGGGTCTTGCTGGCGCCGGCCCACAAGAAACGCAGGAGCCAGGGCGTCAACTGCGGCAAGGACCTCCAATCGATCGTCAGTGGCCCGTTTCGATCGAACAGGAAGCCGGGAATCTTCCGCCACAGCCCCGGCATGCTCATCGGAATGATCGACGCCGGGCTGATCCAGCCGCCATTGCCGTAGCTTGCACCGGCTTCACTGCCTGGCGCATTGCCGTCGCAAAGCGCGACATCCCAGCCGGCTTCCGCCAATCTCAATGCTGTGGTGGCACCGATGATACCCGCACCGACCACGATTACCTTGCCTGTCATTGCCGTTTTCGTCCTGCCTTCAGGATAGTCCACCATGGAAATGGCTGAGGAACTCGCGCGTCCTTGTCTCGCGAGGTTCATTAATCACTTGGCGCGCATCACCGGCCTCCACGACGAAGCCGTCCTGCATGAAGATGACCGTGTCGGCGACATCGCGGGCAAAGGCCATTTCGTGAGTGACGAGGATCATCGTCATGCCTTGCTCGGCAAGCTGACGGATGACGGCCAGAACCTCGCCGACCAGCGCCGGATCGAGGGCAGAAGTGGCCTCGTCGAACAGCATGACTTCCGGCTTCATGGCGAGTGCCCGCGCGATCGCCACGCGCTGTTTCTGTCCACCTGAAAGCTGCTCCGGGCGCGCATCGGCTTTCGCGACAAGGCCGACCTTGGCGAGGAGATCCATCGCGACGCTCCGCGCGGAATTTCTGTCCTGTTTCAACACGCTCACCGGCCCGACCATCACATTGTCGATGACGCTCATGTGCGGGAACAGATTGAAGTTTTGAAACACCATCCCTGTATTGGCACGAAAAGCCGCCAGATCCCGATCGCGCATGGCGACGCGACCCGAAGAAAAATCCATCCGCCTTCCGCCGATGGTGATGCAGCCTGCATCCGGCAATGACAGCAAATTGAGACTCCGCAGCAGGGTCGATTTCCCGGAACCGCTTGGCCCGATCATCGCCACCACATGACCGCGCGGGACGGAAAGGTTGATGTCCTTCAAGACGTCGAGAGGACCGAAGGATTTCTTCAGGCCTACGACCTCGATCATGGGTTCCTCGCTGCCGGTTCTCTCTACCTTGCTCTTCATGCCTTGCGGCCCTCCAACCAGTGCGCCAGGCGTGTCATGGGAAAGAGGACCGCCAGATAGATGAATGCAATCAAAGTGTAGGTTTCAAGCGGCCGGTAGGTGGCAGACGTCACGAGCTGACCTTGATAGAGCAGGTCGGGTACGGCGAGCACGGAGAGAAGCGATGTGTTCTTGAGCTGCAAAACGGACTGGTTGACCAGGGGCGGCACCATGCGGCGCAACGCCTGGGGCAGGATGATCTTGGCCATCAACTGGCCTCGACGCATGCCGATCGCGCGGCCAGCATCCCATTGCCCGGCATCTATCGAAATAATGCCGCCCCGAATGATCTCGGCATAGAACGCGGCGCCGTACATGGTCAGCGTGATGAAGGCCGCCATCGCTGGCGAGATCTGGATTCCGACCAACATGGGCAGGGCATAATAACACCAGACCAGCTGCACGAGGACAGGCGTGCAGCGGAACAGTTCGACGATCGTCATGATTGGAACGGTGACGATTTTCAAACCCGAAAGTCGGGCGAGAGCGAAGACCGTGCCGACGAGGATTCCGGAGACGATGGTCAGAATGGTAAAGCCGACCGTGTAGCCCAAGCCTTGAAGAAAGAGGCCGCGGTATTGCCAGAGGCTGGAGAAGTCCCATTGATATTGCATCACAGCGCGCTTTGTTCGGCCCGGCGGAAGGTCCGGGGAGAGGTTGAGGTGAAAAGCCACTCGCCAAGCGTCAGGATGTCGAAGACGGGGAGATCGAGGGCAGCCGAGACCGCCTGGGAGAAGGGCGGCATGTTGGTGCATTCCAGCACGATAGCGCCAACGAACGGATGCTCGGCGACAAGCTTTCGGGCAGCATCGATCACTTCGGCCTCAAGCGCTGCATGATCATATGTGGCAGAGCCTTCGATGAGCGCGTGAAATGCTCCGTCGGCAGGCACGCCGCGAACAGGCACGGATGGATCGGCCCCACAGGCTTTGAAGAGGTGGGGAATGAGGCTGGCTTGATCATAGGTTATCACGCCCGGACGCCGCCCGGCGCTGAGCGCCATTTCAACCATGGGCAACTGCATGAGGCTGGAGGCAGCGACCGGCACGCCCAGCGCCTCTGCCAATTTTCGTTGATGAAGAGCCATGAAGCCGCAGGACGTGATAATCGCGCTGCAGCCGTCGGCGATCAGCGCGCGGCCCGCGGCGATGAAATCGTCAATGAGACCCTCGCCGCCCGCACGGACGACGAGGGAAACGGAGGCACCGCGCACATGGCGGAACTTGACCGGAAAGCGCCATGACCCGGCATGGCCGACATCGCCAGGTGGACGTTCGAACGCCGTATCCAGCATGATGATGCCCAAGGCACCCGAGGAAGCGGACATGGTCGTGCGTCAGAATGTCAGATTAGCGGGCAGTGCGGCCTTGTCGACGCCAACGAGCGCGAGGCTATCGACGATCCAGCTCGAGACCTTGCCTTTCCCGCGGCGTTCGGCAAGCCACGCATCGACGTAATCGCGAAATTCGCCATTCGGATCACGGCGCACGCCGATCGTGGTCGGCTGGCTTGCGTGGGGTTCCGGAATGATGAGCTTGACGTTCGGCGCGAGGTGTTTTGTCGTCACGACGGCAAGGAGAGCGACCTGGATGATGGCGTCGGCGCGGCCCGATTGAAGCGCCAGAATGGTCTCGTCGGCAGACTTGAGCGCGACGAGCGTGCAGTTCGGCAGGTTCTTGCGGGCGAAATTGTCCTGCGTCGAGCCGAGATCGACCGCTACCCGCATCTCCGGCCTGTTCATCTCTTCCCACTTCGTCACGTCCAGATCCTTGCGGGCGACGAGCGTGAAGGTATTGTCCATCAGTGCTGTGGTGAAGTCGACGACCTTGGCGCGCTCCGGATTGTTGCTGAGCCCGAACATCATGTCGATCTTGTCGCTTTGCAGATCGATCACGGAATTGCCCCAGGTCGTCTCGACCAGCTCCAGCTTGACGCCGATATATTGTGCGAAGTCCCGGCCCATCGCGACACAGAAACCTTCCCACTCTCCGGTTGCCAGGTTCTTGTGATAATAAGGTTCGGTGCCTGCGAACACGCCGATCCGCAGTGTACCCCGTGTCCGGATTGCTTCGAGCGTCGGCCCTCCGGTCGCAGCGAGAAGCACGGAGGATGGAAGGAGCGCAGCAGCGCCTGCAAGCAGCACTGCCCTTCCGAAGTCACGTCTGTTCATGGTCACATCCCAGTTGATTGTTCGTTCCCTATTGCGCCTTGCGGGCGATCAATGCGTTTTCGCGATTGATTTTGTTGGAAAGCACGACCGAATAGGTCACGCTTTCGATTCCCTCGATCCGGGCAAGCTCTTCTATGAGCGCTTCCAGATCTTCCAAAAAATTGACGTTCACACGGCAGAGAATGTTTGCCGGGCCGCTGATCGTATCGGCGGTCGAGATCTCGGGGTAGCCGCGTAATACCGCAAACAGCCTTTGTGTGGCGCGCAAGGCGGTGGTGATGAAGATATAGGCTGAAACGCTCTGATCGATCTCGCGGCGACCCACGATCGCGCGATAGCCAAGGATGACGCCGCGACGTTCCAGCCGCTCGATACGCTCCTGGACACTCGACCGCGCGAGGCCGACACGTCGGGCCAATTCGCTGGCGGGCACGCGCGCGTTTTCCTCCAGAATACTGAGCAGATTGCGGTCAATGCTGTCGCCATAGTCCATGTCGTTCCCACTTTCTTTTTCGGGAAGACTGGGACCAAACTTTCCCAAAGAAAAGCATTGAAAAATGGGTTCTTCATGATTTTTATTCATGCTGATTAAAAGGAGATTGGTCATGCGCCGCTTTCTGCCATCCTTGAGCGCCCTGCACGCATTCGATGCATCAGTGCGCCACCTGAGCTTTACCAAGGCCGCTGAGGATATGGGGATCACGCAAAGCGGCATCAGCCGGCAGATAAAGAACCTTGAGGATTTTCTTGGTCTTACCCTGTTCGAGCGAGCCGGCCCGAAACTGATCCTGACGGAAGAGGGCGCGCGTTATTATGATGAGATTTCGCGCCTTCTCGACAAGCTGGAAGATGTCTCCATCGATGCCGTTCGGGGTCGAAAGGCGCAGAGCATGCTGAAGGTCGGCTTTCCGCCGACATTGATGCGGCGCTGGGGTGCTGCGATGCTGACCGCCTTTGCAGCCGCGCATCCTCAAACATGGTTCGAGGTCTATCCCTGCCGCCACGATCTCGATTTCGCGGCATCCGAGCTGGATCTTGCGTTTGTGCGCGGCACGGGCAATTGGAGCGGCGCGCGTAGCCAGTTGCTCTTCGATGAGGAGTTGATCGTGGTCGGTGCGCCAAAGCTGCTGCCGTTGCAAGGCCTGCCGAACGACGAGGCATTGCTGGAATATCCGCTGATCCAGAATTCCAGTCGCCCGAGCCTATGGCTGCATTGGCTGCGGGGTGCGGGCGTGCATTACAAGAGCCGCATCCACGGTCCGCGCCTGCCGAACTTCGATATGATTCTCGAATGCGCCATCAGCGGTCTGGGGCTGGCGGTCGTTCCCGAGCTCCATGTGCGCACCGAACTGGCCACGGGAATTCTGCAGCCTGCTCTAAATAGGCTGCAGAAATCGGGCGAGGGTTTTTATCTCTGTTTCCCGCAGACACGGATGAACTCGGCCAATGTGCGAATCTTCCGCGATTGGTTCGCCACTGAATTCACCCGCCGGCGGCAATTCCTGCCTCCGGCTTATCCTTTGGATCAAAAATAAGCCTTCTCCACCGGCTCCAGATCAAGCGGATCCTCTCCCCGCTTCAATAGCCATGAATAGACCGGAGGCACGCGGTCTGCGATGGATTCGACATGAATGTCGATGAAGCACGGTCCGTCGTCGTGGACAAAGGCGGCTGCGAGCGCGCCATCGAGTTCCGAAGCCGTTTTAGCTGTCCATGCTTTGAGGCCATAGGCTTCCGCGATTGCTTGGCCGCGGGGTGCCAGAAAATCCACGCCGAAACATTGATTGTGGCCCTTGAGCCGGTGGAGGCCCTTGATCCAGCCGAATGTCCCGTTGTTGAAGAGGATAAGGATTGCCGGCACCTGCAAACGCACCAGCGTTTCCAGTTCGCCGACCGTCATGCCGAACGATCCGTCACCGAAAAGACCGATCGGCCTCTTGGAAGGATCGGCGTGCCAGGCCCCGACTGTGGCGGGAAGCGCCGAACCGAGGCCACCAAAGGCACGTGGTATGGCAAAGCGGGTCTCGCGGTCATTGATTTTGAGGAAGCGCGTCATATAGGGGGTCGGCGTTCCGGCGTCGGAATAGATAAGTGCAGGTCTGCCGGAAGATTGCAGGGCCTGATTGAAAGCACGTACGGCGCGCTCGGGCCGCAGCGGAACGCGTTCGTCGGAAAGTGCTTCCTCAGCGTGCTCCCAAAAGATTTGCCGGCGCCGGTTGAGCTCCCCGACCCAGGCTTCGTGCCGGGAGGGCTCGATGGCTGCTTTCAGCTCCAGCAACTCCATGAGGACCAGCAGGGCATCTCCCTGAACGGATAGCAGATTCTCGTAGTTGTTTGCCATGATCTCGGGCGAGATGTCGATTTGTGCCAGCCGCCTGTTGAGGGTGATCCGCGGGAAGGTCCAGCCGATGGTGACGACCGAGCCGATGCGCGAGCCCACGAACAGCGTGAAATCGGAATGTTCAAGAGCCCAGTTCGCATGAGGATGATATCCGTTATCGCCGATGACGCCGATTGCGAGGCGATGATCGTCGTCTATGGCCCCCTGGCCCGTCATCGTCGTGCACATCGGTACGTTGAATTTTTCGGCAAACCGCGTGATCTCGTCACCTGCGCGGGCGCGGTTCACCCCACCCCCCGCCACGATCAGCGGTCGCTCGGCCCTGGAGAGAACCTCCAGCAGCTCTTCGAGTTTCGAGCGCGGCGGCAGCGTTGGATAGGCAGGGAACGTCCGGCATTCCTCCTCGACATGCAGGGATATTCGCGCCAGGTCTATCTCGGCCAACAGCATGTCCTCGGGAATTTGCAGATGCACGGCGCCAGGTTTGCCGGAACAGGCGACGCGAAAGGCACGACGGATGATTTCCGGCAGTTTTTCCGGCGCCTTCACTTGCACAGACAGCTTCGTGACCGGTTCGAACAGCTTGGCACAGTCCAATTCCGTCAGGACACCGCGTCCCTCGCCCGGAAGCGGAATGTCGATGGTCAGCAGGATCACCGGCACCGATGATCCATTCGATTCCGCCACTGGCGGCAGGGAATACATCGCGCCGGCGCCCGAAGGGCATTCGAACACGCCCGGCTTGTTGGTAAACCGTCCATAGGCATCGGCCATGAAGCCTGCGGAACGCTCATCGCGAGCCATCACATGGCGAATTCTGTCTTCACGGTGCTGAAGCGCCTCATAAAGTGGGACGTTCGTATCCCCGGGGACGCCGAAAATCGTATCGACGCCATAGCCAATGAGCATTTCCACCAGAATATCCGCACCGCGCATTTCGCACTCTCCTGTCTGTGCTGCAGCAGCAGGATAGGACCGCCGGGAGCCGACGGGGACCAGCGATGTGCCGGCCTTATGAGGGATGAACCGTCGAATCGCCGGTTTCGGCCGCTCGCAATCACACGCGACTTGGGACTGCAAATACCATGTGGTCTTTTCGAGCAAATACCGAACGAAACGGCTTTACGGGGACCTACGCCGCGAGTTGGGTGACCTTTTGCACAGGCTTGCTCAACACAAGGAATGCCGTATCGAGGAAGGGCACTTGATGCCTGACCATATGCATATGCTGATATCGATCCCACCGAAATACTCTGTGTCCCACATTGTCGGCTTTTTGAAGGGTAAGACCGCCCTTTACGTTGCCAACAAGTACGCCCGGAAGCGGCGCTACAAAGGTTATCACTTTTGGGCGCGCGGGTACTTCGTGTCCACGTCTGGCTATGATGAGCAGGTCGTCAGACGTTATATCCGTAATCAAGAAAAGGTCGACAAAGCTTCCGACTCTGCCGACCTCTTTAACCGTAGCTACTAACTTATAGCAAAACCGCTTCTAGCGGTTCAAGCGCAGCGTTGTATAGGGCCATGTCGGGGCTGGTCATCGAACGCGCGGCGGTGCGGCGGAGGCGACTTTTCTGGCCTTCATGGATCGTTTCTGCGTCGCCGATCTCCTCGACTGTCGACAGGAAGCGCCGTTGGACAAGGCGGATCATCGCTTGCACGAGATCATCTGGGCAGAGCCGAACACGCGCCGGCTTCGGCATGACGATTTCGTCGATCAGCTCAATTAGTGCTTTCCTTTTCCCATGGCTTGAAAGACCGCGCCGATATTCGTAAAACATGAGTATCGAATGCAAGTTAATGGACTTGCGGCTGGGAGCCCGCCTGAATGGCATGGGATATTCAAAAACTGTTCATACGCCACGCCCAGGAGTTGAGGCGCTCTCTGCGGCGGCGGGGGCTGTCCGACGACAATGCGGCGGATCTGACACAGGACACTTTCGTGCGGGTCATGACAGCTTCGCCCATGGGAACGGACGAAAATCCGCGAGCCTATCTGTTCCAGGTGTCGCGCAATCTCGCGACGGATTTCGAACGGCGGGCGCGGGCCGCACCCTTTCTTGCGATCACCGACGACATCGTCGAGGCGGTGGCCGATCCACGGCCTTCGGTGGAAAAAATCCTCTATGACCGGCAGCGGCTGCTGGCCTCGCAGAACGCGCTGGCGGAGCTTCCCGAGCGGACGCGCAGGGCCTTCGTGCTTCATCGTCTCGAGGGCTTGTCCATCGCCGAGATCGGCCCGCTTATCGGCCTTTCCACGACGCAGACCTGGTCCATTATCCGCGACGCTTACCGCCATGTGCGTGATCGCCTGAAAGAAATCTGACCGCTTCGGGCGAAATTGGACGCGGCTCCTGCGTTACACTATGCAAGTGGTAGCCCGAAGCCCAAGTGATCGCGATGACCGGACCCGACAGAGAGCAGGACAGATTGTTCGACGAAGCCGTCGATCATATGATCCGCTTGCAGAACGAACCCAGTAATCCCGTTGCGATCGAACGTGCGCAGGGCTGGCGGCTGCGCAGTCCCGCCCATGAGGCGGCCTGGCAGGAGGCCGGCGAAATCTATGGCATGACCGGCAAGGTGCTCGGCGATCTGCGCAAAGGGGCCAAGGGAGGGCCGGGCCTCTCGCGCCGCAAGCTCATGGTGGGCGGGCTGGCCGTTGCGACTGCCGGGGCAGTTGCGGGACCGGAGCTGATTGTCCGGGCGAAAGCCGATTATCTCACCAGCACGGCCGAAATTCGGCGGGTCGTGCTGTCGGACGGCAGTGCGGTGACCCTCGGCCCCGAAAGCGCGATGACCTTCAGCGTGACGGAGCAGGTGCGGCGCGTCGAGCTTCTGCGCGGCATGGGCTATTTCGAGGTCGCCGATGATCCCGCGCGCGGCTTCGAGGTGGGTTCCGCCAGCGTTCTGACATCCGGTCCAGGTCCGGCCTTCGATGTGAGCATGGACGATGATTTCGTCAGCGTCGGCGTCGACCATGGCATCATGGATGTGCGCTTCGCCGCGGCACCCACGAGCGATATCGTCAGCCTGCTGGACGGGCAATGGGTGCGGCTTGGCGGGGAGGGGCGCTCCATCGTGCGCGGCCAGCGCGACAAGGCGCAGGTCGCTGCCTGGCGGCAAGGCATGATGTTCGCAGACAATGAGCCGATCGGTGCCGTCGTTGCGACAATTGCCCGGTGGCAGCCGGGGCGGGTGGTTCTGGCCAACCCGGCTCTCGCCCGGGCGAGCATCAGCGGCGCCTTCGATCTCAGCAACCCCGTGGCGGCGCTGAGGGCTGTCGTGCATCCCTATGGTGGCAAGGTCCGCCAGATTTCGCGCTACCTGACGATTATTTCGTCCGTATGACCGATTTTTTGAAAAACGACCGAAAACGCCAGCAGCTCCTTCGTTCCAACCATGAAGCCGGTTTTCCGAGAGGCGAAAGCGGCGGGTTGCACAACATGCCGGGGGCAGATGCATGGGACAGAATGGTCACGCAAACAATGGTCACTCGATGACGGGGAAATGGGCGGCGGTGCTTCTCGCCGGCGTCTGCTTTTCCATGGCATTCGCCTCGGCGCTGCGGGCTGAAGACGACGCTGTCCGGTCGTTCTCGGTGCCGGCGGGGCCACTCAGTGACGTGCTGGCGGCGTTCAGCCGGCAGGCCGGCGTGCAGGTGACCTATATTCCGGCGATTGCCGCCCATAAGCAAAGCCACGGCGCGGCGGGTACAATGTCCAGAAAGGCGGCCCTCGGCAAAATCCTGGAAGGGTCGGGGCTGGTCTATTCCTATCCCTACGGCTCAACGGTTTCGATCTCGGATCCCAACACCGACGCGACCCAGGTGGGAGCGGTCTCGGACACGGCCACGGTGCTTGAGCGCATCGTCGTCGATGGAGAGGGCAATGCGGTGCTCCAGAACGATGGCCTCGCTTCCGATGGCTACAAGGTCGAGAATATTTCGGGTCTTGGTCTGCTCGGGGGCGTTGCGCTCAAAGATACACCGTTCTCCGTCAGTGTCGTGCCGCGCGAACTCCTGCAGAACATTCAGGCGCAATCGCCGGACGATGTTTTCCGTCTCAATCCCTCGACGCGCTCCGCCACGCCGCAGATCAGCGGCTGGTCGCCCATGGTCAATATCCGCGGCTTCAACACCTATGATTCCGCCCAGGATGGTCTGCGGCGTTCCTATAGCCATGCGACGTCGCTCGAAGACGTCGAGCGCATCGAAATCCTCAACGGTCTTTCCGGCTTTCTCTATGGTGCTGCCGCGCCGGGCGGCATGGTCAATTATGTCAGCAAGCGGCCAACCGCGGAGCGCTACAACAGCATAACAACGGGTAGCTATGGTGGCGAGCAGGGCTATATCCATGGCGATTTCGGCGGGCCGATCGATGCCGAAGGCGTGTTCGGATACCGCATCAATGTGGTCAAGCAGGCGGGTGATACGGCCATCGACGACCAGAACGTCAACCGCGGCCTGATCAGCGGCGCCTTCGACTGGCAGGTGACGGATCAGTTGAAGCTCGAACTGAACGCCTCCTACGCCAAGTACAAGACCGAAAACCCTTCCACCTACTGGTACTACGGCATTCCGCATGGCGAGGTGCCGGATCCGGAGCAGAACTGGGGACAGAAGTGGATCCGCGACGAATTCGAGAAGAAGAAGGTCCAGCTCAAAGCGACCTATGAGGTGAACGACAACATCACCATCCGGGGCGCCTATTCCAAGGAGTTCATCGACCGGCCCGTTCAGGACCACATCATGAATGCCGTCGAGACACCGGGCGAATATACCCAGATCGCCATTCATTCCGGCCGCACCAAGAACGAGTTCGATGCCGCACAGCTTTTCGGTGACATCGCCTTCGATACCGGATCGATCAGCCACAAGGTGACGCTCGGCTACCAGATGTATGCCGACCAGTCGTGGGCCACGCCCTATAACCCGAACACTGGATGGCTCGGGCCGTTCCCGCTGACGTCGCCGACCTATCTTCCCCGCCCGGTTTTCCCGGTCGATGACAGCGAGCCCTACTATGCCGGGCGCGTGCGCAATGACAGTTTCGTGCTGGGCGACCAGATCGATTTCAACGAGCGCTGGAGCGCGCTGGTCGGTGCGACATACAGCAAGATCCGCGCGGAAGGCTATGACGCGACGGGCGCCCTTTCAGGGGTTCCCTATGATCAGGGCCGTCTGTCGCCCTCGGCCTCGCTGGTCTTCAAGCTGACACCATCCATATCGCTTTATGGCAGCTATATCGAAGGCCTCGAGCAGGGGGGCGTGGCGCCGGATGGTACGACCAATGTCGGCGCGGTCATGTCGCCGATGGTCAGCACGCAGAAGGAGTTCGGCATCAAGGCCGAAGTCGGTGGCGTTCTTCTGACGGGTGCGCTGTTCGATATCGAGAAGGCCTACGAATTCACCAGCAGCAGCAATGTGTACACGCAGGATGGCCGCCAGAACCATCGTGGCATCGAAGTCACCGCGACCGGAAATGCTACCGACAACCTGACGGTTCTTGGTGGTGTGACGCTACTGAATGCTGACGTGAAAGGCGGTGAATTCGACGGCAAGGACCCGACGAATGTCGCGGGGCTGCTCGCCAAGGCCTATCTGGAATACGAGTTGCCGCAGGTCGAAGGCTTCTTCCTTACGGGCGGTGTGCAGTACACCGGCAAACAATGGGCCAATGATGCGAACACCGATCGCCTGCCTGCCTTTACGACCTTCGATCTCGGCCTGCGCTACACGACGACCCAATTCGGCGACCCGCTGACCGTGCGCCTCTCGGTCACGAATGTCGCGAACAAGGGGTACTGGCAGACCAGCAACTATCTCGGCGCGCCGCGGACGATCGCCTTCTCCGTGCAAAAGCAGTTCTGAGCGTGGTTTTCGCAAATGGGCTGTCGCGCCGGGCACTGCTCGGCGCAATGGCTGCGGCCGGCATGAGCGTCCAGGCCCATGCCGCCGCAGCGCCCTCGCGTGTGGTCGCGCTGGATTGGCCTGGCGCGCAAAATCTTCTCGCCCTCGGCGTCGCGCCCATGGCGATACCCGAGCGCGACCGGTACGCCATGCTCGTCGTCGAACCTTCGGCGCCATCCTCGACACTGGATCTGGGCCTGCGGTCCGAGCCCAATCTCGAGCTCGTGCTGGAGCTCAATCCCGACCTGATCCTGATGGGGGATGAGCTTGCGGGTCTTGCAGGGCGTCTCAAGGTCATCGCGCCAACCCTCCCGTTTTCCCCGGACGCCTTTGATGGAGGCGATCCTCTTCTGAAAGGTGATGCCGCCCTGCTGGCGCTGGCGCAGCGCATCGGGCGTGAACGCGCCTATCATCTTTTCCGGCAGGGCTTCGATGCGCAAATGCAGCAGGCGAAGGCTCGCCTGTATGGTTATGACGGTCGTCCGGTCTTCGTCGTCACCATCATCGATGGCCGCCGCGTGCTGCTTTTCGGGAAAAACAGCCTGTTCCAGAGCGTGTTGGACCGTCTCGGTATCGCCAATGCCTGGGACGGCCCCACCACCGCGTATGGCCATGTCACCGTCACTGTCGATCGGCTCGCAGAGCGGAAGGAGGCGCGCCTGCTTTGTGTCGGCGACACCAGCACCGTCTCGCTGGATAAGCTGCTGGCGTCCCCCGTTGTCGCCAGCCTGCCTTTCGCGCGCGAAAAGCGCGTCGTGCGCATTCCCGACGTGCTTTTCTATGGCGGACTGCCGTCGGCATCGCGCTTTCTCCGCCTCGCTTCGGCGGCGCTCGTGGGGGATTGACGCATGGGCCTGATCCGCTATCCCACGCTCGCCGTCCTGATGGGCGGTTTTTCACTGTTCAGCTTGGGCATGATCGGCTTCAATATCCTCGCCGTGTTGCCCGAGGGCATTTCTGTCTGGGCGGTGCTCGTTCCCGATCCGGACGCCACCGCCGAAATCCTGCTGCACTACACCCTGCTGCCGCGCATCGCCGTGGCGCTGATGGCGGGAGCGGCGCTCGGTGTCGCAGGCTCTGTCCTGCAGCGAGTTCTGCGCAATCCGCTGGCCGAGCCGGCGACGCTCGGTATCTCAGCCGGTTCCTATCTGGCGCTCACCGTCGCAACCCTCTGGTTTCCGGTTGCTGCGGTGGCGGCTTCCGAGGGCGTGGCGCTGGCAGGGGCCGGGCTGGCGCTGGCGGCCATTCTGGCCTTGTCGTGGCGAAAGGGGCTTTCGCCGGCGACCGTCACGCTGTCGGGCATGATCGTCAGCCTCTATTGCGGCGCGGCGAGCGCCGTGCTGATGCTGTTCAACCACGATTTCCTGACGGGAATCTATCTCTGGGGCGCCGGCTATCTGGATCAGCAGGACTGGTCCGGCACGCTCTTCCTTGTGCCGCGCCTGCTTGCTGCGATAGTCGCGGCGGTGCTGATCCAGCGCCCGCTCATGCTGCTTGCGCTCGATGACGGCAGCGCCCGAAGCCTCGGGCTGAGCCTCGAGACCTTCCGCTTCCTTGCCCTTTTCATCGCTGCTGCAATGATTGCCGTCGTCACGGCCGCCGTCGGCGTCATCAGCTTCATCGGCCTCGCCGTACCTGCCCTTGCGCGGGCGGGTGGCGCACGCGGGCCTGGCCGGGAACTCGCCTGGTCCGCCATTCTGGGCGCGCTCGTTCTGACCGCCACCGATCAATGCGTTCAGGCTCTGCCCGTGACCTATCGTATTTTTCCAACCGGCGCCGTCACCGCGCTGATGGGCGCGCCGCTGTTGCTCGTCCTGGTCCGGCGTCTGAAAACGCTTGCACCGCCCGTCGTGGACAGCGCGGCGCTCGCCCGAAGGCTGAGGCGACCCTGGGCAATGCTTGCCTTGGCAGCTTTCCTACTGGTGGGCGCCGTGTTTCTCACGGTTGTTTTCGGGCGGATATCGTCCGGCTGGGCATTTCTCCCTTTCGGCAGCATCGACGGGCTCTTTGCGATGCGAATGGTTCGCTCCGCCGCGGCGGTCAGCGGCGGTGCCATGCTGGCTCTTGCCGGGGCCATTTTGCAGCGCATGACGGGCAATCCGCTGGGCTCGCCCGAAGTGCTCGGGGTCTCCTCGGGCGCGATGCTCGGCGTCATCGCCGCGACATTGTCCACCATTGCCGCGACGCGCGGTTTGCAGATCGGCACGGGCGCCATCGGTGCCGGCGTGACGCTCGCCTTCATCCTGATGCTGTCCCGCAGAGGCGATTTTCAGGGCGATCGCCTGTTGCTGATCGGCGTGACGCTGAGTTCGATTTCAGGCTTCGTGATGGCCGTGCTGATGGCCATGCAGGATCCGCGCCTGGAGCAATTGCTGGCCTGGCTGTCCGGCTCGACCTATGCGGTCCGGCCTGAAGAGGCTGTCGTGGCGATGTTCATCCTCGGTGCCGGCCTGGTGCTGGCCTTCCTCTTCCGGCGATGGCTGGAAATCCTGCCGCTCGGCGAGGCCGTCGCCCGTGGGCAGGGGGTGGAGCTTCGCATCGCCAACACAATTCTTCTCGTCCTTTCGGCAGTCCTCACCGCGGCAGCGACCATTTTGGTCGGCCCACTCAGCTTTGCGGGGCTGATGGGGCCGCATCTTGCCCGCCTTGCAGGTTTTCAGAGGCCGGCCAGCCATTGTATCGCCTCGGCGCTGATCGGTGGCGGGATCCTGCTGGCGGCTGAATGGCTTGGTCGCAACATCATCTTCCCCTTCCAGATTCCGGCGGGCCTGCTGGCAACCGTCGTCGGAGGGCCTTTCCTGCTACTGCTGATCGGGAGACGCGCATGACGGAACGAAAACCCCGCGGCTTCCGGATGGTCACGGTGCAGGTCTCCTATCGGTTGGCCCCCTCCATGCAGCGCTTGCGCTTCGTCGGAAGGGACCTTCGCCATTTCGCGACGAACGACAATCTGCATGTCCGCCTGCATTTTCCGGCCGCTCTGCCGGGTGAAGGCGTCGAGACCCGCTACTACACCATCCGCCGCATCAATGCCGACGAGGGTTGGTTCGATGTGGATTTCGTGCTGCATGAAGACGGGCCGGGTTCGAATTTCGCGCGGTTAGCCGAGCCGGGTGCGGTCTGCGGCGTCTCCGGCCCCTGTGGCCTCGGCGTCAAGCCCGCGCGTCGATATTTGCTGGCCGGAGACGAGACGGCGCTGCCTGCCATGGCGCGGATTGCCGAAACGCTCCCGAGCGATGCTAGTGGCCATATTCTGATCGAGGTGCCCGTGTCCGGAGACAGGATCGATATCGACGTTCCCCAAGGCATGATCGTGGAATGGTTCTGCAGGGATGCTCCCGAAAACACACCCGCTTTCCTCGACCGTCTTTCGCAGGCCGTCGAAGAATACAGAGAATTACAGGAGAGCTTCGTCTGGGTTGCCGGAGAGCATGACGCCGTCATGCCGTTGCGCAAGGATCTCGGCCGTCGCCCGTCTCTCTGTGTGCCGTACTGGCGGCGAGATCATGACTGAGCAGTCCAATATGCCGTTGTCGGAGGAAACCGATCCGCTTTTCAAGCTCGAAGCGGTTTCGTTTTCCGTTCCTGATCGCATCCTGCTGCATCCCCTGACATTGACCCTGCCGGAAAAGCGCATCGTCGGCCTCATCGGGCACAATGGTTCGGGCAAATCGACGCTCCTGAAAATCCTCGCCCGGCAGCAGTTGCCAGGTGGCGGAGCCTTGCAGTTTAAAGGCCGGCCCCTGCATGAATGGAACAATCGGGATCTCGCCCGCAAGCTCGCCTATCTGCCGCAGACGACATTCAATGCACCGGGCATGCTGGTTCGGGAACTGGTCGCTCTCGGCCGCTACCCCTGGCATGGCGCACTCGGTCGCTTCGGCGCAATCGACCGTGCGAAAGTGGAGGAAGCGATGTTGCTCGCCGATGTCGTTTGCATGGCGGACCGCCAGGTCGACACGCTGTCCGGCGGCGAGAGGCAAAGAGTGTGCCTTGCAATGCTGGTGGCGCAGGATGCCGATTGCCTGCTGCTCGATGAGCCGACGTCCGCGCTCGACATCGTGCACCAGATCGAGGTTCTCTCGCTCATACGGAACCTGCGCCACGCGAAGGGCGTCGGCGTTGTCATCGTGCTGCATGACGTCAACATGGCCGCCCGTTTCTGCGACGAGATCCTTGCCCTGCATTCCGGCCGCCTGATTGCCCGCGGTACGCCTGCCGAGATCGTAACGAGCGGACAAATGCGAAGGATTTACGGGCTGGAAATGGACGTGCTGCCGCATCCGGCAAGCGGAATGCCGATAGCCATCGCGCGATAGGCTGACGGTGTCAGGCAAGCGCCGAGTTCTTCGCCTCGCGCCGGCTATTTCAATAGGCGGCAAAGCGGCCGGCGATTATTTCGATGCGATGCGCGACGACGAGCGTATCGGGGAAAAGGGCACCATCGGCGGCGCCAGGGGGCTGCGCCGGTCCTTTCTGATCTGCGGTTCCATCCAGCAGCATCGCGATCAGCCTGCCGGATGCGATCTCCAACATCATCGCATCGGTTCGAAGCGTGATGCTGGCAAGGACCATTCGCAGGACATTCTGTTTCTCAACATCACCTTCAAGCGCGCTGTACTGGGTGCTTAGCGTTGCGGCTGCGGTCAGCACATCGGCAAGCCGCGTTGGTGATCCAGCGTCAAGAACTTGGAACGAGGCGAGGGTCCTCGATGTCGTTCGAAGGCCTTTCCCATAGACAACCGTAAGCAATCGCAATGGCTCGAAACTTGACACCTTGCCATTTTGCATAGTCCAATAGCAGAGTGGGTGAGACCGAGAGATCCCCCTGGTTGCCCGGAAGGCTCCAGACCAGCAATCCCTCCGCCCGCGCTCGCGAAAACACTCTCTGGA